>JABXID010000072.1 GCA_013373245.1 Gammaproteobacteria bacterium
CCTAAGTGAACATCGGCATTGTAATATTGTAATTGCCAATCACGAGCCGCTTTATTCGCGGCATCGGCTCGGAACTCTTCAAACTTGCCTGATTTTTTCGCTAAAGTGGCACTCCACCAACCGGAAGGGTAAATCATTTGTGGGAAGTTTAAGTGTTGTAAATCACTAAAGCCGACTTCCGTCATGGCATCTCGCATTTCATTTAACAGCTCTAGGTGTAATAACGGGGATTCACTTTGCTGTACAAAAATGCCATCCGCTTTTAACGCTCGTAAACAGTTTTTATAAAACGCATGGTTAAATAGACCTTCGCCCGGGCCGACAGGATCTGTCGAGTCAACGATAATAATATCGATGGAGTTGTCTTTCGCATCGGCCATGAATTTTATGCCATCATCAAACTGAATGTTGGCGCGAGGATCATTGTTGGACTCACACAGTTCCGGGAAATAAATTTCAGCCATTTCAGTGACTACTTTATCAATATCGATTTGATAAGCGGTTTCAACCTCAGGGTGACGTAAAACTTCTCGTAAAGTACCGCAATCACCGCCGCCAATGATTACCACGTTTTTAGGTGCTGGGTGAGTAAATAAAGCAGGATGAGACATCATCTCATGATACAAGAAGTTCTCGCGGCTGCTGACCATAGTACAACCATCGATCATCATTAAATTGCCGAAATTTTCCGTTTCGTAAACCTCCACTAATTGAAAGTCGGATTGTTTTGCCGCCAACTTTTTATTTATTTTCAACGCAAAAGCGCTGCCACAATCAGCGTGAATTTCTGTACACCATTGTTCATTAGATAATGACGGGTTGTTTTTAGGTGTGTTGTCTTGGTTTGCCATGTTCTGCTCTCGACATGAAGATGTAATTAAGTTGTTATTATTTTCGTAGATAATCGCTGCAGACGCAATAACTCCTTCTCATTTAACAATGAAACGCGATAAAATAATCGCATATCAATTTTTGGTGATAAATCCATGAAAAATATTGAAAATGCAAAGTCTGTCTACAACGTAAAACGTTGGGGCGAAAGCTATTTTGATATTAACGACCAAGGTCAATTAGAAGTTACGCCGCTGGGCGATGCGGAACTGGGCTGTATTAACCTGCCAAGCTTGTGCGACGAGTTACAACAAGCCGGCTTAGCGTATCCAATTTTGGTGCGGTTTACTGATATTTTATCTCACCGAGCCTCAAACCTTATTTCAGCGTTTAAAAAAGCTAAAAAAGAACGAGAATATTCAGGTCAGTACACGGCGGTTTATCCGATTAAAGTGAATCAGCAGTTTTCTGTCGTTGAAAAGCTGGTTAATCATCACTCTGGGAAAGTGGGCCTTGAAGCTGGCAGTAAACCTGAATTAATGGCAATTTTAGGGGTTTCATCCAAGCCAATCACCATAGTGTGTAACGGATACAAAGACAGTGAGTTTATGCGCTTGGCGTGTATTGGAACCTCTATGGGGCATAAGGTGCATGTAGTCATTGAAAAAATGACTGAACTGGATGTGTTATTAGCCGCAGCCCAAGACACCGGGTTTATGCCGACTATTGGTATTCGTATTCGTTTGAATGCTATTGGCAAAGGCAAATGGCAAAACACCGGTGGTGAAAAAGGTAAGTTTGGCTTGTCTGCGACACAAGTATTACAGGTGATAGAACGCCTGAGTTCGAAACAACAGTTGCAACACTTAACATTAGTGCATTTTCACATAGGTTCACAAATTGCCAATATTCGAGATATTCATAACGCCATGCGTGAATGTGCTCGCCATTATGCCGAGTTGCGGGCGTTAGGGGTTGATATTCAAACCATAGATGTTGGTGGTGGATTGGGAGTAGATTACGAAGGCTCTGGTTCTCGCAGTAGTTGCTCAATGAATTACACCGTAGAAGAATATGCAAAAAATGTGATTGGTCCGGTGGCGGAAATTTGTCAGCAATTAGACATTGAAGAGCCAAATATTATTACTGAATCAGGCCGTGCTATGACAGCGCATCATGCCATGTTGATCACAGACGTGATAGACGTTGAAAGTGCCACAGCTCCAACACAAATCAGTGAGCCTAGTGATGATGACAGCGCCATTTATCATGAATTGTGGCGCGCTTATGAACATACAGATAAACGCCATGTTTTAGAGTCTTATCACGACGCGTTGCATTTGTACGGCGACGCTCATCAGCAATATGTGGTCGGTATGTTAGGACTGGCGCAATGGGCAAAAATCGAACAGGTGTATTTTGCAATTTTGCATCGTGTCCATGGCCTATTGAATTTAAAGTCTCGCACCCACAGAGAGGTGATGGATGAACTCAATGAAAAACTGGCGGATAAATTATTCGTGAATTTTTCGCTGTTTCAATCCTTGCCTGATGTGTGGGGCATTGAGCAAATTTTCCCAGTGATGCCACTGTCGAATCTAGACAAGCCATTGGTAAATCGAGCTATTGTGCAAGACATTACCTGCGACTCTGACGGTCAGATTCGTCAATACGCAGATGGTGAAGGTATTGAAGCGAGTCTGCCGTTACCTGAGTTTACGCATAAAAAAGACTGCGTTTTAGGCATGTTTATGGTTGGTGCGTATCAAGAAATCTTGGGAGATTTGCATAATTTATTTGGCGATACCGACTCTGTACATGTGGAGCTTTGTCAGCAAAGTGAACGTGGATATAAGTTGAGTCAGATATTTAAAGGTGAAAGTGTCAGTGATGTGTTGGATCATGTTAACTTTGAACCTGAAAAATTAGCGAAAAGTTACCAACAGCAGTTGTTGGCAACTGATTTGTCCGAGTCTGTTAAACAACAATTTCTCGAAGAGTTGCAATCTGGATTGGTTGGTTATACCTATTTTGAAAATGAGTGGAGTGAATAAGTGGTGAGGAGTTTTTTAGAAAAAGTAGTTGCAGTGTTCATTGCAACGATTTCTTTGTCTTTGTATGTAATTAATACCTTGTTTTGGGCGTTGCCAATTTTTGTTTTATCGGTGTTTAAACTGATCCCTTTCAAAGTGTTTCGCGGTTGGGTTGGTTATATTCTTGACTTGTGTGCGTCTGCTTGGGTTTCAGTCAATACAGGCATTCAACGTTTATGTTCGCCGCTGAAAATTCATACCTCTGGCCTTGAGCAGTTGTCGAGTAAAGATTGGTATTTGGTATTGTCGAATCATCAGTCTTGGGTTGATATTGTTGTGTTGCAACGTGCATTAAATGGTCGAATTCCGTTTTTAAAGTTCTTTTTAAAGCAAGAGTTATTGTATGTGCCAATTTTAGGCATGGCTTGGTGGGCATTGGACTTTCCGTTTATGCGTCGTTATAGCAAATCGTTTCTCGCGAAAAATCCACACTTAAAAGGTAAGGATTTAGAAACGACCAAACAAGCGTGTGAGAAGTTTAAATTTAAACCAGTGTCCGTCATGAACTTTATGGAAGGCACCCGCTTCACGCCGCAAAAGCATGTAAAACAAGGAAGTCCTTACAAGCAATTATTAAAACCTAAATCAGGTGGTATTGGTTTTGTGCTGACCGTAATGGGGCAGCAATTACACAAAATAGTGGATGTTACGATTCACTACCCAAAACAAATTCCTACTTTTTGGCATTTTTTGTCTGGACAGGTGAAAAATGTTTATATGCACGTTAACGTAATCGATATTACGCCAGAATTAGTTGGTGACTATTCCAGTGACAAAGAATACAAAAAACACCTTCATTCTTGGGTTAACCAGCTTTGGCAGCAAAAAGAACAAACTTTGATGATGTTGCAAGATAAAACATCGCAAAAACAAGCTGCTATAGAGCTCAGTCATTAACAGATGTTGTAAGGATATTTATGCTGTCGTTTTTGCCTTCTTGGCTAATTGTATTTATCACTGTACCTTTATTTTTAACAATCACCGCGGTGGTGAGCACCTCAATTTTTATATTAGGTATTTTCAAACTTTTATTGCCAATAAAACCCATCACAGTGGTATTGAATTTTGTCATTAATATTATCTGGCGTGGTTGGGCGTTGGGTAATTTATTCGCTATGAACCTAACCAACCCGATAGACTGGCAAATTGATTGCCCGGATAAGTTAAACAAAAAAAGTTGGTACTTACTCATTTGTAATCATGTAAGCTGGGTGGATATTATGGTGTTAACTCAACTTGCGTTAAATCGATTACCGTCGCCAAAGTTCTTTTTAAAAGACGAGCTAAAACGCGTGCCTTTTGTCGGTATGGCGGCTTGGGCGATGGATATGCCATTTATGAAGCGCTTCAGTCGAGGGTATTTGGAAAAGCATCCTGAAATGAAAGGTAAGGACATTGAGCGCACTAAAAAATCGTGTGAAAAGTTCAAAAACATTCCAACCACAATTATTAATTTTGTCGAGGGAACTCGCTTTACCTCGACTAAAAAAGCAAAACAAGACAGTCAATTTAACAAGCTGCTGAATCCGCGTGCTGGTGGTATTGCGTTTACGCTTTCAGCCATGGGTCATTTATTTTCAGGTGTACTTAATGTCACCTTAAATTATCCTGATAACGCAGAACCAGCCAAAGACATCTTGTTAGGTCGTATGAAGCGAATTCAAGTGAATGTAGAGCTTATGCAAGTTGAACAGGATGTAATTGGCGATTATTTCAGTGATGCTGAATTTAAATCACGTTTTCAAGTTTGGCTGAATGATATTTGGCTGAAGAAAGATAAGCTATTGAACCAACTTAGTAACTAAATTAGTTAGCGGTAATTAACGACAAGTGAGCAGATAAAACAACATGGAATTTATTTGGATATTGTTCGCATTTTTGTGCGGCGTTTCGGTACGACTGGTTTCATTGCCGCCAATGGTGGGGTATTTGTTCGCAGGCTTTTTATTACACTTTTTGGGCTTGCAAGCCACCTCCGGAATTGAAGTTTTGTCTCAGCTTGGTATTACTTTGATGTTATTTACCATAGGTCTGAAGTTAAACATTCGAGACTTGCTGAAACGCGAAGTAATAGTGGTTTCGTTAAGTAACATGAGCTTGTGGATTGTTACTATGTCGGCGCTGTTTTTCGGAATCACAGCGCTTGGCTTGTATTATTTTGCCGGATTGGATTTGGCGACGGTTGCAATCATTACGTTTGCACTGAGTTTCAGCAGCACAGTATGTGTCGTTAAAATATTAGAAGAAAGCGGAGAACTAAAAACCGAACATGGCAAATTAGCCATAGCGATTTTAGTCATGCAAGACATAGTTGCAGTATTGTTTTTAGTCGCTGCCACAGGCGTATTGCCATCGCTTGCTGCGTTTGGTTTGTTGGGATTACTATTTGTAAAACCGTTTTTAGGCAAAGTGTTAGAAAAAACAGGTCACGGTGAATTGTTACCCCTGTTGGGCTTTTTCTTAGCGTTTGGCGGCTACGAGCTTTTTAAACTGGTAGGGGTTAAAGGTGATCTTGGGGCGCTGGTTATGGGCATTTTAATCAGTAGTCATCCGAAATCTACTGAGCTTTATAAGTCGTTAATGGGCTTTAAAGACCTATTCTTAATTGGCTTTTTCCTATCAATTGGATTTACCGCGTTGCCCGATCTGAATATGACCTTGATAGCGGTCTTACTGGTGTTGTTTATACCAATCAAAGCCTTGCTGTTTTACGGGCTGTTCAACGTGATGAACGTGAGAACGCGCAGTTCGTTTCTGTCATCATTAGTATTATCTAACTACAGTGAGTTTGGACTAATAGTTGCGGCCATGAGTGTGCAACAAGGTTGGCTGGCTAAAGAGTGGCTGGTGATCTTAGCCTTGGCGGTTTCATTTTCATTTGTCTTTACCAGTGTGTTCTACAAACACGCTCATAACATTTATAAAAACAAAAAAGAGCTATTGTTTCGATTCAGTCGGTCGTCGCAAAGTAAAGATTTAAGCATTGAGATACCAGACGACACTGAGATTATGATCATCGGCATGGGACGTGTTGGTAAAGGTGCTTATAACGCGGCATGTAAGATCACTGAGTTACCCGTCATAGGTATGGATGCGGATGAAACCCGTGTCAAAAAGTTAAGTGAGTCAGGTTATCAAACCGTATACGGCGACGGTGAAGATTGCGATTTATGGGATGGTTTAGATTTATCGAAAATTAAATTAGTGCTTATCGCGTTGCCTTACGTACAGGATATTTCAAATATACGTCAGCAATTAAGTTATGCCGGTTTTAACGGAAAAGTAGCGGCGATTGCGCGTTATGAAGATCAAATTGCTCAGTTGAAACAAGAAGGCGTAGATCGCATCTTCAATTTTTATGAAGAAGCCGGTTACGGTTTTGCGGAAGAAAGTTTGCAGTTGTTACAAGAGACAAAAACAAGTTAAAACATATAATGCTGCATAGTATTCAATTAATAAAATATAGGGAGCGAAATGTCTCCCTTTTTTATAAATCGAAATATTGTGGCGCTTCAATGGTAAGATTTAAAGTATGACGAAATTTACAGGTGTTTTTTTAGATTCGGCAACCTTAGGACCAGACGTCAACCTTGAGCTGCTCACAAGAGGGGATATCGACTGGACGTTTTACGATTACACAACTGCCGATGAAACGCATGAGCGAACCAAAGATGCTGACATTGTGATAACTAATAAAGTGGTTCTAAATAAAGCTACGTTAGTTAAAAGCCCCAAACTTAAACTTATTTGTGTCGCTGCAACTGGCATGAATAATATCGATTTAGACGCGGCACAAAATCAAAACATTCAAGTTAAAAACGTCACTAATTATGCAGGATCTTCCATCGCTCAATTGGTATTTAGTTATATTTTGCAACTCATAACACACAGCGCTCAGTATCATGAATTAGTTCATCAAGGAGCCTGGTGTCAAAGTAAAAGTTTCTGCTTGTTCGATTATCCAATTGTGGAGCTGGAAGGAAAAACCATTGGCTTGATTGGTTATGGCAATTTAGCGAAGTCGGTAGAAAAAATTGCTAACGCTTTTGGTATGCAGATATTGATTGCTGAACACAAAGGTGAAGATGACGTTCGAAACGGAAGAACTGGTTTTCAGCAAGTGCTCACTCACTCAGACATCATAAGTTTACACTGCCCATTAATCGAATCGACTACCCATTTAATTGGCGAAAACGAATTTAACTTAATGAAAACAAGCGCCATTTTAATCAATACAGCACGCGGCGGAATTGTCGACGAAAAAGCGTTAATGGCAGCCATCAAAAACGAATCTATTGCGGGAGCGGCGACGGATGTTTTAACGGAAGAACCGCCAAAATCTGATCATATCTTGCTGCAAGAAAGTTTCCCTAACTTAATTATTACCCCTCATATTGCTTGGGCTAGCCTAGAGGCCCGTACTCGTTTATTGAAGCAAGTCGTGCAAAATATTCATACGTTTATTCAGTAGTGTACTAACCTTTTGGACTGATGAAACAGTTAATAAATAAAAGGTGATTTATGTCGTACGTTGACGGATTTATTTGTGCGGTCCCGATGGCAAACAAAAAAAAGTATATGGAACATGCCAAGATATCGGCAGAAGCATTTAAAGACCATGGTGCGTTAAAAATAGTAGAGAACTGGGGTGATGATGTACCAGACGGTGAGCTGACGTCTTTTCCTCTTGCGGTTAAGTGCCAAGATAATGAGGTTATTGTCTTTTCGTGGGTAGTTTGGCCATCAAAAGAAGCTCGTAATAAAGGTTGGCAAGGATTAATGGAGGATGAACGTATGGCGCCGGAAAACAACGCTATGCCGTTTGATGGAAAACGCTTAATTTACGGTGGTTTTGAAACCATGTTAGAAAGTTAACTGAAGTAAAGTTATTCAGGTAAACAAAGTATAAAAAACTACTGTCGATAATTTTTACATTAGATAATGTTGTGACCTCAACCTCAACCTTATTCATTGAAAAATATATGTTTTTATTTGTGGCATTGTTTGTGCAAATATCGCTTTTGGTAGTGGTTTAAGCGGATATAAAAATGAAACAAGTTTTAAAAAAATGGTCGAGTATCATTTTTGTTCTAACAACATTGTTAGCAACGTCAGCAAACGCTGAGATTATCGACTTTGAGGACTTTGATGCCGGAACAATTATTGATAACGAATATCAGTTGTCACACGGCGTTACAATAAAAGGCGTTAACCAAAGTTATGGCATCTATGATGATAACATTGGCGTTATCTTTGATACTAATAACTATACAGGTGGTGACTCTGACCTTGCGTCTCCCTTTACAAATTCGGCCGGTGAAAAATATAACCCAGGTAATGTTTTAATTATTCATGAACATCCAGATGAGTGTGATCAATTTACCTGCGGTAGCGATCCTGATGATGAAGGTAGCCGACCAGCAGGTTATTTTGACATTGTATTTTCACAAGCGGTGACGTTAAACAGTATCGACTTTTTTGATATTGAGTACGCGGAATCTAACCAACCAAAATATGAGATCGAATTGTTCTCAGATGCTCAGTTTAATGACAACCTACAAGATAATTTATTCTTTATGCCAGCGACTGGTGATAGAGGTTGGGAAAAGAGCGTATTCGCGGTTGATAATGTAATGGCTATCCGCATTAATTTAGGCGGTTCAGGCGCCATTGATAACATCAATTACTCTGTCACTGAAGTGCCAGAGCCAGCTGCTTGGGTATTATTATCAGCGTGTGCATTTGGCTTGGTGCGTAGATTGAGACGAGCTTAACTAACTCAGTACTCACTTGGTGTTGATATACAAAATGGCGACTTAATTAAGTCGCCATTTTTTGTTTTAGAATTCATTCTGTCATATAACTCGAGAGAATCGTTGTTGGTTAAGTTGTTTCGCCATATACGCATCAAACGTCATGGCAATGTTCCTAATTAATAATTTGGCTTGGGGTTTTATAACAATTTCTGTGTTTGTTATATCGATTAAGCCGTCTTCGATAAAAGGCGATAGTTTTGCGAGTTCTTCGGCAAAATAAGCGTCAAAGTCGATGTTCAAACTGGTATTTATGTGTTGTTTGTCTAACTTAAAATTACACATTAGTTGTTTGATCACTGCGCCTCTGATCTTATCGTCTCTATCCAACAATAACCCTTTTTCAATGGCGTCTTCATAAACATCAATAGCGAAGTAATACTCTCTTAACTGTTTGTAATTTTGGCTAAAACTATTGCCTACAGAACTAATAGAAGAAACACCAAGCCCTAACAAGTCACACTCACCCTGAGTGGTATAACCTTGAAAATTACGATGTAATTCACCTTGTTTTTGGGCAATTGCCAGCTCATCGTTTGGCTTGGCAAAGTGATCCATACCAATGGCCACGTAACCTTGGTTGGTTAGAAACTCAATGGCATTTAGCATTAACTTTAGCTTGTCATTAGAGCTTGGTAGCCAGTGATCTTTGATTTTACGTTGTGCAGCAAATCGACTTGGTAAATGTGCGTAGCTGAATAGTGAAATACGATCTGGATTAAGCTCTATTACTTTGTTTAACGTGTTGTTAAACAAAGTTTCAGTTTGGTGAGGTAAACCATAGATCAAATCTAAATTTACTGAATCAAAACTTAGCTCTTTGGCTCTTGCTAAAAGCTGCGCTAAAAAGTCGGTATCTTGCACTCGGTTTATCGCTTCTTGCACTTCTAAATTAACGTCTTGTACGCCAAAACTGAGACGGTTAAATCCAAGAGATTTTAGATGGTCTAATAAATCAATTTCGATTTCTCGTGGATCGATTTCTATACTCATTTCAATTTCATTTTTAAACGCAAAGGCGGATTTTAATTTGTTAACTAAGCGAGAAAATTGTAGCTTAGATAAGTAGCTAGGCGTGCCACCACCCAAGTGAACTTGTTGTACTTGATGCTTTGCAAACAGCTTTGCCCGCGCGCTGATTTCTTTTTCTAGATAATCTAAATATTCGTCAGCTTTGTGACGGTGCCGTGTCACAATTTTATTGCAACCGCAGTAATAA
Organism: Gammaproteobacteria bacterium; assembly: GCA_013373245.1. Lineage (GTDB taxonomy): Bacteria > Pseudomonadota > Gammaproteobacteria > Enterobacterales > Alteromonadaceae > Psychrosphaera. The sequence continues at coordinate 9,957 of JABXID010000072.1, forward strand.
CAAAGGCTGTGGCAAAACGGAATGTGAATGTATAGCGATAAGTTTTTACTGGTTGAATTACCTACTGCGACTTCAAATTCTTCATTATTGAACGCTTGATTAAACTCAAGAGCAGTAGGGTACGAGGTGTACCTAGGCCCATTAACATTATATTTGTTAAGCAGTTCTGCTGAGAGTGTATGAAGGTTATGAATGTCCGCCATGCCGTTGACCATTTAATTGCTAGTTAATGGGGTCAGTATAAAGACTTGGCAGTTTGATAATTTGATCAAGCGCAATAGCTGGTGGAAAAGTCCAAATGCTCTGGCGCAAATGAGCATAATTGAGATTAAAATCTAATAGCTGTTTAAAACGCCATTGTGGTAGAATTCCCGCCAATTTTTATGCTCTAAATTAAAATCAGGATTCAAAATGAAAGTACTTGTAATTGGTGGTGGCGGTCGTGAACACGCACTAGCGTGGAAAGCGGCACAAAATGAAAACGTAGAAACAGTCTTTGTCGCACCGGGCAATGCAGGTACCGCACATGAATCTAAATTGGAAAACGTAGCGATTGCTGCAGATGATGTAGATGGCTTAGCTAAGTTTGCGCAAGACAACAAAATTGAGTTAACCATTGTTGGTCCAGAAGCGCCACTTGTGATTGGTGTGGTGGACAAGTTTGAAGCTTTGGGTCTAACTATTTTTGGTCCAACCGAAGGCGCTGCGCAATTAGAAGGTTCGAAGTCATTCACTAAAGACTTTTTAGCGCGTCATAACATTCCGACAGGTGCGTATCAAACATTCGAAAAAATCGAGCCAGCGGTTGCTTATGTGAAAGAGCAAGGCGCACCAATTGTGGTTAAAGCAGACGGATTAGCGGCGGGTAAAGGCGTTATTGTTGCCATGACAGAGCAAGATGCCATTGACGCAATTGAAGACATGTTAGCGGGAAATGCATTTGGTGATGCAGGTTCTCGAGTCGTTATCGAAGAATTTTTAACCGGTGAAGAAGCCAGTTTCATCGTCATGGTAGACGGCAAAAACGTTTTACCATTTGCAACCAGTCAAGATCACAAACGTGCGTATAATAACGATGAAGGCCCAAACACAGGTGGCATGGGTGCATACTCTCCAGCGCCGGTAGTAACGGAAGAAGTTTATAAGCGCATTATGGACGAAGTTATTTTCCCAACGGTTGAAGGTATGGCAAAAGAAGGTCACCCATATAAAGGATTCTTATATGCCGGTTTAATGATCAATGAAGACGGCGCGCCAAAAGTGATTGAGTACAACTGTCGTTTTGGTGATCCTGAAACTCAGCCTATCATGTTGCGTTTACAATCGGATTTAGTGACTCTGTGTTTAGACGCTTGTGCAGGTAAATTAGATCAGTCAAATATTGAGTTTGATCCTCGTCCTGCCGTTGGTGTGGTATTAGCAGCAGCAGGTTACCCGGGCAGCTATCCAAAAGGTGATGAAATTACAGGCATTCCAGCTGCGACGGATTCAAGCAAAACTTTCCATGCGGGTACGAAATTAGACGGCGATAAAGTTGTGACGGCTGGTGGACGAGTATTGTGTGCCACGGCAATGGGCGAATCAGTCACTGACGCTCAAAAAGCCGCTTACCAAGTTGTAAATCAAATCAAATGGACGGGCGCTGAGTTCAGAACAGATATCGCATACCGAGCGATTGCCCGCGAAAGCTAAGCTTTAAGAAGTTTGATAGCAAATTGAAAAATCCGATGTGAGAACATTGGATTTTTTGTTTTTGGTAGTTGAATAATTCGGTCTTCGGTTGCTAAAAATTAAATTAATTGAGGCAACTCACCATCATCGTCATCGAGCTAAGAACGCCGATAATCCAAACTAGACTGCGTAGTTTGTCAAAGTTAAACCAATAGCAGAATAAATAGGCGATGCGACAGATAACGTAAGCCATCGCCAAATTGGCATTGAATTCATTAGTATTTTGCGTGGCTATGACCAACAAGGCCGCAGGCGCAAACAGTATGATCGCTTCAAAACTATTTTCATGAGCGGCTAAACAGCGGGCACCAAAGCCAGTTAACTGTTTTTGTTGTTGTCTTGGATGCTGATTATCATAACCACCAAGATTGCCACCACCATGTTTTTTCATGGCCAAAGCTAATGGTGTTTTGGCAACAAATGGTAATAGGGTGACAATGATTAAACTGAAAATGATAACGTTTATTTCACTCATTTTTAGTGGCTACCTTCTACTGGAAAGTTGTTTGTGTAAGGCCGACTTATATGCTTCAAGGCTTGGAAATATTGCAGTCACTAACGCTGCGACAAAGACAAAAGCTATTAGCTGTAAGATTTCAACGGAGAATATATTGGCACTGATAAACAATCCATATTCCGCTGCGAGTTGCTCTTTAAATACTAAGAAACCGAGGGATAACAAGCTTACTGCCGCTAGCACCGAAATCAGAGTTAACAACAAGGTTTCTAAATAAATCAACAACATGATTTTTACCGGCCCAGCGCCTAATACTCGGAATACTGCAATTTCTGTTTGTCTTTCATTCATTGATGCCAGCAACATAGTGGACAATCCAAAAAGAGCAGATAACAACACTAATCCAGCTATCACACGAAGTAAATTTTCAAGTGTGCCAACTAAAGTCCAAAGCTCGGTTAATGCAACACCCGGTAACACCGCCATAAGTCGATCGTTTTTATAGTTATTGATGGTGCGTTGCAGAGCAAACGTTGCGAACTTGTTTTCAAGCCCTAATAATACAGCGGTGACGTTATTCACTTCGATGTCGATCGATGTTGGATCAGCCACTAGTTTTTTCAGCGCTGAGGGCGGTAAATGGATGGCTTCTATTGCAGGTAAACTGACGTGCACGGTTTTATCCACTGGTGTTCCGGTGCGCGCTAAAATACCGGTAATAATAAATGGGGAATCGGTGTGGTTGGTAAAGCTTGTGCTGCCTATGCCATGGGCAATGACTATCTTTTCGCCCACTTTATAACCTAATTGCTGGGCGACATCGGCGCCAACGACCGTTTCAAATAAACTGTTAAATTCTGAGCCTTGGGCAAATGATAAGTTGCGCTTGTCACCGTATTTGTAATGAGTGAAATATGCCTGATTAGTGCCCAATACTCGAAAGCCTTTGTGGGAGTCGCCAAGTGATATTGGAACAGCCCATTTCACCAGCTTGTTGTTTTCTAAATCCTTGAAGCTTTGATATTGAATGACATTGGTTGGATTACCAATTCGAAATACCGAATACAACAATAAATTGAGTTGACCACTTGGCGCACCAACAATTAAGTCGGTACCAGAAATTGTACGGTTAAAACTTTCTTTAGCTTGCAAACGGATATGTTCGACGCTGAACAACACCATCATACTGATAGTTAACGACAAAAAGGTTAAGAATACGGTCTTTTTTCTGCTCAGTAGACTTTGACGAGCAACAGTTAATAACATAGTTAAACTCCTTGTTGCTCTGTTAATGCTGTTATTTCAACTGATTGGCTGAAATAGTGTTCTATGGCTTTGTCATGACTGACAAAGATCATAGATGTGTTGTTGGTTTTGCTGGTGTTGATTAACACATTTAAAAACGCATCTCGCGCAGAAGCATCAAGTGCTGAGGTCGGCTCATCCACTAACAGCAGTTCAGGTTCATTGATGAGCGCACGTACAATCGCTACGCGTTGTTGTTGGCCAATGCTGAGCTGACTGACGGGCTTTTTTAGGATATTTAAATCAAGGTGTAAGTTACTGAGTAAATGTTCGGCTCGTTCGATAACTTGATGTTGGCTTTTGCTTGCGAAATATACCGCTAACTGAATGTTTTCTAATACGGATAAATACGGGATCAAATTAAACGTTTGAAACACCACGCCAATATTTTGAGCGCGAAACTGATCGCGTTGCGCGCTCGACATTTTTGTAAGGTTTTCGCCAAGCACTTCAATCGAACCTTCCGTTGGCGTTAATACTCCGGATAAAAGGTTCAATAACGTCGACTTACCACTGCCGGAATCCCCGTGTAAAAACACTTGTTGCTGTGACTCGACTTGCCATGCCGGAATAACAAGCGAGGGAGCATTTTTTTGTTTGTAGCGGTGGCTTATACCTTCTAATTTTATCACTGGCGATGACAAGAAAACCTCTTTTTTGGAATATTATTTAAATAATGAACCTGTACCGCGATATAGTAAGTTATGTCGCAATAGGTCTCAATTATAATCCTGACTTTGGATAAAGGATCAATTTAGAACGTTAATTCTGTTTGGTCGTTATAAACTTGCGCCGCACCTTGTCCTTGTTCGGTAATCCACTGAACAGAAAGCTTATTCAGTTCATTTAGTGAAGAAAATGCAGGTAATTTGATGCTGTTGACTCCTGACTGGCAGTCAAACGTAAACGAAAAACTGGCGTTTAAATGTGTAGCCTCATCTGAATCTTGGTCGTGATGATGTTCATGTTTGTGCGCAGGTAATGCTTTATTAACTTGGTAAAGATCTGAAATGCCTTCATTGGAAGCAATGAGCGAACAATCACTGCCAAGTTGAATATAACGTTTATGCGATGATAATGAATCAACAAATCCTTTTACGATGTCTTGTTGTTGCAGGTTTTCCGGCAAATGTTCAAAGCCAAATGCGTTGATTGCAGGCACCGCAAATTCGATATGCCACATCGAACCTTGTTGGCTGATAAATACTTCCCCTTGATCGTGCACATGGACGTTAGCTTTGGCGTTAATCGATAAACCCAGCATCGCGCTGAAAGCAACAATTTTTATCTTTGTTAAATTCATTAGCCTTCCTTAATTTGTTCATCGCAAACAAAAGCTAGGTTTGTTTTAGATGGATTAACCGCCATTCGGGTAATATTGGTTGAGCAGTAATTTGTTAAGTCTGCAAATACAGACCATTTATTATCTGATGAGCTTTCAGTGTAATGCCATTTATAAACCACACTGCCGGCAGCTGAAATAATGGTGCTGTCATCAAGCCAAGTGTAATCTTGGCTAGTGTCCGGTAAAAACGTGAGTTCTTTTAGCTGCCCGGTTTTAGCATTAAAAGTTTTTAATTGTTGTTTACCTTGTAGCGACTTGGAGTAGGTGAATAAATTTATATGCGAGTTGAAATGTAAACTACGGCCAATCTCGTCATCAACTAGCTGCCCATAAACTTTAGTCGGGCTTTTAATGTATTGCAGAGTCATTGGCTCTCCTAACACAAAGAGCAATAAACCTTGGTTACTGTCCCATGAGTGATACCCCACAGGCTGGATGGTTTTGTTTATTAAAGACTGTCCTTTATTTTGTAATTGCTCATTAAGCAGGGTTTTCCATAATCGCTGGTTACCATCAGGCTCAACAATGATCATTGATAGAGCCGAATCATTCTCTATTTCAGTAGGTGAATATTCACTCACATTTTTGGTATTGGTGACATTATGTGTGCGCTTTGTTGCAAAGTCGTAATACATAATGTCGGTTTGTTGTGTCGTCGGGCTTTTCCCCAGCATTGCGGTGTAAAATAACCCTTTGTTATGCTTTGAAAAGTGGGGTTGGTTATCGTACCCCTGACGTTTAGTTATATTGTGTACATTAGACAAAAAATATTGATTTTTGCCAAATTTCACATCGGCGATAAAAATTTCTGTTGCACTTAATTGCATTGCAAATGTTGCGAAAATAGCGCTTAATAGCTTGAACTTATACATAACAAACACCAATAGATTTTAGTAGAGCAAAAACTCACTTGACGAAATTTATTGATCACTCTATAACAACCTCTCTACTTTATTAAGAAAAATAAATATGTCAGTTAAACATCCAATTATCGCAGTGACAGGATCTTCTGGCGCGGGGACAACGACGACCACTAATGCGATTACGCATATCTTCCGAAATCTAAGTGTTGATGCAGCGCTGCTTGAGGGGGATAGTTTCCACCGTTATGCGCGCGCTGAAATGGACGTAGAAATTCGCAAAGCACAAGAACAAGGTAAACACATTTCTTACTTTGGTTCCGAGGCGAATGACTTTGGCGCCTTGGAAAGCTTGTTTAAAAGTTACAGTGAGCGTGGTACTGGTAATGTACGTAAATACTTACATTCTTTCGATGAGGCGGTTCCATACAATCAGATGCCAGGAACATTTACACCGTGGGAAGAATTGCGCGCAAATACTGACTGCCTGTTCTACGAAGGACTGCATGGTGGTGCAGTAACAGATGAACATAATGTGGCGCAATATGTCGATTTACTTATTGGCATGGTTCCGATTGTTAACTTAGAGTGGATACAGAAGATCATTCGCGATACGAATCAACGTGGCCATAGCCGAGAGGCGGTGATGAGCAGCATAGTGCGTAGCATGGATGATTATATTAATCACATTACGCCGCAATTTTCTCGCACACACATTAACTTCCAACGTGTGCCAACGGTCGATACTTCGAACCCATTTAGTGCGAAAGACATTCCGTCTTTGGACGAAAGTTTTGTTGTGATCCGTTTTCGTGACGTGCCAAATGTTGATTTTCCATTTTTACTGCAAATGATAGACGGCTCATTTATGTCGCGTATCAATACGATAGTGGTACCAGGCGGAAAAATGGGACTGGCCTTAGAATTAATACTGACACCGTTAATTGAGAACCTCATTACTAAACGTAGAAAACTGATAGGTCAGTTAGACTGGATTGAGAAATAATTGATTGGATTTTAACCTTGAACTTCAGGCGTATTTTAAGTAAAACCCATAAAGCACCATTATGGTGCTTTATGGGTTTTACTTTGGTGCAAGTGTAAAGCTCTATTGTGTGTAAGATGCTCTAATTAGTTGTAATATAAGATTAATTTTCTGTGGCACAGTTTTAGCTTGATAGATTGCACTTTTAAAGGTCATTCAAAGTTATCGAATGATCGTAGCTAATATAACAATAACTTCATTGGAGAAAACAATGTCTCAAACGGTTTTAAACCTTATTAAAGAGAACGAAGTTAAGTTTATCGACTTACGCTTCACTGACACAAAAGGTAAAGAGCAACACGTATCAATTCCAGCACACCAAGTTACCGAAGATTTCTTCGAAGACGGTAAAATGTTCGACGGCTCATCTATTGCTGGTTGGAAAGGTATTAATGAATCTGACATGGTATTAATGCCAGATGCAGACTCTGTTGTTTTAGACCCGTTCACAGAAGAAGCGACTCTTAACGTACGTTGTGACGTTGTTGAGCCTGACACATTCAAAGGTTACGAGCGTGACCCTCGTTCTGTTGCTAAGCGTGCAGAAGCTTATATGCGTGCAGAAGGCATTGCTGATGAAGTATTAATTGGTCCTGAGCCAGAATTCTTCTTATTCGACGACGTTAAATACAAAGCTGACATGTCTGGCGCTATGTATTCAATTGACTCTGTAGAAGCTGCTTGGAACTCTGATAAAGATTACGAAGATGGCAACATGGGTCACCGTCCA
>JABXID010000033.1 GCA_013373245.1 Gammaproteobacteria bacterium
AGTCTTGGTAATCCAATAGACTGTCTAAGGCTCTAACCGCTAACTCAGCTAATTCATCAAGTTCATCTAATGAATCTATAGCGCCTAAGTTAAACGCTGATAACGTACAAAGTGCAATTTCACCTTCTTCGTCATTTACGTGTTGCAACGGTTTGGTCGGCAAAGCAATTTCTAAACATAGGTTACTTTGGCGAACTGGCGCGAATTTAGGATTAAACGGGCTGTGTGTATTACAGTGATCGACATTTTGCATGTAGATACGACCAGTACTCGCGCGCTCATTTAAGAATAGCGTAAACAACTCAACTGCTTTGATGCGCTTTTTACGAATGCTTTCGTCTTGTTCGTACTTTTCATAAAGTTCTTCGAACTTATCTTGGTCGGCAAAAAACGAATCGTACAAGCCTGGTACATCTGATGGACTAAATAACGTGATGTAATCGTTTTTGATTAAACGTTGATACATAGTGCGGTTGAACTGTACGCCATAGTCTAAATGGCGAACACGGTTTTCTTCAACACCACGGTTGTTCTTTAATACTAATAAACTTTCAACTTCCAAATGCCAAAGTGGGTAGAAGAGGGTAGCTGCGCCACCACGAACCCCACCTTGCGAACAGCTCTTAACCGCTGTTTGAAAGTGTTTATAAAATGGAATACAGCCAGTATGAAATGCTTCGCCGTTACGAATCGGGCTGCCAAGAGCGCGAATTCGACCTGCATTGATACCAATGCCTGCTCGTTGACTAACGTATTTCACGATAGCAGATGAAGTAGCATTGATTGAATCTAAGTTATCGCCGGCTTCAATTAATACACATGAGCTGAACTGGCGAGTCGGTGTACGTACACCCGCCATGATCGGAGTTGGTAGAGAAATTTTAAACTGCGATGCTGCATCGTAAAAACGTTTAACGTAATCAAGACGTGTGTCTTTAGGATATTTCGCGAACAAACAAGCCGCAACTAACACATACAAAAACTGCGCACTTTCATATATATCGCCAGTGACACGGTTTTGAACTAAGTATTTGCCTTCAAGCTGCTTAACAGCCGCATAGCTAAAATCTAGATCTCGTTCGTGATGAATGAATTTTTCAATTTCGTCAAATTCTGCTTCACTGTAATCTTCTAACAAGTGTTTGTCGTAGCGATCTTGTTCAACCATTTTGGTAACGTGATTGAACAGACGCGGCGGTTCAAATTGGCCATAGGCTTTTTTACGTAAATGGAACACAGCCAAACGCGCAGACAAATACTGATAATCTGGCGTTTCTTCTGAAATTAAATCAGCGGCAGCTTTGATGATGGTTTCGTGAATGTCTTCCGTTTTAATACCATCGTAGAATTGAATGTGGGATTTTATTTCTACTTCGGAAACCGATACATTGTCTAATCCTTTAGCGGCCCATGTGATGACGCGATGGATTTTATCGAGATCTAATGACTCTTTAGTACCGTCTCTTTTACTGACAGAAAGGGCTTTGTTCATTTTGGCCTATATACCTTTGTTCTTATAGTATCTTTTTATAAATTAGCGCACGAGCTTAAACGTAAATCCAACAAACACTATATATAGTAACCACTTTGGTTAAAAACACATCATATAGTGTTTATTTGATTTGGTAGGCACAAGATAGAGTGTCTTAGCTTTGATTGCAAGCCCTAGATAAGCTCGTTTTTTATGTGTGTATTTCAATTGTAAGTAGATCCTAACCTTACAAATTACACTTGTTTTACTTAACGCAAAATGAAACACAAAATCGGCTGAAAAAAATATTTTTTCAGATGAATTTTTTATGTTCATGACCACTTCTATTACCTAAAAATAGGTGATTAAAATTCACCTAATTTTCCGTCCCTGAGCGGATAATTAATCCTCTAATTTTTCACAGTAAAGAATATAATTTACGTCAATATTCGGTTTTAAAGAAAATTGTTCACTGAGTGGGTTGTAGTGCAAGCCGATTGCATTTTTTACTTTTAAACCGTGACGTTCAGCCCATTGTATTAGTTGAGCTGGCTTTATAAATTTTTCAAATTGGTGTGTGCCTTCGGGAACTAGCTTTAACACTTTCTCAGCACCGATAATTGACAACAAATAAGACTTGGCCGTTTTATTTAATGTCGAAAAAAATATTTTACCGCTAGGCTTACAAGCTTTAGCTGCTGACGCAACAATTGATTCTGGATCGGGTACATGTTCTAACATTTCCATACAGGTAACTATGTCAAATTGGCCTGGATGCTGTTCTGCAAAAGTCTCAGCTGCGATACATTGATAACTGACGTTTTTGATATCAGATTCCAGTGCATGGAGTCTAGCAATGTTTAATGAATCTTGAGCGAGATCGATACCAGTAACATCGGCGTTTAGTTTTGCTAAGGACTCGGCTAGTATTCCACCACCACAACCTATGTCTAATAGCGATTTATGTGCAACGCCTTGAGTTTTTTCTTGTATATAAGAAACTCTAACCGGATTTAATTTGTGAAGCGGTTTAAATTCACCTTCTAAATCCCACCACGAACTGGCGATCGAGTTAAATTTCTCAACTTCTTCATTATCAACGTTGTGTATAGCTGTATCAGAGTGTGTAGACATGACGGGTCATCGATTTATATAAATTTGTTGTGATTATATCTAGGCTCCTTAATAAAGGAAGAGATAAACGCAAACAGTTGTTCAATTAAAAAGCAACTAGGTGCTCTAAAACTCATATGCGAGCGATTTTTACAAATATCACTAGGGTACCCTTAATAAAGCTGCAAATTGCACTAGCACGACTTTAGGATTGTGTTACAATCGCGAGCAACATAATTCTAATAAAAGCCAATTAAAAAATGGCAATAGGGAAATAGTTCGTTTATGACAGATCTCACCGATAATATTAGTCCTATTAATATTGAAGAAGAACTTAAAACTAGCTACCTAGATTATGCAATGAGTGTAATTGTAGGTCGTGCTCTACCTGATGTTCGAGACGGATTGAAACCCGTTCACCGCCGAGTTTTATTCGCGATGAATGAATTGAAAAACGACTGGAACAAACCTTATAAAAAATCTGCCCGTGTGGTGGGGGACGTAATTGGTAAATATCACCCACACGGTGATAGTGCTGTTTACGATACCATCGTTCGTATGGCTCAGCCATTTTCTTTACGTTACACCTTGGTGGATGGTCAAGGTAAC
>JABXID010000152.1 GCA_013373245.1 Gammaproteobacteria bacterium
ATCACCATTGATGGTTAGCAGTTTATTATGAGAATTGTAATCAAAGGTAATTGACGGTTTGCTTTCTACTTTTTCAGTTGTGTTGCTGGCGGCACAAGCAGAGGCAAGCATGACAACAAAGCAATAAATAAGCAGTTTTATAGGCGTCACATTAAATTTCATTTGGTTGTCCATCACGCTGGTTTGTTTCATTGTTCAGTTTGTTTTTACTTTTATAAGCGGTTTTTGACGTAACTTTGCGGTAACCCAACGGATACTGCAAAGACAGGCGTGTTCGTTTTTATGACTTTGCCTTGCGCACGCGTTCGAATGTTGTCGGCAATATCGCTTTTTTTCCAACGCACAATCTGGCCAATAGCACTTTCTGACGACGGTGTCACAGTAGCCACTGCGATAGGGTCTATGAATCCAGCTTGATACTGAAACAAAATAACTGTGTCTTGGTCCAAAAGACCAGCATTGCGGCCACGATCTAACGTGATTTGTCCATCTCTAAAAGCTTGAACTTGTGCTGTGGCTGGCATTTCAGTTAATAATCGGGCGATAAGTACGTCAAACGCTTTTGATGCCATAAGGTTGAATACGGCGTTAACATTGTTTTCGTTGGTGTAGTCAAAGCCTGTGTAATAACGGCCACTCACTTCGGTGTAGACTAATTGTTGTTTAGATTTAACATCGGTACCTTCAACACGAATTTTGCCAACGTTAGGATAGGCCAGTTTTTCTTTACTGTATGGGTCAATCATACTGGCTGTGAGTTCAACAGAATATTGTGCCATACCATTGTATTCGGCATAAAAGCGCTGCGCGGTTTTAACCGTGTCTATTTTTAATAGATAGTCGGGTTGTAGCGGTTTGTTGTTTTTAAGTCGCTCTGCCAATTCTTTTGTTGATAACTCTGACATTTGTTGTTGCAATTCGGTTTGGCTCAACGCATCTCGAGTAACAATTCGGAAGCGGTTTAAACCCGCCAACTGACTTTCTAACAATAAGGCTAATTTGTCGTTATTGAGTTGCTTTAATGCGCTAATTTCACTGTTGTGTTGGTCACTTGGCTGAGTATCGTTGCCATCAAAATACACGCGGATTATTGGTTTTTTTAACGGGCAATTGTCATTTTCATTGGTGCTTGAAAAATTGCAATTGTCTAAACCTTGCGGGTTAAAGTTGGCAGGAACCGCGATATCGTGATCTTTAAAATCATAAGCTGAACGAGCTACCATAAAAGAACTTTGCGCTTGTGGCGATTGTTGTTGCGTCAGCTCTGCAGGATATTTTATTTCTTGACGTGTACTACAAGCTGACAACAAAAAAATCACACAACTAACGGTGGCGACTTTTAGTACCGGAATGATAGCTGGAATTTTACGAGATAAATGGGCATTGGCTGTCATTATTGTTCGTCCTGATATTCTTGTAATCGCTTGCTGATGTCGATAATAGCTTGTTCGTCTTCGATAAAGTCGTTGGCTAGTTTTGCTAAATGTAGTCTAATTTTTGCCAGTTTAGCGGGTTGATTGAGTTTGTTGGCGGCGAACATCATTTCCAGCATATTCACCATCAATAACTCACCGACTCCTTCATCGGTTTGACTTGCTTGGTAGATGAACAAACTTAGCTCTAATGCTTGCACTGCTATTTGAGCGGTCAGTTTGGCGTTCTCGCGCCAAATTTTATCTGATGCTTTTTCGTAGGCTTTGATTTTAGGTGCGATTTTGTCCCGCTCTAATTTCACCAGTTGATCAAACCGTTCAATTTCTTGTTGTAGTTCAGATTTACTTTTACCCTGATTAGCCATTAAAAATGACATTACGTCTTTGTGGTTATCGAGTAGAGTTTTGTGCTCTTTCATTAACTGATACTGATTTTCAAAAATACCCAGCACGGTACTTGAGTATTTATCAAACAAATAAGAGACTCGAGTATGGCTAAATCCTACCTGTTTCATTTGTTTAGTAATGGTTTCCAGCCTTTCTGTGCGCGGCAGGGCTTTGGCAGAATCTTCGGATAATATGTTTTGATCATTGTATTGAACAAAGTTTTCCCGTGTTGGAGCCATGGCACAACCGACCAAAAAAGTGCAAACAAATACAATTAATGTTGACGTCTTGAACATATCACTCATTAACGGCTTGGTAGTTGCTGAATTAATTGTTCAATGGAATGTTGCTGTGCGATTTGCGCTTGGTTGGCAAATGCTTGTGCTGAAAAACGTTTTTGAGACAGCAATTGTTGATTCAACAAAAAGAGCAACTCAAATTCTATTTTATGAACGTGATTAAAACGATCTTCACCTTGCCAAGTATTGGCAGAAGTGGCAATTATTTGAAGATCAATACTATTAGGATTTGCCTTTTTGATGAACCCGACGTTTGTCACCCACTGTTCAAGTGGACTGCGAATGGGCGGTGCCATATTTTCAGGTAGAGTGAGAGTGGTACTGACTTGTTGGGCAACTTCAATTACGTCCTGTTCGATTTTTTGTTTTAATCGGTTGAGTTCTGTAATGTCAATATCATAGGCATTTAGGATATTAAGTTGCGTTGTCAGCCAGTTTTTTTGCCATTGATAATTGATGACTTTAGACAGTTTTGTTGCAAGCGAGTCGGGCGTTTGAAGGTTTTCTGGGCTTAACAGTTTGGCGAAGTTTTCTTCGATTGCGATATATTTGGCTGAAAAAAAGCTGTCACGGTCAACTTTGATCAGAACATAGGTGCCTTGTTCGTGCTTGAATTCACGCACTACCTCAACATTGTTAAAGCTCATTTTTTCGCTGTTAAAGCGATTATCTTGCTCCAAAAAATAGTCAACTTGCTGGTTATTCGCTTGCACAAATTGTTGGGTTGTAGTTTGTACATCGATTTGAATGCGAGTTGATAATTCGGCTAGTGCTGAGTTTTTAGCTTGTTTAAGATCTTCGCCGTTACCAATTGAATAAAACCAAAGTTGGCTGTCAGCAGGTGGTGTAGCCAACCACTCAGGCAGTTCAGTCGCGTTAGTAACTGAGCTATATGTACAGATTAAAAGCAGTAAAATAAAGAACGACTGACCGCGGTTACGCTTTTGAGCGTTAACAAATATTTGATTCTGCTGCATAACGTACTTAATCCCTAAAGTGATGAGTTGATACTAATCTGCCTGAGAAATATCCACAAGAACCTTGTTGTAACAATATTTTATATTGATTAAAAGCAAGTTTTCAGACAATGATTTTTCATTTTAGTTCGAATGTTTTTGTAACAAGTTTAGGCAGAGAATCGACTGTTTTTCGATTAATAATTCTCCAGCTGCTTAATAGCGTTTAACAACCGCGCATTCTCAGGTACCTGAATATTTAATTTAGCCGCTTGCTGGGAGATGTAGCCATTGATGTAATCAATTTCTGTTTTGGTTTTATTTTCAACGTCTTGTCGCATAGATGAGGTGTTGTTGGCGGTTGTTTTTATTACTTTATTAACTAAAGCCAGCATGTCTTTCTGATTTAATGCAACTTGTAACGAACGTGCGACCGTGCAAACTTCCGCAACAATATTTTCAATGATTGGTTGGTACTTATCTGCCAAAAGTTCGCCATTTTTTACTTTGTGTATTGCAGTAAGCGGATTGATGGCGCAATTCACCAGTAGCTTTTGCCACAGTATGCTGTCTAGATCATTACTTTCAACAATTGGATTGAATAATAAATTAAAGTCTTTAGCTGTAAGTGAAGGCTCACTTCCCTTGTTGACTTTTTTCCAATATGAGTCTCCTTGACCTGCGTGAACAACTTTGTTGTTCTGTTTAAATGCACCGTTACTGGTTGTGCAAAAGTATAGGTTTGCACTTTTGGGCAGCACCTTTAGCGCTTGTTCAATCGTACCCATACCATTATGACAAAGCACAATATTGGCGTGATTGACAATTTTGTCACTAACTGAGGTTAAAAAAGGGATAATGTTGTAGGCTTTGAGTGGAACGAACAAGTGCTCAATTTGTTTGCAATCAGTTAGTTCTATTCCTGCTGGCAATGACACAAGTTGCCCATCAATAGTTTGAAAGCTGCGGCCTTTTGTTTGGCTGGTGTGCCTAACAATTGGGGTTACTTTGCAATTATTTTTAACAAGGTTTGCGGCAGCCAATGAGCCGATAGCGCCTGAACCCGCAATATACCAGTGCTTCATTGTTGTTTGTTTTTAATAAAAATCTGAGCGAAGTCGATTTTGTCTACCCAATACTTGAATACGTAAAAGTACAAAAATATACCGACTAGATCTGCTATTGCATCTGGAACTGAAGATTCTCGACCTGTTTGTGCTTGCAGCACTTCAACAATTAAGCCGTAGGAAATCAAAATACTTATCTTTTTATCTGCCGAGAATTGATAGGCTTTATCGAACAAAAAAGCTAATCCAACAAAAACGATAATATGTGCGACTTTATCGAAGTGCACAAAGAAGGTCACTGCATCGCCTTTACTCGGCATTAAAAACAGATAAAAAGAAAGGAGCTGAGAAAACCAAAACAGTTTCTTGAACGTCAATTGCTGTTCCATTTTGACCATTATTTGACTGCAATATGTACCACCATTCTATCAGAAGAGCATAAAAAATTGTTAGTCAGTTTTAAGGTAGTCACTGTATTTGTGCAAAAAAGCGTTTAGTTTGGGTAATACAACAAACTGGCAATATGGCTGCTGAGGATTATTGTTAACATAATCTTGGTGATAATCTTCGGCTGGATAAAACGTCTGGGCTGGTGATACCTCAGTTACTATTGGTTCTGGCCAAACCCTTTGTTGTTCGAGTTCTGATATGAGTTGTTCAGCCGTCAGTTTTTGTTGTTCGTCTACGTAAAAAATGACGGAGCGATATTGCGTACCAACATCATTGCCTTGGCGGTTTAATTGGGTAGGGTCATGTAATTGGAAAAAGAAATTTAATAACATTTCAAATGTTAATATATCGGCATCAAAGGTTACTTTAACCACTTCGGCGTGATTGGATGTACCAGTACAAATGTCTTTATAAGTTGGGTTTGTAATGTGACCGCCTGAATACCCGGACACCGCGCTTTTGACTCCTTGAACTCTGTTCAACGCTGATTCTATGCACCAAAAACATCCGGCGCCCAATATTGCAATTTGTTCATTTGCCATTTATTTTGACCTCAACCTATAGTTAAACAGACTCAGGGCCTGAAAGATTATGATATTTAAAACCGACTGCCCGCTATGTAAGCGTGTACGCGCTTATATTTTATGGTTTGTTTTGTGCCTGATTGTATATCTTATCTTTAAACCATTTTAATCCGCGAAGTAGATAATAAATCAGTTGGCGGAACATTCCGATAAGTTACTGAAATTATTGATAGAGAGCCGGAATTTTTGTGCCAAGAAAAGCATAAGGTTCTTGATCAATTAATTATATACGGCTAATCTAATCTAAAAGTTTATATGTATTTGATGGAAGATAATAAATATGGCCGATAGCACTTTTATCTTAAGTGGTCGTAACACCGTAATTCATAAAGTAAGAAAGTTAGATTTGATTCTGGTTAATGAAGCTGAGCATCCAGTGGTAAAAGTGAGTCAAAACGGTGTTGTTGAATACAATGGTGTCGTGCCAAAGAATCGCCGTCAAGCCAAAGATGCCTATTGCGAAGTGCTTCATATTTCCAGTCCAGACGTATTTGGTGAGCCAAAAACCTTGTTGTTTATCCAATGTTTAAACGGTAAAGAGTATAAGATTGATTATTCAAAGTGCGGTACGCCACTCTTCATCCGAGTACATCAACAAAGTTATATTTAATTAAATTAAGCCGACATATCGGCTTTTTTTATGCGTAAATTTTGTCAGACTCGAACCTAAACATCTGAAAATATAATTCGCAGGGATATCAAAATGTTTAACACTTTAAAGCGTTATAAACTGGGTTC
>JABXID010000223.1 GCA_013373245.1 Gammaproteobacteria bacterium
GCCGAAGTACTTTTTATCAAATAAGTTTTTAATCGCGCCCGATAACGTTAAGTTATCATTGATGTCCAACAACATGTTGAAATCAACTAAGGTTCTTGCCGGTATTTTAGTGTAACCTTCGACAGACTGGTTTATATCAAGCCTAGCGCTAGAGTAATTAACTAAAAAACTGTAAGAATACGTCTTTCCTTTATGGCTTAACGTCATATTGGCTGTATTATCCGAGTCTCTATATATTTCGCTATCATGATCGATTAGCCACATGGTACTCGTTGTGAAAAACCATTGTTTATCGAAAGTTTTTTGCCACTCTAATTCGATGCCAGTTGATGAGCCCTCGCCAGTGTTAGAGTAACTGGATGGTGAGCTTGATAAAGGAGTGATCGCTTCTTCAATCCTATTAGTAAATAGGTTGGCCGAAAACAAAAAGTTATCTTGCTCGTATTGCCAAAGAAGATCTATATTTTTAAATACCTCTGGTTCCAAGTTAGGGTTGGCTACAATAGCACTACTGTTTATTACATCTGTTTCACTTCTCGTCGGTGCTCTAAAAGATTCACTATAAATGAGTTTAATCATTTGCTGATTTGTTGCCTGCCAGTTCATGCCTAATCTTGGACTAAAATGCTCGCCAAAATTGCTGTAGTGATCTAAGCGCCCACCCAATATATAGTTAACTTCGTCTGTCAACTGTTGCTGATATTGAACAAAAAGCCCGCCGATGTTTCTAGATGTTGTGGGGGCTTGTGGTAAATACAGCTCCACAAAGCCACTTGTATACGCATCTGTGTTTGTCAGTTTAGGTTGTCGATATTCTGCTCCAATAACTAATACATCGCCTGTTATTTTGTCGGTGTGATAAAAGACGGTTTCAATGCCAAAATCTTGCTCTTCAATTTGGCCTGATATAAAGGTTTCAGTGGGAGCAGGAACTATCTTTCCCCCTAATTCAAAGTCTCTATTAGAATAAAAGACCTTTGTCGTTAAATTCCACTCTTCATTTAGCTCATCTGAGTACTGCAAGTTGACAAACTTATTGGTTACAGAGGTTGTATTTTTATTGCCGGAAACAAAACCCTCGACATAAAAATCACTGCCTTTGTTTTGGTGTTTATTGTAAGTTAATTGCCAGTTTTTCCAGTTTAGTTTTAAGTATTCATAGTCAGTACTAAATGGGTCTTTAGCACTGACAAAGTCAGGCGAGAAAGGGTCGAATAATTGATAGCTTGTTCCGTCATACTCTTGCTTGCTAACAAATCCCGAAATACTTATATCAGCTGCATCTAAATTAAATTGCCCTTGAATAAGCGTGTTGTTGTTGGAACCCCAACGGGCAGATATCTCATCGTCCATTTCAGTAATGATGTTGATAATTCCTGAAAATGCATTGGAGCCATAAATCGCAGATCCTGGGCCTTTAATAACTTCGACTCTCTTTACATGACTTAAAGGAAATTGAGCAAAAAGCGCACCTATACCACCTGACCAGTCGCTATTTAGGCGTTGCCCATCAATCATGACTAATATTTCTCTAGATGAAGTATTACTCTGCACGCCGCGACTAGAAACATTATAAGTGTTTGAACCACTGTCGTTTCGCTTAACTTGAAAACCCGATACATAAGAGAGTAGTTGATTGAGTTCGGAGAACCCGAGCAACTCTATTTGTTGTTTTTCATAAACTTTAACCACTGCAGGCACATCTTTTAACGATGTCGGCATTAGCGTCGCGCCTGTTATATTGACGTTTAATAGCTCTTCAATACTTAATGAAAAGTATTCGTTACTCCTTGCAAAAGAAAATGAGCAGAAAGCAATTAAAAGTACAGCAGTTAATTTATCTAATTGCATTTTAGAATAAATCAATCTCACTAAAGTTTTTCTCTTCTGGTGATTGGATAGTTAAATGATCAAAAAATGTTATTTGATTTCGGCCATTTGACTTACTTTGGTACAGTGCTTTGTCGGCACAATCGAGTACGGTCATGTAAAATAACTCTTGGCTCAACATGCATGCGCCCATGCTAACTGTGAGCTTATCAAGTTTAGGAAACGCATAGTTAGCAATCGCTTGTTTAACATCTTCTAATTTTATTTTGCATTCATGCTCCGCCACATCTCGCATTAAAATGACAAACTCCTCACCGCCGAATCGAAAAATCAGATCGTTGGATCTAAATTGGGTTTTTAATAAGTTCGACACCAAAATAAGAATTTCATCACCAAACAAGTGACCGTAAGAATCGTTTATCGCTTTAAAGTGATCAATATCGATGATCACTAACCAATTAGCGACTGACTCACCCTGGACTCGCTTTTCAGGTTTAAAGTGTTCGTCCACTTTACCCCAATATCGGTTGATTGATGTGTCAAAGGTTTTTCTATTTAGTAAACCTGTTAGTTGGTCGGTTTGTGAATCATTGAGTAGTTCATTGTAATTTTTGAAAATCTTGAACATGCCCGACAACAAATATTCTTGAACCTTAGAAAGTCGAGTTTCAGTTGTAATAAAAAAGTAGTCTGTCTCATTCCGAAAATTATTAATTAAAAAGTACAAAGTGTGACCATTCTCTGAGTAATTGGAGTACTGCTCAAGATTTTGAGTTTCCATAGTGGCTAAACACTCTAGAAAATTTTTTTCAACTTCAAAGTTTTCGTCTAAGAATACGCCTGAGCCATTTCTCAAAGTAAATTGTTTTGAGATTTCATTAAACTTCGTGACCGTTACAATAGATTGATATTTGGGGCTCAACATATCGTTAATACTTTGCATCAAGCTAAATGCAATAAGTTCATTGTCTCGTTGGGACGTGAATTTTTGTATATGGTTAACGATACTGTTGGGCGAGTTCATAATATAGTCCCAAAATTTAGAAATTTAGTCAGGGCGATACATAAAACTTTTGTAACAAAAGCTTATTAAGTATTTATTATTCTAGATCATATAAGAGATAAAACACTTTTTTCATTGGAATTAATGCCTTAATAAAAATGTTTTAGAATATATTACTTAATACACTTCGATTAAAAATTCACTTTGAACGTCAATTCTATCAGTCTAGGTGGCGCCAAAATAACTTGGTTTGGATAATAAATATCGCTCCACGGACCATATAACTCGTCGGTCAAATTATTTATATGTAAACCTACGTGGTAATTGCCGCCATGATAGGCTGCGAATAATTTGGTGATGGTATAATCTTGCAGTCTCACAGTATTTTTACTGTTTGCCCAGCGTGGTGATACGTAATGAAACTTAACCCCGGTTTCTATTGGTAAATCCTCAAATAAATAGGAAAGAGCAACATTGGCTGTTGCACTCGGTACGTTTACCGGCTCATTCCCGTCAACTTGAATGCCAATTTCTGGATCGTAAAAAGTACCATAGCTGGCATCTACTAACGCTAAGTTGGTGGCAAAACTTACTTGTTTAGAAAGCTTCGAATTGAATGATACATCAATACCTTGACTTCTTTGCTCACTTTCAAACATAGCCACATTATTTGAGATTTGAGTATCTATGTTTTTATCAATTGAAAAAATAGCAAAGGTAATTTCAGTGTTTTTGTCTTGTGAAATGGCTTTTGCGCCCAGTTCTATTTGTTGTACTTTTGAACGTTCAAGTTGTCTTACGTCAAAAGCAAAACGATAGTCTGCGAAGAGTGGTTCATGAGTCTGGCTAAAGTGCGAATAGAGATTGACGCTATCGCTGATTTCATATGACAGGCCAATAAAGTAGCTGATATCAGAGTGTGATACTTTTGCAGTCGCCCGTTCTCTTATTGTGCCATCCCAATTGATATAACGTCGATCAAAGTCGGTAGATTCTACTTTCAGTTGTGATTGAATATTAAGTTTCGGTGAGAGTTTCGTATTGTTGCTGATAATAAATGAGGTATCGCTCTGAATTAGGCCATCTTGTCTTAAATCTACATAGCCAAAGTTGCCAGCTTCTGGAGCGTATACATCGACAGCGTCCCAATAGAGAGATGGGCTCGCGAGGTTAAAACCAACCACTCGAGCAAAATCTATGTTGTGATAGGAAAACTGAAGCGACGTGTCACTATCATGGCCAAATAAGGTATGGTCAAGGTTGGACTTTAACACAATTCCCCAGTTATTACGCTCGTGCTGAACTAACAGCCGATCACGTTCGATTTGAGATAATTCGTTGTTGTATAAATAATTTTCTGCGTTGCGCCAATCGCGCTCAGCTGAAAATTGATAAATGCTGCTTTCAATTTCTATGTCGCTGGAGTATTGCCATTTGCTATCGACTCGCAGCCAAGAACTGTTTGATGCAATTTCGCTATCCGCCACGTTGTAATTGATAAAGCGCATTTTTTCGTCGATAACAAAATTGTCGTGACCAACCACTACGGAATTATTTGGCGAAATGGCGTTGCTTTCTGGTATATATGGAGTGCCCCAATAAGCCGGCAGCTTATCTTGTTGGTTGTTTAAGGAAAATAACACTTCAAGGTTATCTACGGGCAACCATAACAAAGACGATGAGATGTTGTTTGATTCTGAGTTTGATTGCTCTACCCAACCATCCGATGAATTAGAGCTCAAATCGATTCGATACATCAAACTGTCTGACAGTGGCCCAGACAGCCCTAAGTTTAACGAGTTGCTATTATATTCACCGGTCGCGACTAATACTTCTTTTACATGGTGATTGGTTTTTCGTGCTTTTTTGGTGATTACGTTTATCGTTCCCCCTGCACCTCCTTGACCAACAGAAAACTCCGAAGGACCTTTTAAAAACTCAACTTGTTTTAAATTGAACGTAGACATGGGTCTGGTGTTATAAGTAGCCATGCCCATAGATAAGCCGTCGTAGGTTACGTTTATCGAGTCACGAGTAAAGCCACGGGTGCTAAAACTGTATGGCTCTGAAGGCGATTCACCAACTAGAACACCGGTCATGTTCTCCACAACTTCAATTATGTTTTTAAGACCACGAGCACTAATAGTATCAGCTGTAATTACTTCTATGCTTTTAGCTAAGGATAATGTGTTTAGTTTTGACGCATTGTTGGTTAGTGGTGCTTTTAACAAATCTATGTGAGATACGTTATCCCCAGCCAGCTCTACTTTTAACAGCTGCTCAAGTGGCAACTCGAACAAATCGACCTCTTGCGCAGTCAGATTTGCAATGTAAAAGGGCAAACATATCAGCAGTGTTTTTGATGTATTCTTCATGGAAAGGTGCACAGAAAGAAACGTTGAATACAATGTGCTTTCAGTCTAGCTTGAAATGTCTGGGAATGCGAGTTGGTGAATTAGATAATTGCGTGACGTTATTTTAATGTTTCCATTTAAAAAAGCGCTACCGAGATTATCGATAGCGCTTTAGCTTTTGCAGGGAGTTATATTATTTACAGTTTAGCGGTAACGTCACTGAACTAATACGCAAGGACTCTTAAGGTAATTTGTATGTATATAAAAGCCTTAAATGTAAAACTTCAGACGTTTTAATTAAGGTGTTTTTATTTAAAACACAGGTACATAGTTGTTTCGTTGACTGCGTTGGAATGGCATTTTCGATACCGATTGCCAAACTTGCTCGCACAAGTCGTTAGGTTTTGAATAGTCACCAGCCAACAACCAATCAATGAGCGGGGCAGGATCACTTGGGTAATTTATCGGGTCGTTAGATACTTCCTGTAACCAATATTCGATGGCGTCTTCGTCCAATTGTTCCATGCTGCTAGCAAGTCCTAAATCAGTTAACGTCAGTACATTTGACGCTTGTTCAAACTGTCCCTGTAATGGTTTTAACAATAGCTTTTTGCCGAGCGTTAGTGCTTCACTAGATAGTTCAAAGCCTGCATTAGCGATAACACCAGAGCAATTAGCAAGTGCGGTTAAAAACGCTTCACGACCTAATTTGCACTGTTTCACCGCCGCAAACTCTTTTTCCTCCTGAACATCCGGATGAAACACCACGAAGTTTTTGTCATGTTGGCTATTAAGTAACTCTACGATTTCGGCTAAGTCTTCAAACGGTAAGTAGACCAAAATAAAACTGTCGTCGGAGTGTTTTATAGGAGCTGCAATAGGCTCAATAAAAGGAGGTAAAATAGTTTCGCCGAAGTGATACCAATGAACGCCAAGATTAACATCAGCAGGTACAAAATGCTTTAATAGTTGACGATGGAACCAGTTGGAACCTGTGGTAGGAACGCTTTTAAACGTAAAACAAGCTTGATGGCTAATATTGATCACTGGTGGTGCTTGCACCATTAGTTGTTGGTTTGCACCTTGAATTTTTACTGTAAGTTCTTTGCTGTTGTTGAATTTTTTATGAAGTGTCGCAGCCCATGCAGTGATTGGCTCGAAGTCAGTAAGAATTAAATCGTATTGTGAAATATCAAGCGATTTAATGTCTTTAAACAGCTGCCACAAATGCAGGTTTTTGGCGGTTTTCCAAGTGTTCACTTTGCCCTGTTCAGTAACAAAGGTTAAACCTTCAAAACAGCGGTAATTGCCAAACACTTCCATATCAAAATACTTATCCACTGGACGACCGGAAAACAAATAATCTACGTCAATATCGCGCTCTGCAAAGGCTTTTGCCATAACACGAGCGCGCGTGATGTGACCATTACCAGTGCCTTGTACACCGTAAAGAATTTTCATTGTCTTACCTACTTAAAATAAACTAATTAAAGACAGCTAGAGCAAATTCTGCACAGCCATAACCAAGCAATGCACCAGCAATAATGTCACCAGGGAAGTGCACTCCTAACAAAATACGAGACAAGCCAATTAAACATGCCCAACTGTAAGCAAACATGCCCCAAGCAGGAAAGTAATAACTGATTAAGGTGGCAAACACGAATGCGGCACTTGTATGCCCCGATGGCATACTGAATTTGTCAGAAGGAGAAATATGCGAATGAAAGTTATTGATGCTATTAAATGGTCTAGCTCTTTTTAGCGTGTTTTTAAACGCTAAATATAATGGCAGTTCAAATGCAAAAGCTGCGATGGCCATGTAAAAAAATGCCGATGCATTGGTTACGCCAACGAAATACAAATAAGCCGCTATGGCCGCGTATAAATAGCCATCACCAGTTTTGGATATACCCACACTGAGTTGTTTTATACGCTGATGGCAAAGTAAGTTGAATTTTTGAAATAGATAAACATCCAACTGCTGTAAGGCAGTTACTTGAAGTGGTTTTGTTTGAACGTTTGGCATCATCTTGCCTCTACTCTATTTAGACGTTCAAATAATAATCAGCTCAGATGACACTTTTGTTATCGAACTGCGAAGGTTTTGTGACAGACTGTGCTGAATTAGTGAAGTTGAACTTTGGTCTGTAACAGCGTGCTAAATGTTGAATAGTTTGTAGAGCCGTCGAATAGATAATATCGAAAAGAGAGTGGAGCAAATTACTGCTGCAGTTAGCGTTAGGTAACTGTCAGTATAAGTTGATGTCCCCATGAGCAATCTTCCAGTCTCTATACCAACAACAAATACACTGAAAAGAGCCGCAATGGAAAGTATCAAAATCACTAAGATGCGACTAAACATAAAAATCCCTTAAACTAAAAAATCCTTTCCTATCACTATGGATGTTATCTCTCTATTGTCAAATATTGTTGATTAATGAACGGTTATGTATCTAATCGCACGAATCAACTGTTAGCTGGCATGATCGTTGGGTCACTGAAAAACGTATGCTTTCCACTAATACAATACTACAATTCGTTTACTGACCTGTTTTATTCGTTGAATGCGCTAGGTTGTTATCGTTGCGAATTGGTAGAATCAACCCGTCAATTAATTTTAATTTCTGTGAAGGTGTACAATGTTTAACAAGCCAGTGATCGGTATATTACTTTTGTTGGTCGCCATGATGACGTATGTTTATTGGCCAGCAGGAGATTTATCTGCCCAAAGAAGAGGCGGGTCTGCAACGTTGGTAAAAACGGATGTAGCTAAAGAAGTCATCCTAAAAGACAACATTTCTGCATTAGGCACAACACAAGCGAATGAATCAGTAACTTTAACCGCACAAAGCACCGACCGTGTCAGTGACATTTATTTTGATGATGGCGATAAAGTTGAAAAAGGGCAATTGTTATTGGCGTTGGAACATCAAGAAGAGCAGGCGCTAGTGCAAGAGTTAGAGATCAAAATTGCTGAGCACAAAAGACAGCTACTTAGATTGCAAGATTTGAAAAAAAGCAGCGCGACGGCGCAAAGTGCGATTGACACTCAAACTAGCTTATTAGAAACCACACAAGCACAGCTGCAAGTTGCCAAAATTCGTCTGCAAGAAAAGTTTATCCACGCGCCATTTACCGGACAGCTTGGATTGCGTCAAATCAGTCCAGGACAGCTAGTAACTAACGACACTAAATTAACTAGCCTAGATGATATCAATAAGATCAAAGTCGAATTCCAATTACCTGAACGTTATTTAAATCGTGTAGAGCAAGGACAAAAAGTCACAGCTACCAATATTGCTTATAACACACCATTTATCGGCCAAGTCACAGCAATTTCTTCTAGAGTCGATTCAGTGAGCCGAGCTTTTACCGCAAGAGCAATTTTTGATAACCAAGACAATAAGTTACGTCCAGGAATGTTGTTGCAAGTACAAGTTGAAACGCAAGCTGCGCAAGCTATGGTTATTCCAGAGTCAGCCATCATCCCGATGAACCAGAATCATTTTGTTTATAAAGTCGTCGACAATAAAGTGGCGAGAGAGCAAGTGGTCATTGGTCGTAGAGCGCCTGGTGTGGTTGAGGTTTTGTCTGGACTAACGTTGGGTGACGAGGTGATCACGCAAGGCGTTGTTAAAGTTCGCCCTGGCTCTGAAGTTAAAACAGACAATGCGGCTTTGTCACAATCGACAGCAAAAGTTAACTAGAAGGATAGCGTTATGTTGTTGTCAGATATTTCGGTCAAACGTCCGGTTTTCGCAACCGTTGTTAATTTGTTGTTGGTGACCTTTGGCATTGTCGCTTTTACTATGCTGTCTTTACGTCAATATCCAGATATTGACCCGCCTATCGTCAGTGTTAGCACCAGTTATCCTGGCGCGTCTGCGGAAATTGTAGAAAGTAAAATTACTCAATTGCTTGAAGATAGAATATCGGGCATTGAAGGGATCAAGAGCATTAATTCTAGCTCAAGTAATGGTCGTTCTCGCATCACTATTGAATTTAACACCACCAGAGACATTGACTCGGCGTCAAATGACGTAAGAGAGCGTGTATCTAGAGCGCTTAATAACCTACCAGAACAAGCGCTGCCACCGGAAGTCTTTAAAGCCAACGATGATGAAGATGTTATTGCTTGGTTTGTTATGAGCTCAGAAAGCATGAACACCTTGGAGTTAACCGATTACGCGAGGCGCTATATAGTCGATAGATTTGCCGTCGTTGATGGTGTGGCTCGTGTTCGTTTAGGTGGACAGCGTGATTACTCTATGAAGGTTTGGTTAGACCGAGACGCCATGGCGGCTCGAAATATCACGGTGGCTGATATCGAAAATACCTTGCGTCGAGAAAACGTTGAATTACCAGCAGGGGAAGTCAAATCTACGGATCGTGAATTTAGCGTGCGAATCGCAAGAGCTTACAGAACACCAGAGCAATATAAATCTTTGGTGGTTGGTAAGGGCGACGATGGTTACCTAATTCGTTTAGGTGATGTAACCGAGGTCGAACTGGCAGCCGAAGACATTGAAAATGCGTTCAGAGGCAATGGTAACGACATGGTGGGCTTGGGCATAATTAAACAGTCAAAAGCCAATACATTAGACGTTGTGAAAAACGCGCGAGCTGAAATGCAACGTATAAAAGAGACGCTGCCTGAAGGCACAGAGATCACTGACTCTTATGACTCCTCGGTGTTTATCGCCAAATCTATCGATGAAGTATATAACACCCTTGGCATCGCAATCGCGTTGGTAGTCTTGGTAATTTATGTCTTTTTGGGTAACGTTCGAGCCACTCTGGTGCCTGCGGTGACAGTGCCTGTCGCACTGGTGTCGACCTTTACCGTGTTATATGTCTTAGGTTTTTCAATCAACTTATTAACGTTACTTGCGCTAGTACTGGCTATTGGTCTGGTGGTTGATGATTCCATCGTTGTTTTGGAAAATATTTATCGTCGTATCGAACAAGGGCAGTCTCCTTTGGTTGCTGCGTATCAAGGTGCGCGAGAAGTAGGTTTTGCGGTAATAGCTACCACTTTAGTTCTAGTGTCAGTTTTTATTCCCTTGGTATTTTTAGAAGGGAATATCGGTCGATTATTTGTTGAGTTTGCCATTGCGGTTGCCGCCGCTGTGGTGTTCTCAAGTATAACGGCGTTGACCTTGTCACCAATGTTGTGTTCGAAAATATTGACTCACAGAGAACGTACTTCCAAATTTGGCGTATGGTTGGATAAAAGTTTTATCAAGCTTGAAAATGCCTACGAAGGCCAGTTGAAAAAAGGCGTTCACAATAAAATTGGTTTAGTGCTGATCATGTTCTTTGCCATTGTTACCATGTGGGGCTTGTTTAAAATCATTCCGCAAGAGCTTGCTCCAAAAGAAGACCGCGGTAACTTTTTTGTGAGCTTAAGTGGGGCTGAAGGAGCGTCATTCGACAACAAACTCGCCAACACTACGGCTATGGAACAGAAGTTATTAAAATACTATGAGCGTGGTGACATCAGCCGAGTTATCGTGCGAGCTCCTGGTTGGGGGGGCAGTTCAGGTATTGCCATTATCGGTATGCCTGATTGGGATGAAAGGAATAAGTCGACTTACCAAGTAATGGCGGAAATAAATCAAGAGTTGCAATCGTTAGCGGATGTTCGAGCTTTTGCCATTATGCGCTCTAGTTTAGGCGGTCGCGGTTTAGGTCGCCCAGTGCAATTTGTTTTGCAAGGCGATACGTACGAGCAGTTAGCACAGTGGCGAGATACCCTATTAGAAGCGGCGCGTAAAAACCCTAATTTAAGCGGGTTAGATTCCGATTATAAAGAAACGCTGCCGCAGTTGCTGGTGGAGATTGATACAGAACGAGCCTCTGACTTAGGCGTCTCAGTTCAAGATATAGGTCGTACCCTTGAAGCCATGTTAGGGCAACGTAGAGCGACAACTTATATAGAACGCGGCGAAGAGTACAATGTATTGTTGGAAGGTCGTGACGAAGAGTTTAATAGCCCGTCTGATTTAGATAACTTGTACGTACGTTCAATGCGCAGCGGTGAGTTGATCCCGTTAGTAAACTTAGTGACTGTCTCTGAGAAAGCGACCGCAGGCACGCTTAATCGATATAACCGTATGCGCAGTATCACAATTGAAGCAAACTTAGCGGAGGGGTACACCCTAGGTCAGGCGCTCGATTTTCTGAACCAAGCGGTGTTGGAGAATATCAGTGAAAATGTTTCTGTTGATTACAAAGGACAGTCAGCCGTTTACAAAGAATCTGGCGGCTCTATCTTGTTCGTTATGTTAATGGCCATGGTGGTGACTTATTTGGTTTTAGCGGCGCAGTTTGAAAGTTTTGTACACCCACTTGTGATCATGTTGGCTGTACCATTGGCGGCGGTAGGTGCGTTAATGGGGCTTAAGTTAACAGGTATGTCTCTTAATATTTACAGCCAAATTGGTTTGGTCATGTTGATTGGCTTGGCTGCGAAAAACGGTATTTTGATTGTTGAGTTTGCTAACCAATTACGCGATAAAGGCGAAGAATTTAAAACCGCGCTTATCCACTCTGCAAAACAAAGGTTACGCCCTATAGTAATGACTTCGTTCTCAACCATTATGAGTGCGGTGCCGTTAATGATTGCGACTGGAGCAGGCGCTGAGAGCCGTTCGGTTATAGGTGTGGTGATATTTTTTGGTGTGTCATTCTCGGCGTTGTTAACGCTTTACGTGATACCTATGGCGTATTATTGGATAGCTAAAAATACAGGCTCTCCATTGGCTGTCACTAACGAATTAAAACGTCAGGGTGAGATAGATTAGCAAGTTTGGGGTTTTATTAATTCGAGTATAGAAGTGAATAGATTATTTAAATGAAATGGGCCGTGGTGAAGATCACGGCCTTTTTGTGTGAGCTATAAGTTAATCGTTAAATTAACGCTTCGAAGCTGACTATTTTTAAGTTGAGATTATTCTCGACATCCATATTAAATGGCATTAAATCAGGTATGCCAACGGTAAAACAGCCAGCTTCAATTGCGGCGGTTGCTCCGGTATTTGAATCTTCAAATACGATGGTACGATTGGGCTCCGCATTCAATTGTTCACAAGCTAATAAATATGGCTCTGGATTTGGTTTAAAATGAGTGACGTCATCACGAGTGATCACCAAGTCAAAGTCGGATAAAAAGTAATGTTGCGCAAAGTTGGCAATGACTCCTTTTTGCGCACTTGAAGTCACTATACCAAGTTTTTTACCCATAGATTTAACTCGTTGTAAATAATCAGTAAAACCCAGTTTAAGAGGCACCCCTTGCTGAATAAGTTGTTGATTATTTTTATAGTAACTTGCGGTAAATGCTTCTTTATCAATTGGTTTGCTAAATTGCTTTAAAGCGATGTTGATGCAATCTGGTGTGGTTTTACCAATGAAGTCCAAATACATTTCATCGGTAAAATTTTCGTCAAACTGCTTGGCGGTTAACTTCCAAGCTTCTCTGTGCACGACTTCAGAATCAAAAATAGTGCCGTCCATATCAAATAACACGGCGTCGAAATTATCGTAATTTATCATTAAATAGGCCTTTGATTGTGTCTTTAGACGGCTTTATTGACGTAGCGAAGTGAGCTGACCGTCGACCATTTTTAATCAGTCGCTAACGGCGAGTTCAATTTCTAACCCTCTGCGACCTGCACTAACAAAAATACTGTCGTATTGGCTAGCAGAGTCATCGACATAAGTTTTTAGTCGTTTTTTCTGACCTATTGGGCTGACTCCTCCGAGTACATAGCCTGTTGAACGTTCAACATCTGCTGGTGACGCCATTGCTGCTTTTTTTGATCCCGCCGCTTTGGCGATGAGCTTCATACTTAACAGCGCTGAGACGGGCAATACGGCAACCGCTAATTTGTTGTTGTCTAATTGAACCACAAGTGTTTTAAAAACTTGATTGGCGTCGATGTTTAGTTTTTCAGCCGCTTCTAAGCCATAGGATTCAGCATTTGAATCATGGTTATATTCATGAATGGTATGCGTGATTTTAGACTTTTTAGCCGCGTTAATGCCGGGCGTCACATTACTCCTTATTGCCATATATCAATCACAATGAGGAATATTTTTAAAATATTAACTCGCACATTGGTTGAGGTTGTTGGCTGAGTTGCGATTTGGCTCTATACCAAACAATTTACCGCGATTGTCTGCTAGCAAGGTAATGTTTTGACCAACTTTTAAGTTATTAATGATTGCTGGTGAATCTAACGCCTGAATCACGCTTGGTGCTAATTTGATTAATCCAACCTGACAAATCTCAATAACCACTTCTTGTTCTGACTTTTTAACTATGCCCGTTAATCGATTGCCATTTTTAACTTTATCTATCGATGCTAGATATGAAAAGTATTCTGGGTCTTCGGTTAAGTTCAATGACTCTACATCCGTTTTCGCCAACTCCACCTTTGGTGTTGAGAGATATTTAACTTGGTGGTAATAAACCAATTGGTTATTGTCCGAGTAACTTTTAGTAACGCTATAGGTAGGTAAATTGCTACGACTCGCGTCGAACCACAACCAGCCGATTAATACAGCGGCACAAATAGTTTGCCAACGTAACATGAAGGCGAGAGGGAACTGACTATTTTTAGCGTGACGTAATATCTTAGATTTCACGTCATTGGGCAACGCACTTTGTTGTTTGCTTTTTGCCATTAATTCTTGCAACAACTGCTCTTGATGAGGTTTAGTCATGCTTTTTCTCCTCTATTTTTATCAGTTGTTGTAATAGTTGCTTGGCATATCGTAATCGGGTTTTTATGGTTTCTATTTCGCTATTAGTGATGGTAGCAATCTCACGTAAGCGAAACCCTTCTTGTTGCAGTACCAGAGCTTCACGTTGCAGAAAAGGTAACTGTTCGAGTGCCAAGTTAAACGCGCGCAATCGATCGGTTTCAAATAATGCCTCTAAGTTTTTGTCGAATACGAAAGTTTCTTGTTCGTCCGTCAATGACTGCCATCGATTGTTTTTTTTATACTCATCAATTAACGTTGTGCGGCCAATTTTAAACAACCAGCTTTTGAAGCTCCCTGTCGCACTATAACTTGTGCGTTTGTCGATGACTTTCACCCAAGCCTGTTGACTAATATCTTTGGCCAGTTCGGTGTCGGAGTGTTTAACTAAATAGAAATAGAGATCATCGCCGACGCGGTTAATTAACTCCGACAGATATTTGGCATCGCCGGTGTTGCCGTATCGCAACATAAGTTCGTCGTCCGATTCAGCAACACCTAACCAATTTTTCAAACTCAGTGTTAAACTCATTTATGTCCTTAACGTCCATTTCCCATTATCAAATCATTGCTCACTCAATTTAAACTCTAACATAACAGATTGATTTGTTTGAACAACTGGTTTGCCATCCACTATTTTTGGTTTGTATTTCCACTTTTTTAGCGCTTTTTTCGCTTCTCGGTCGAATAGGCGTTTGGGTTCAGAATCAACGACCACAACGTCAATGACCTTACCAAGTTCATCGATAGAGAATGACATACTCACCCAACCTTCAAGCCCTTCAGAAGCTGCTTTTCTAGGATA
The DNA here is from genome assembly GCA_013373245.1 of Gammaproteobacteria bacterium. Taxonomy (GTDB): domain Bacteria; phylum Pseudomonadota; class Gammaproteobacteria; order Enterobacterales; family Alteromonadaceae; genus Psychrosphaera. The sequence goes on from JABXID010000223.1 coordinate 14,762, forward strand.
GTTGGGTGGTACTCTAACCATAGGGACCGCGGTGACATTTTTTGGACCTGCGGATACAAAGGTGTTTGCGTCGATACTGTCCATTTTAAACTGCCAACCGGTATTAGCTACTAAAGATACGTTATCGTCGGCTAGCTCTGGTGCAACCACGGGCTTAGGCATAGGTTTTATTGCCGGCGGTGTTGGTAACATCTTTTTAATTATTTTAGTATTGCTGTCTTCTCTAACACTGGAAATTGACACTTGAAAAGGTGCTTCTGGCTCTGGTTGAAAGCTGTTGTTGTTTGCAATTAACTCGCTCATTAGGACAAAAAGGCCAAATGTCACCATAATCGCTGATACCACAAAGGCGGTTTGTTTTGCGGCCTTTAGTATCCAGACATTAAAGGTTATCGTGTTTGAAATAATCATAATGTAAATCCCCTTATTTAAAAGATATTGGGATTGATCAACAGCGCTATTGAAAATCCAGTTTCAATCTATAAACGATTCAAAACTGAAAAAGGGGTTAAATATTTTCATTTTTATAAATCAATGTATTAGGCAAAAATAGTTTTTTACAAGACGTTTGGGCGACGGAAGATGGCATCAATTGGCGCACAGGATTTCATTCGAAGTTAAAGCTGATCACTAAGCTGCGGCAATAACACAGTAGATGGCAAAATAATTTGTGACATTTATCGCACAGGCTTTTATTCTAAAGCTATAACTCGTTTAAACGGACTAACATGAAAATAAGCCACCTACTAATAATCGTTTTATTAATGCCGCTGTACGCGTGTGCTTCTTCAACAGAGATCAAAGTCTCTAACAATGAGTTGATAGTGTTATCACATGGACTTGCACGCGGTGATACTTCAATGTGGCGTCTTGAGGGGCGATTAAACGACGCTGGTTATGACGTGTGTTCAATAGATTATTCGACTGTTGGTGTAAGCACTGAGCAAGTACTTGCAGAAAGTTTTAAAGAAATTCAATCCTGTCTGGTTGCCGGCAAAAAAACACATTTTGTCGGTCATTCATTAGGTGGCTTAGTAATTAAACACTATCTAGCTTCTGAGCAAAAAACGCTGCCAAACAACCTCTTAGGAGAAGTTGTTTTTGTAGGTACACCGAATAAAGGCAGCGAAGTTGCAGATCATTTTAAAGGACACAAAATTGCGGAGTGGTTTGGCTCAATCAGTACTGCGTTGATGACAGGTTCGCAAACCTTAGGCAACCAGATCACAGGCTTTGATATTCCGGTTGGGGTTATAGCTGGTACCAAGTCTTCGGTGATAACTGAGTCTTTGTTCAAAGGGCCAAATGACGGTTTGGTTTCGGTGGAGTCCGCAAAACTGGCTAACATGAAAGATTTTATCACCATGAAAGTAGGCCATGCGGGCATGCGGTATGATGAAAATGTCGCCCATCAAATTCTTTACTTTCTGCGTTTTGGTAAATTTAATAAAACGACTTAATTTTGCCGAAGTAGAAAAGACCTACATTTAACTCAGCGTTAAATGAAAGCCAAATGTTTGATATCGTTTTTTCTCTCGTTCTAAGTCTGCTTTGATGATTGGGTGGTCGTTTAGCCACTGAGCAGGAAAGCTAAGTGCGATATCAAAGCCATTCACTTCGAAGTTAAGTTCCGGTACAAAATCATTTTGGCGTTTTACATTTAATAACACCGCAAGTCGTAAAATGATCATGCATTTTAAAAACTCTAATTGTGAGTATTGACCAAATCTAGGTAAAGCTTCAATTCTGACTTTTTTACGTTGCATAAGGTTTAATAAAGCCAGAAATTCTTGTTGTTCGGAGTTAAAGCCGGGTAATTCGGTATTTCTTAAAATATAACAAGAGTGTTTTTGCACGCCTTTTGAGTTTATCTGCAATCCAACTTCGTGCAGCAGTGCCGCCCAGCCAATAATGGCTTTGTGCTTTTTATCGTGCAGTTTCCAGTCGGTTTTACTGTGTTTGTATAGGTCAAAACAGGTGGTTAATACACGTTGTGCATGCTCTATATCAACGCTATAACGAGTGGCTAAACTTTGTGCGGAGCGCTCTCGTATATCGCCGTGGCTTAACGAAGCCTCCATTTCGTAGATTGCTCCTTCACGCAAGGCGGCAGAGTTAAAACTCATGCCTTTAATATGAAGACTTTTAAATACGCCAATCAATATGGCTAAACCAGCGGCTAGGATGGGTCTGCGATCTTCACTGACTTCATCAAATTTAAAGTTATCTGGAGTTTTAAGCTCAATCAGTTTTTCTTTCAACGCCAATAAGTCTTTTAGGTTAAGCTGATAACCCAATTGGCCTTTGGCGCAAAGCTGGTAGATGCTTTCAATTGTACCTGAGGTGCCAATACAATTTTTCCAGCCAATGTTTAGATATTTTTCTTCGACTAGTTCTAGACGCTGTTGGGCGGTGGTTATGGCTCTATCAAAGTTTTTCTTTTTAACATCGCCGTGTTTGAAAAACTGTTTGTTAAAACTAACACAACCCATGTCTAAGCTGCGCAGTATTTGTGGCGTGAATTCTTTACCCAGCGCAAGCTCAGTAGAGCCGCCGCCAATATCGATGATCAAACTGGTTTGTGATAACTGAGCGGTGTGGGCTACGCCGTTGAATATGAGTCGAGCTTCTTCTTGACCGCTAACCACTTCCACCGGATAAGGAAAGACATCTTTCGCAGCGTCAATGAACTGCCAAGCGTTTTTGGCTTTTCGTAACGTGTAAGTGGCGACAATGCGCACGGATTCCGGCTCGAAGCCAGCTAAGCTAGCTTTGAACACTTGTAGAGTGTCTATGCCTCGTTGAATGGCGTCTTGAGACAATAAATAATCATCCGATAAGCCGTCGGCTAATCGAACTTTTTGTTTGGCTTTATGTATGATTTGAACAGAGCCCGCAACGATGCGGGCAACTACGAGGTGAAAACTATTAGAACCAATATCTAGTACAGCAACTTTGCTAAATTTTTCCGATTCAAGCTCATCAAATGCATTAGTTATTGGGTTCGATTTCAAGTTTTTCCTGACCTTTTAAATAGTGGTAGATTTCCAACTGGGAGCGGATTTTACGCCGATTACCACGTTTAACATAGCGATTTAATTGATCTTTGTCTAACAATCTTGCTTTGGTGGTGTCTTTGAATTGCCACTCTAAAATCGTTTTAATTTGTTCGATTAAACGCTCTGAATAAATAGGTACGCCCACTTCCACTCGGTCTTCCATGTTGCGCTTCATCCAGTCGGCAGAAGAGATATACGCTTTGGTATCGCCATTATTGTGAAAAATAACCACCCGAGCGTGTTCTAAAAAGCGATCCACCACACTGACCAAGGTAATGTTGTCGCTGACGCCTTTGATTCCAGGACGTAACGAGCACATGCCGCGCACGATGCCGCGGATTTTCACGCCGTGTTGGCTAGCTTTATACAAGCGCTGAACGAGATCGTGATCCACTAGGTTGTTCACTTTCAATAGTATTTCAGCGTTATGCCCAGTTTTGGCCATCTCAGTTTCGTTATCAATCCACTTCAATAACGTTGATTTGTTATTTAGTGGGGATACCAACAAGTGGTTAAACTTTTGTTGTTTGTAAGGCAGTTGGATTAGTTCAAATACGCTTAATACTTCGTTGCCAATATCTTGGTCTTTAGTAAATAAACTAAAGTCAGTGTAAAACTTGGCGGTGTTTTCGTTAAAGTTGCCAGTGCCAACATGGGCGTAATGAACTAAGTTGCCTTTTTCTTCGCGACTGACCAAACACAATTTGGTGTGTATCTTAAACGCTGGGTTACCTACCAAGACAACAACACCTGCATCGGTCAGAGTTTTCGCCCACGCGATATTGGCTTCCTCGTCAAAACGAGCACGCAATTCAACAACAACCGTGACACTTTTGCCGTTATCAACCGCGTCAATCAGCGAACTGATAATGCGCGAGTTTGAGGCTACTCGGTACAAACTGATGCGAATGTGTTTTACCCGCGGATCAAATGCGGCTTGGCGCACAAACTCTGTGAAATGAATAAAACTGTGATACGGGTAATACAATAAAATGTCTTGCGCTGATATGGCTTTAAACACGGTTTCATGTTTATTAAATTGCTGGGAGACAATAGCCGGTATCGCTTTATTTTCTAAATTTGTGCGACCGATATTTGGAAACTTTATAAAGTCTTTTACATTACGTACTTTGCCTGCTGCAACCAAGTTATCGTAAGACGAATGTTTGAGGTGTTTTTTTAACGCGGCCAACATGTCTTTTGGCATTTCACCGTCGTAAATTACGCGCACTGGCTCTGCGATTAAGCGCTGCTTCATGCTGTCTGACATTTTGTCTAAGTAGCTGTCGTCAATACCATCACCAAGTGAATATTCTGAATCACGGGTCATTTTAAATGAATACGAACGGAAAGAATCGTATTGCACAAACCCTTTAAAAATCGTATCGACAAAGATGCTGATCACATCTTCTAATAAGATGATTTGTTTCATCTTGCCTTGTTTTGGCAAAATCACAAACCGACTAATTTTATCGGTTGGAATTTCAACCGTCGCCAGCTTTGGTTGTTTTTCAGTGCGGTCAAGACTAATAAACATGTACGCCGCAGAGTCATTCAAGCGCGATACTAAATCGACTTTTTTATCTATCAGAATAGGCGCGATGTGAATTAATACTTCACGTTTAAAAAAGTTATTTAACCACTCGACTTGTGACAAATTAAGTTGATGCGGTTCGATTAGCTCGATGTTGTGTTGTTTTAACTCTCGAACTGTTTTTTGGTAGGTTGCTTCCAAACGTTTGGTCATGACAGCAATTTTTTCGTTCACTTGCTGCATTAGCGACTCGAAGTATTTAACGGCTTCTTGGTCGTCTCGGTTTTTTTCGATAAGAATGCTGCGACGCAAGTTAGCCACTCGTACGCGGTAAAACTCGTCCATATTGTTTGAATAAATACCAAGAAAACGAAGGCGCTCAATGATAGGGCTAGATTTGTCTTCGGCTTCTTGTAATACACGTTCGTTAAACCCCAACCAACTGAGTTCTTTTGGGTAAATCAGGTCGTTTAACGTAAGGTCGTCTGTCATAAAATTTAAATTAAATGGTTGGAAACAAAGTTTAATTATTACTTACTACTGTTACCACTTTATGAATATAAATCAAACTATTAAAAATTTATGACAAAATCTCTAAACGGTATAAGACTATTAAATTTATCTGATTGCTGGCACTCCCCGCTTGCGCGGAGACGACGTTTTCTCGCTACGCAGCTTTTTGTTTTTTGGTTTCAATGTCTGAAGAAAATATAATTTCACTCATCACATCGCAGTTCTCTTGCCCGTCTTGCCATTTTAATAGCTGCAAATCGCCAGATAAGGTTTCTACCATGCAAGTGCAGTTTTCAATCCAGTCGCCGTCATTGCAATAAATCAATCCGTCTTCCTCGATTAATTGCGGGGGGTGTATGTGACCACAAATAATGCCGTCGGTTTGTTGTTTTTTCGCTTCGTTGAGTGCCGCGTGTTTGTATCGGTTGATGGCTTCGTTGGCACCTTTCACTTTTCCTTTAATGTAAGAGGAGAGTGACCAATACGGCAAACCAAACAGTTTGCGAAGGCTGTGAAATTGGCGATTTAAAAATAGTAGGAGGTCGTATAACGCATCGCCTAACTTGGCTTGAAATTTACCAAAGCAGACTTGTTGGTCAAACTTGTCGCCATGCAACATCAATAATTTTTTACCGGTTAATGTGGAGTGAGTGTGTTCGAGTTTAATTTTTACTGAGCCGAATAATAATTGGTCGTATGGTTTGGCGAGTTCGTCGTGATTACCTGGGAGGTAAATGACGTCAACCCCTTGTTGGGCTCTCGTTAATATTAAATTAAGCACCTGATTGTGGGCTTCTGGCCAGCGCATTTTTCTTTGCAGCGCCCAGAAGTCGACAATATCACCCACTAAAAATATTCGCTTAGCGTCCGTGGTGTTCAGAAAATGCAATAAGAACTCGGCCTTGCAGTCTTTACAACCTAAATGAATGTCCGATAGCCATAAGCTTTCTACTTGTCGTTTGAAGTTCATAAATCACTCCCAGTGATGTTAATAGCTTGCTATTGTTCGTTATCCCGACAAGGGTTTTACGTTGTTAGTTCTCTAAAACTGGCGTTAAATAACGCTCTCTTTTTGCCGGTTTAAATCGTTCCATATCAACCACAACCAATCCGTCAACGCAGTAACAGAAATCGGCATCAATATTAAATGCACAAAACGCTACACCATCTTTTTCACATAATTCGGCGTATTGTTTATAGAGTGATGGTACCGCAGAGCCTTCTTGTTTGAGTTTGGCTTTGAGCTGTTTAAACTCATTTTCATAATCGTCAAATCGGAAGTGAGCGCCAACATCATGTTGCATTTCAAACGGTGTTTTTGCTTTTATCCACTGGTCGTGACATGGGAAATAACCTTGATAAAAACGCACCAGTGTCGTTTTAGCTTCCAAGTTCATCTCATTGCTGATGGTAACGGCGCCGATTAAATAACGAATGTTGTCGTGGTTTTGTAAATATGCGCCAACGCCTTGCCAAAGATAATCTAGGCTGCGTTTGCCCCAATAGTTTGGTTGAATGAAACTGCGTCCTAGCTCCAAGCCTTGTTTGCTTATATGTTCAGGCAAATTGCTGAAATCAAAAAGGGTTTCACTGTAAAGTCCGGTGTCACTGTAATGTTTGCGAACAGTATTGATGGATGCCATACGATAAGCGCCGACAATTTCGAACTCGTCTTTGTCCCACAGAATAAGGTGATCGTAATACTCGTCGTATTGGTCTATGTCGCGGCGGCGACCAGTACCTTCACCAACTCGACGGAAGGTAAGCTCTCGCAGTCTCCCAATCTCGCGAAGCAAAGTAGATTCACTGTTGTGCTGATATAGATAAATTTGTTTACCGTCTTGGGTAGAACCTAAAAACTGGCATTGTTTGATATCGCGTTTTAACGTTTTTTTATTTTCAGGGTGAGCAAGGGCTTCAAAGCCTGCTTTAAACGCTTCGACGGGACGCTTTTTGGCAAGACCGTACACTTGCTTTTTGAACAGTGCGATAAGCCTGTCTTTATCGATTTCTAGATTGGCGTAGTTCTCGTATTCAATGGCTTTACCGATGCGTATGCGAATATCTCGCTGTTTTTGTTTGAACATTTCATCAATTAACCAAAGAGTCGAAATCGGTTTGGCTAACAGTGATAAGGCGTAGAAAAATATCGAGTTTTTACCATCTATATGCAGCGGCAACACTGGCGCTTTAGTCTTTTTGGCAAAACGTAAAAAACCGGAGCGCCACTTACCATCCATCACACCTTTGGGACTTAGCCTTGAGACTTCACCGGCTGGAAAAATAAGCAAGGCGCCGCCGTTTTCAACATGCTCTTCAATCGCGCGCATGTTCTCTTTTGGCGTATTACCCGCCATGTTATTTACGGGTAATAACATTGAGCGCAGCGGTTTGATGGTCCAAAGCAATTCGTTGGCCACTACTTTTACATCGGGACGAATTTTACTGAACAATTTTAATAAGGCTAAACCGTCCAAGCTGCCAATCGGGTGATTGGCTATGGCAACGACTTTTCCTTCGTCGGGAATATTAAACAGTTCACGATCGTTGACTAAGCTATTAAATTCAAAGTATTCCAGCACCTGCTCAACAAAATCGATGCCGGTTAAATGCGGATAACTTTTCTCAAAGTGGGTGAATTCTCGTTCGTGAAACAAATACTTTAAGAAACGCACAATCGGCGTTTTGATCAGAGGCGAGCTAGTGTTTAACTTAGGCAAGCGCTCCGCAATAATGTTGTCAACTGAGATCATAATGTCACCTTTTTCTGAGAGTGATAATTCGCTGCTTTTGTTGTTTTTATGCGCACAATTTACTCAGGCTTTGTGACATTGCCGTGACGCAACAATGTCAAATCAGTGACAATATTCTGACCATTATGTGACGGTACTAACGCAGATACACAAACAGTTGGAGCCTGAGTTAATTGGCATTTTAGGCGACTCGAGAAAACCGATAACCGGAACCGCGAACGGTTTGTATCATCTTGCTCTTTTTACCAATCGCTTTACGTAAGCGGCGAATTTGCACGTCAACGGTTCGGTTCTCTACATACACGTTTGTGTCCCAAACGTGCGCAATTAATTGCTCGCGGCTATACACTCGATCTGGGTTAGTCATAAAGAAGTGCAACAACTTAAACTTGGTTGGTCCTAAATCGACAGGGTTACCCATCACTTTCACTCGGTGAGAAACAGGATCTAAAAGTACGCCATCTTCAACAATAGGATCTTCGATTTCCGACGGCATAGTGCGGCGATGTACTGCACGAATTCGAGCAATTAACTCTTTTGGTGAAAATGGTTTGGTCATGTAGTCGTCCGCGCCGACTTCTAAACCCTTGATTTTGTCTTCTTCCTCATCACGTGCTGTTAACATAATTATTGGGATGTGCTGAGTTTTTTCGTCTTGTTTTAGTTGCTTGGCGATTTGAATGCCGTCTTCGTCGGGTAACATCCAGTCTAATAACACTGTGCTTGGGTAAGGCACGTTTAAGTGTTCTTTTGCTTCTTGAAAGCTGCCCGCTTGCAAGGGGTGATATCCGTTTTGCTCTAAGACAAAAGCTAACATTTCCCTTATTGATACTTCATCTTCAATGATCAAAACCTTATTCATTGTTTACTTTCCTGTGTGGTATTTACGTTTTTAATAGCTATAAGCCATATCCGTAGGCGTCTGTGCGCATAGTTGGCAGGAAGTATTCAGCAACTGAATGTCAGTTTTATTACGTTAGCTTGACAGTTTTGTTGAAATTTTTAGAAGAAAAGTCACCCCAAGGTAATTATTACAAGGTGACATATTTGCACTTAAGGCTTGCAATAAAATCGAAATCTAATTGTCACGGTATTGTCTTTTTCTTTTAACGGTTTTGTCATTTTAGGTCTTTAACCTGCTCCTCGAATTTTAAAAACGAAATAAAAATTATTTTAACAACTTTGAATTTAACAACTTAAAAAGTACGTGGAGTACAACAATGGAACTTAAAAATATCTTTCGCATTTCACTAGTAGCAGCTTCTGTTTCTTTAGCAGCGTGTGGCGGTGACATCAACATTACACCAACTGTAAATGACAATAGCACTGTTGATAACAGCGTTGGCGATAACTCAAACAACGTAACAAACAACAACGCTCCTGAGCAAGATGTTGAAGTTGTATGTGCAAGTTATGAATCAGATGTTGGTACTGTAGAAGGTATTCAAGCGGGTGACGATTGTTTATATAACGATTCTTTCGCAAGCAAAAACATTTCAATTACTTCAAACATTACGTTTGAAGAATTACCAAATGGCGGTGTTCACGTATTTGACTTCGCACTGCAAATCGGTGCTGACGGCGACACAACAACTGGGTTCGAAGTTCCAGAAAATGGTCCGACAATGACAGTTAAGCCTGGTGCGACTCTAGCATTTAAATCAGGTGAAGCGATTATCCGTATTGCTCGTGGTGCAAAAATCCAAGCAAACGGTACGTTTGACAAGCCAATTACTTTCACTTCTGCAAACGCATTCCCACGTTTAGACACAGAAGGTACTGGTCCTTTATACGCTGACTGGGGTGGTATCATCATCAACGGTAACGGCATCACTGACCAATGTACTGATGCAGAACGTGCAGCGGCGACTTGTAACGTAGCGTCTGAAGGCATCACTTCATACTTCGGTGGTAACGACAATACTGATTCTTCTGGTTCAATCAGCTACGCGAAAATCTGGTACGCAGGTTCTGGTCCTCGTACAGGTGGTGAAGGTGACGATTTGAACTCACTTACGCTTAACGCAGTAGGTTCAGGTTCTTCTTTTGAATTCTTACACGTACACCAAGGTTTTGATGACGGTATCGAAATTTTCGGTGGTGCATCTACTTTATCTAACATCGTAGTGACTGATACTCAAGATGATTCATTTGACTTCGATGCAGGTTGGCAGGGTTCTGCAGAGTTCTTATTCGTACAGCACGGTACAGTAACTCTAGCTGACGGAACAATTGCAAACATGGGTAACGGTGGTTTTGAAACTGACGGTCGTAAAGGTACTACATCTGCAGAAGCGCCAGTAACTAACCCTACTATTGCTAACGTAACAGTTATCACAACAGACGCTGAATCAGTTCGTGACTCAGATCCTTCAACTGCATTCAAGTTTGACGACGAAATCAAGTCTAACTACCACAACGTTTTAATCGTTAAAGAAACTGGCGCAAACACTCAGTGTATCCGCCACAGCTCTGACGGTGAGAAAGAAGCGGACGAAATCACATTCGAAGGTTCTGTAATGGCGTGTGCTGCTGAGTTCGTTGGTGAAGCGACGTTCATGTCTGGCAGTGAGCCAGCAGAACTAACTGGTACTGCAAAAACAGAATGGTTTGACAGAGGTGGTTTAAACCAACGTGTTGCGGCTGATGCTGACGTATTAGCGGCAGACGGTTTCTCTACTAACTCAACTTCAACGGCAATTACTATTGACCCAAGTGCAACAGCTGCAACTGCTGGCGTAGGTGCAAACTACATTGGTGCGGTTTCTGACGCAACAGCTGGTTCAGTTTGGTACCAGTGGGTTGAAGCTGCGGTTGCTGCAGCTGCTCAAGACTAATTCCCTGCATACCTCAATTGATAAAGAGGGGACACAACCCCTCTATATTAGGCGCAGATTGGTATATCGAATTGCGCCTTTTTTGAAAATGACTAGGAATTTATGATGAGAAATCAAAGCAAACTAAAAAAAGTTAGCTTCGCAGTAACGGCTGCAATATTGGCAAGTACCAATATCGCAGTTGCTCAAGAATCAGAAGATGACGTAATTGAAGAAGTAGTTGCTGTTGGTAGTAGATTACAAGGCAGTGCAGCTGCAGTTATTGAAGAACGTCGAAATCAAGCGTTTGTTGCAGATATCTTAGGTGCAGAGCAATTGTCTCGCACAGGTGATTCAGATGCAGCATCTGCTCTTCGTCGTGTCACAGGTTTGACATTGGTTGATGGCAAATTTATCTATGTACGTGGTTTAGGTGAGCGATACTCAAGTGCGCGTTTAAATGGTGCAAGTATTCCAAGCCCTGACTTAACACGTAATGTTGTACCATTAGATATTTTTCCTGCAAGTATTATCGAAAGCTTGTCGGTTCAAAAAGCCTACTCTCCTTCAATGCCAGCGGCATTTGGTGGTGGCGCAATCGATATTCGTACCAAGTCTGTGCCAACAGAATTTGTCGCGGATCTTGTGGTAGGTATTGGTTACGATACGTCTGCAAGTGAAGGTTATACCTATGAGCGCGACGACTCGGGCATCCCGATGATATTAAGCGATGCTATCACTCAATATCGTGGTGATTTCAGCTTAGGTCAAATCATCTCGCGTGATACTTTGGTAGACAATGATACGGCGACACGAGCGCAACAAGCATTGGCGACCAACAATCAGTTGTTGCAGTCGTTGCCTCGCGATTTTTCGATGGAAGAAGAAACGTTAATGCCGGCTTTAAACGCTAAGTTTAGTCTTGGTAATAGCTTCGACGAAGATATTTTCGGCGGTACGATTGGTCTTATGTTTGCAGGTTCATATGATTCTGCATGGGACTCTGCTGAGAAGCGCACAGGCGTTATCGCACAAGAAGTTAGCGATAATTGTGCAAAAGAGTTAAACACAGCTGAAGATGTAAGCAACTCGTGTTACAACACGGTAAAGGATTCAGTTGAAACAACTGAAACTGAACGATACAGCGGCGTGTTAAACTTAGGTTATAAGTTGGATAACCACAGCATTACCTGGACCAATTTATACTTGGCAGATAACGAAGACGAAACAGACGTAGCGGTTCTTCAAAGTCCAGCGGGTTCATCAATTTACACTATTGTTGGTGACGGCCAAGCGAATCGCTCTCATGATTTCAATTATGAGAAGCGTACGTTGGAAGTCTCTCAAGTTATCGGTCAACACACTTTCCTTGATTGGAACTCGTTAGGTGCTGACTGGCAATACACTCGTTCACGTGCTCAAACTGAGATCCCGGTAAATGCGAGTTTCCGTTTCCGTGACAACTATGAAAATGGCGAGTATCAAAACTCTGTGATCACAGGTGATGATAACCGAGCTATTTATTCATACACTGATATGGACGACAGAGTTGATTCTTACGGCGGTAACTTAACACTGCCAATTTATCTGAGCGGTTTAGAGATAGAATTGAAAGCTGGTTATGATTTTTCTGACCGAGCGCGTGTTTATAATACCTCGAGTTTTGCAGTGAACAATGGCACAGGCAGTTCAATTGAAGTCAATGACGGTAGCCAATCGCCACTAAGTAACGCAGGTTACTTAACCGATGAGTTCATCAATGGTGAACGTATTTTGGTGACATTCAACGAACCAACAGCGCCTGATGCAGATGATTATCTTGCAGCACAAAAAGTAGCAGCGGGTTACGGTCAGTTTGATATCTTCTTTGACAACACTTGGCGTTTAAGCGGTGGTGTTCGTTACGAAGAATTCAAACAATCGTCAATCGGTACTTCAAGTTTGATTTTCACCAGAGAAGACTTAGATATCTTCTATGATGCGAACAAAATTGAAGCTGGTTCTATCAATGACGACGACACCTATTCTGCTCTTGCTCTAACTTACATGGGCGGTGAAGATTACCAGGTTCGTATGAGTTTCGGTGAGACCGTTGTTCGTCCTGATTTACGTGAAGTGGTTCCGGTATCATATTTTGATCCGTTAACAGATATCCGTACTTTTGGTCGCACTGGTTTGCAGTCTAGCCCAATTCAAAACTTTGACTTGAGATTTGAGTCATATTCTGCGAATGGCAACAACTTCTCTCTTGCTGCGTTCTATAAGGATATTGATGCACCAATCGAGACAGTTTTACGTATTGGTGATGAGGATTACTCAGCTACGTTCATTAACGGTGAAACGGCTGAAGTGTTTGGTATCGAAGCTGAATGGCTTCAAGATTTAACCTTCTTGAGCAATGGTTTGTTTACATCAGGTAACATCACATTAAGTGACTCTGAAGTGAGCATTGACCCAGCGCTTGCGGGTAACTTAACAAATCCAACTAAGCGTATGACCGGTCACTCAGAGTACGTAGTTAACTTGCAGTTAAACTACGACGCGGCTAGTGGGGAGCACACAAGTTCGTTAGTTTATAACGTGTTTGGTGAACGTATCTTAGCGTCAGGTATTGCAGGACGTGAAGATGCAATGGAGCAACCGTTCCATTCGTTGGACTTAGTTTATACCTATTACCCTGACTTCAATTCTAAAGTGAACTTTAAGATCAAAAACATCTTAGACGAATCTCAAGAAGTGACACAGTCAGACATTATCGTACGAGAAAAAGAAGTGGGCATGTCGTTCAGCGTAAGTTACACGCTTAACTTTGACTGAACACTCTTAGCTCAAACGGTAAAGCCAAAAACTCGCAGTTAACTATGTTAGCTGCGAGTTTTTTTGTTTTGATTTCGAAACCAACATAGTTAGAATTCGGCATTAATAGTTAAACAACACGGACATCAACATGAACCCAATCATTAAATTATTGAAAGAAGAAAACATCAGCGACGAAAAAATTGGTGAGTTATTCAATACCTTGACCGCCAACCCAATGATGGCAATGGGATTAATTCAACAAATGGGCATTGCTCCAGAAAAATTACAAGCAGTTATGGGCCTTGTTATGACTCAACCTGAGTTAATCAAAGAAGCGGTGGAAGAATTGGGATTAGATTATTCGAAAGTTGAAGAAGCTAAGAGCAAGTTATAACCACGATTAGTTTCGAGCGGCGAGCTAAGAGTGTCGAGGAAAAGAAAAAGCAAGGGAAAGAAAGGCTAGAAGGCTGGAAGGAAAACAAAGCTGTAAGTCTTAGCTGTAAGCTTTAAGTAAGAGCAAGAGAAGTTAGGAGTTTCGAGTAACGAGTGAATAAGAAAAAACAACAGACGTTTCAGACAAAACAAGTTGAAACTTAACTTGCATCTATTTAGATATTGTAGCTCATATCAGTTCGGATGAATTAGTTTGGTGTGCATCTGAAAGGCAGCTGTGAGCGAGAAGCGGAAGTCTAGTCTAATTACAATTGATAACAGTAATTCCAATAGAAACTTGTAGTCTATATTTTGAGTTTGATTTTTCACATATAATAGAGTTTTAAAATCTTGCTCAAACTGGATAAAAAGAGGTGTTTATCACGGTGTGCTAAACAGCCAGCAATGCTTTTAAATTTCCCAAAGTAAAAGTGATAATCGAAGTGCATTATTTAAAAATGACGAATGACGTTTTATTGATAAGTAAGAATAGCTAAAGTCGATTATTGGTCAAAAATTGACATGTTTGAGAATCGGAAATTTAAACATTGTTATTAGCTTATTATTTAAGGAAGAAAAATGATTTTTAAAACAAAACCTTCAGCTTTATTAATATTATTAAGTCTATTGATTAGCTCTTGTTCTATAGAAGAAATAGATAAGGAAAAAGAAGCTTTATTCGACAATGAAAAAAAATGGCAAGCAATTGATAATGGCAGCTATTATTTTGAATTGAGTAAGCTTTGTTTTTGCTCAACTGAGTCGTTAGAGTTCAGTTATCATATCACACCTAATAAATCTTTAATTTATAACCGCGTAATCGAACAATTAGTAATAGAAAATTCAGAATACCAGCCACAAATCGAAACTATAGACGACCTATTTGAAATAGCTGAAAAAGCACAAGATGAAGCTTATTCTGTGTCTATTGAATATCACCCCGATTATGGCGTACCGACTTTAATTGATATTGATTGGAATCAAACATATGCCGATGATGAAATTGCATATCAGATTAGCCACATTTTTCCGAGTGCTGATATAGCTTGTGCGACCTATGTTGCCGAGGGCGTAAACTTCCAGCTTGTGGATAGCGAAAATCAAACGAGTTTAAATTGCCAAGGAGAAATGCGTTTACAAGACGGTGATTGGGTGGAAATCCTAAATGGCAACGAAGGTTACTGTGAGCAAGGCCTAAGGGGCGCTACTGAAAGGGCAGGAATTTATCAAGTAGATGTGGATGTTGATGGTTATCAATCACCACAAGTTGACGATTTACATTTGATGTCTGATGTCTGTCACGTGCAACAAAAAGAAATAACCATAGAGTTAATTAAAGAGTAATAGTCTGAATAAGTGTGATTACCAAGGGAAATTGACAGTGCAATTACCAAACGACTTTGACATGCTTTTCCTATATAACGTAAAACTCTATATAGGTCTGAAAGACCGTAAATAGCACAAGTCGGTTCTCCACTGCCAAATTTAATTCAAGTCTAAACATTGAATTTGGCACGTCAATTTAGGCTGGTTGATGTTTAGTTGGTAGTGATTTTAATATTTTCGAAACTCGAAACTCGAAA
>JABXID010000035.1 GCA_013373245.1 Gammaproteobacteria bacterium
ATTGAATCTCCTTCAGCTAAAGAAGTTGCAGGCTTTGTTTGGGATGCTAGAACTGGTGGAACTAAAAAAATTGCTGGCTTTGTTTGGGACGCTAGAACTGGTGGCACAAAACGCTTAGCATAGGTTCTCGCAATACCCTACGAAATTGCCAGCTATTATGCTGGCTTTTTACATTTTGCAACATAATACTCTCTTACTTAACCGCAATGATTTCATGACTTAAATATTTGGCTATGGTATAACAAAGTCTATTCGAAATTGCAGTAAATGCACTACTAACGTGGTGTATAAATTTCTTACAATAACAATAATAATGGCTTATGTTTCAACGTCGCTTTACTTCTAACGTTTTTTTTTATTTTTTATTGGTTATTACGCCCTTAGTTTCTTTTGGCGCTAAGTCTTGGTCACAATCTAAAACTAATCTTTCTCAAGACATTTCTTTTTCCAACTTAGATGTTGCTAATCACTTACCTCATTCAACCGTTAACGCCATAGCTCAGGATGAACAAGGTTTCATTTGGTTTGCCACCCAAAATGGTATAAGCCGTTTCAGTGGCAAAAACTCAAAGTTATATATCCACCAACCCGGTAACGAATTTAGTTTAAGTAACAATTGGATATGGGATATTCACTCGGATTCCGAAGGCCGTTTATGGGCGGCAAGTTACGGTGGCTTTCACCTTTATGTACCAGAAAGTGACAGCTGGATTAACTATTCAAAATCACTTGGTTCTGAAAATGTTGCAGGTGACAGTTACGTAGCCATCACAGAAGATCATCAAGGTAATATCTGGTTTGCGAGTTATTTTTCAGGTTTAACTAAGTTAAACACTTCCACCGGCACTTTTTCCAACATTAATACTGATCACAAATATGGATTAAACTCAAATGACTTAACTGATATAGCATTTAATCAGCGTGGTCATATGTGGGTAGCAACTGCTGACAATGGGATAAATTTTAAAACCATAGAAGATAGTAAGTTTACATATTTAACAAAGTCGTCGGTGTACAACTTACCAAGTAATACAATCCGAAAACTCAAGCTTGATCGCTCAAATAATTTGTGGGTTGCCACCGAAGACGCAGGTGTATTTGTTTTAAAAAATAATAAACTTGTACAGCACTACCAATACTCCGCCACCTCAAACTCCATATGCTCAAATTATGTATACGATATCCTACATACAAACCAAGATACAGTTTGGTTTGCCACTATTGATGGCCTGTGTAAATTAGACAATTCTAATGGCAAATTTTCTCTCTACCAACACCAAGAAAATAATCCATCCAGTCTGATTAACAATAGAGTACAGACATTATTGCAAGACAAAGGTGGTGTGATCTGGGCCGGCACTCATTCCGGTGTAAGCCGCTGGAATGCTTCATTATCTTATTTTGCCCAAATTAATAATGTCACTCTAGCTGATAGTTTGAACAGCCAATCAGTCATGGCAATAAGCGGCACCGACAACGATATCTATGTTGGCACATGGGGCGGCGGGTTAAATAAGTTTACGCTAGATAAAGAACAACTACGTGCTAGCGAACTGCCAGAGGCTCTGCAAAACCTAAATGAAGAAAACATTATGAGTTTGTTGGTAGAGGACAGCCACGATATTTGGATAGGCAGTTTTAACAGTGGTCTGTATTACTACAACTCCGAAACTGCAACAATCACCTCCTACATGCAAGGAAAACATCAATCTGCACTTTCCTCAAATAAAATAAGTAAGATTATTAGACTAGAAAATGGTCAGTTAGCCATTGCTACATATGGCGGAGGACTAAACTTGTTTGATCAGACAAACCAAACGTTTGCTCAAATTGATCACAAAATTCATCACGATAAAGACTCTATCGGGATATACATCGCCGATATTACGGAAGACGATGGCAACATTTGGATTGCATCAAGCGACTCAGGCTTACTTAAATACGATATTTCAACTAAACAACTTTCTGAGCCACTAGCAAACAATAAAAGCTTGGCTGAGAGCTTTGGACATGAAGTCTTTAGTGTATTAGCGACAGACTCATACTTATGGTTATCTGGCAGTAATGGTATTGCCAGAATAGACAAAACAACGCTAACAACGGATCAGATCTCATATACACACATAGGTTCCAAACAAGGGTTAGCAAGTAATTTCATCTACAGCTTGTTAGAAGATCAACACGGATATATTTGGTTTAGCCATGGCAAAGGTATATCGCGGCTGCACCAAGAGTCATTCGACGTAGTAAATTTCAACCGCTCCCACGGCTTGCAAGGTAGCGACTTCAACAGCAGCGCATTCTACAAAGATGATAACGGCCGAATGTATTTTGGCGGCACAAATGGATTTAACACCTTCACACCAGATAACTTACCAATAAATAGTTATAAACCTGATATTAAATTAACACAATTTCGTTTAGCCAATGAAGTCGTGCCGATTGATAAGATGCTGAGCGCAGATGGATTTTTAGAATTAAAATACAATCAGTCCATCATAGATTTTGAGTTTGTCGCATTAGACTATACGCAGCCAGAGAACAACCGGTACCAGTACAAAGTAAACGGTTTGAATGACGTTTGGCATGACCTAGGGACAACCAACTTAGTCTCATTTTCTTTCTTAGAGGATGGGGAATATCAGCTAAAAATCAAAGGAAGTAACAACGACAAAGTATGGAGTGACGAGTTAACTATACCAATTCGAGTATTACCGCCATTATGGCGCTCATGGATGGCCTATACTGTCTATCTTCTATTCATTGCAATCACTTCAGCGCTTTGGTTAAGGCAGCTTAAAATAAAACGGTTAAGACAAATCGCGCACCAAAAACGTTTGCATAAGTTAGCCTACTTCGACAACTTAACTGGTTTGCCTAATAGACAAAGCTTTTATGAAAAACTAAAAACCTATATTGATGACAATATAAAACTCTCAGAAAGCCACGAAAGAAGTATCACTCGAGACCTCGAAGCTGCGGTTATGGTAATCGACTTAGACAGATTCAAACGCATTAATGATACCTTAGGCCACGATTTTGGTGACGAGCTACTTTTAGAAGTTACGAAAAGATTAACTGACTCAATTCAAGCGGTTACTCACCATGAATGGACAGAGAACAACTTAAAGATCAGTGGTAAATTAGCGCGATTAGGTGGTGATGAATTTGCCATATTATTTGAATATGTTGAAAGCAAAAAACAAATTACCCGCATTGTGCAGCAATTAATTGAGCGAATATCTGCGCCAATTCAAGTTGAAAATTACGAAATTACGGTAACACCTAGTGTTGGTATTACGCTATTTCCAGAAAATGGTGAAAGCGCCAGTGAACTGATTAAACAAGCGGATATTGCCATGTATCAAGCGAAAGAAGTTGGACGAAACTCTTACGTGTTTTTCCATGAAGAGCACAACGATCGTTCCATCGAGCGTCTACGACTGGAAGAATATTTGCACTCAGCCATTAAAAATCAAGAGTTTGAGTTGCACTATCAACCGCAAGTTAATATCAAACAAAATAAAGTTACGAAAGCGGAAGCCTTGATCCGCTGGAATAATCCACAAATCGGCTTTGTATCACCAGTCGATTTTATACCTGTCGCTGAAGAAACTGGTTTAATTATTGAGATCGGCGACTGGGTGTTAAATACCGCCTGTTTAGAAGCTAAGAAGTGGCAAACCTCTGGACTGGACAACTGCAAAGTCTCCATCAATGTTTCAAGTATTCAATTTAAACAATCTGACTTAATTCGAAAAATTGAAAGTGCATTAAAAACGTCTGGTTTACCTGCCCATTTATTGGAGATAGAGATCACAGAAAGCGCCATAATGTCTGACGTTGAAGACAATATTAAACGACTGAAAGACTTAAAGGCCATGGGCATATCTATTGCCTGTGATGACTTTGGTACTGGATATTCGTCGCTAAGTTATCTAAAACGCTTTCCGCTCGACACGTTAAAAATAGACCGCTCGTTCATTAATGACGTTGCTACCGACGACAATGATTTGGCAATTGTAAAGGCCATTATGTTACTGGCGGATACAATGCAATTGAAAGTCGTAGCGGAGGGGGTAGAAACTATGGAGCAGTTACAAATTATGAACAAATACCACTGTGAGTTAATTCAGGGGTATTTCTTTAGTAAACCACTTAAGTATCAAGAATTTGTAACCTTTGTTAACGACGAGTTTTATCAAGATAAGTTTTTGTGGGAATTAGAGTTACTTGGTAAATAAGCTGTAAGCTGTAAGCTTGATGGCTATAAGGCTAAGAGGCTAAAAGCAAACAGGTTATAACCCTGTCATCCCCGCGTGTTTTTGGCGGGGATCTCAAACGAGCTTCGTAAAAGTCAAAAGCAGATAATCCTCACACTCAACCGCTTTTTCTTTGCCTTTACTCGCCCCTCGTAACTCGCGGCTCGCAACTGCTAATACTAACAGCTAGTGGCGAAGCCATTCTTACAGCTTACAGCTCTTTGTCCATCGTAATTCGCTGATTTTTCACTACGCCTTACGCCAAGTTGTACCACCAGCACCATCTTCAATAATGATACCTAACGCGGTCAACTCATCACGAGCTGAATCTGCCGCCGCCCAATCTTTATCAGCACGCGCTTGATTACGTTTTGCGATCAACGCTTCAATTTGAGCTACCTCGTCATCCTGTTGTTCGCCACGGAAAAATTCATCTACAGGTGTTTGTAAAATACCTAGTACTTCACCTAATTTCACTAAAACACCAGCTATATTGGCAGCGACATCTGCATTCTGCGACTTTTCTTTATTAAGCTGCTTAGCTAAGTCAAACAATACTGACAGCGCTTCTGGCGTATTAAAGTCATCGTTCATTGCTTCATTAAAGCGAGTGACTTCTGCAAAGTCTTCCAATGTCACATCAAGATTAGGCTCAACGTCTCGTAACGACGTATACAAACGCTCTAAAGAAGCTTTAGCTTGGGTTAAGTTGTCATTCGAATAATTAAGCTGACTTCGATAATGACCATTTAATAAAAAGTATCTCACCGATTCTGCGTCGTATTGTTTTAACACGTCGCGAACCGTAAAGAAGTTGCCTAACGACTTCGACATTTTTTCGTTATCAACCTGCACCATGCCTGAATGCACCCAGTAATTGACATACGGTGTATCAAACGCGCAGCAAGACTGCGCAATTTCATTTTCATGGTGAGGAAAAGTTAAATCAGAGCCACCACCGTGGATATCAAAGTGCGTTCCTAAATGTTTTGAATTCATTGCCGAGCATTCGATGTGCCATCCCGGACGGCCTTTGCCCCAAGGAGAGTCCCAACTAGGCTCTTCTGGTTTTGCTAACTTCCAAAGTACAAAATCAAGCGGGTCACGCTTAGCATCGTCAACATCAACACGTGCACCAGCAACCAATTGGGTTAAGTCTTGGCGACCCAACTTGCCATAATCAGCGTAAGTAGAAACTTCAAACATCACATCGCCGTTTTTAGCGACATAAGCGTGACCTTTTTCAATCAGCCTCTCAATGACATCGATGATCTCTGGCATATGCGTTGTTACACGCGGTTCGATATCCGCTGGTAACATATTAAGTGCTGCGAAATCTTCGTGCATCATCGCAATTGTACGATCTGTCAGTTGCCCACACGTTTCATTGTTTTCTATAGCGCGTTTTATGATTTTATCGTCAACATCAGTAATGTTACGAACGTATGTAACGTCGAATCCTAAATATCGGAAATAACGCTGCATAATATCGAACGACACGTATGTACGACCGTGCCCCATGTGCAATAGGTCGTAAACCGTAATGCCACAAACGTACATACCGACCTTGCCTGCTTGCAGCGGTTTAAACTCTTCTTTTTGACGAGTGAGGGTATTGTAAATTCGTAACATTCTCTTTCCTGAATAGATTTATATTTGAACTAATTTCATTAGCGAGCTACACGCTCTTTCGACAAGGCGCGCATTTTAACAAAAACACACAAAACTGCATCGACTATTTGTGATGACCACTTTGAAACTTCGACGCAACTCTCGGTGATTGAAACCTTTATATCAGATAAAGTAATTGATCTAGACCGCCTTCACGCACACTCACATCAGCTTCTTTGCGCACCAATGGTTTAGCATGAAAGGCAACCCCAAGATTAGCCGCAGCCATCATAGTTAAGTCATTAGCACCGTCTCCCATAGCAATGGTCTGAGCAATATCAATGCCCCACTCTTTTGCCAGCTCTACCACAGTATCGGCTTTGGTTTGAGCATCAACGATGTCGCCCAGCACCTGACCTGTTAATTTTCCATCGGCCATTTCCAATTGGTTGGCAACCGTTTTGTCGAGTCCTAACTGGCGCTTTAAAACCTCTGTCATATAAGTAAATCCACCAGACGCCACGACAACCTTCCAATTGTGTTGTTTTAACACCGCCACCAAATTTTCTAAGCCAGGCATTAAAGGCAAGTTATCAGCGACTTGATCAATAATATCAACTGGCGCGTCTGTCAGTGTCGCAACACGAGCTCGTAAACTCTCAGCAAAATCAAGCTCACCACGCATGGCCTTTGCTGTGACTTCAGCCACTTGCTCCCCGACACCTGCTAATTTAGCGATTTCATCTATACATTCAATTTGAATTGCAGTGGAGTCCATATCCATTACCAAAAGGCCCGTTTTATTTATCGATGGCGCATTAGCAAGCACACATAATTCAACGTCATTTTGCTCCGACCATTCCGTCAGTTTGAAAGCAACGTCGTCAACAATAAGCTCCGGCAATAACAATTTAATCGCCCCATTTAACATCTGGCTTGGTTTTGAGCACTGGACTGCTTGTGGAGATAATTCAAGTGTTGCCATAAGTTGCTCTAGCTGCGCGAGTATTTGCCACGAAATATTGCCAAATAGCACAAGTGTTGTACCCGCCTTATCAAAGGTTGCAGCGTCAATTAACATCAATTCAACACTATCTTCAATTGGCTGGATTAATTGATACTGTTGCTCAGCGCCATTACTAGCGACTAATTCAGAGATGGCTTGAAATATATTAACGTCGTTTACGTTAAATAGGTGACTTTGTGAAACTTGCGACATGAAAGATAAGACCGAATTTTTTTGATAGAAATTATTATCTGCTAGAATAACGTAATCTCAATTGCTTTTTAATCCAGAAATGCGCACTATTTCATTCTAATTTATAAGAGAAACAGGCTCTTAATTTGATGAGCAAAAAAGTTACCTATATAAAAACATCTTCATTGACTCGAAAAATCGGTCAACTCGCTGCGGCAATTGTATTGTTGGCGGCCGCTATTACTATTTGGTTAAACGTCTCGGTACAAGGTAAAAACTTAGTTTCTGAAAATTCACTAGTTTTAGCCGATAATATCTTGCTGCAAACCAGCCATAGCGCTCAAGTTTATATTGAAAGCGGTGATATCGCGTCTTTAAATCACCTTACCGACTCAGCGCTTAAATCTGACTATATCCTCGAAATGGTCATTTATGATGAAAAAGGCGTTGTTTTAAGCAAAAGTAACAACGCAATTACCACCCGAGCACGTTTTATTACCGATTTAAACAAAGACATTCAACCCTACGACCCAGCACCTTTTGTCAAAGAGATCCGTAACGATAAAAATGAATTATTGGGGTTCGTGCGTTTAACCATGTTGAAGAAAAACTTGCAGCAGAGCGGTGCATCCTACATTAGCGAGATCAGCCAACAGATCTTATTTCTAATGTTCGTTACCGGTGTAATTGGCTATTTGTTAACTATAGGCCTTCGACCATTTTCAAGTAACGCTTATTACGTGAAAGATTAAATACCAAATATTCGATGACAGTTGTGTGTTGTGCTTTGTGCGATGTGTTCTAGCTCACAGCCTCGTAACTCGGCCAATACCTTAGCTGTTTCAACCAAGTTGGCCGGTTCATTTCTTTGTCCTTGTTTGCCAAACAATGGCATATCGGGCGCGTCTGTTTCTAGCACGATGTGATTCAAATCTATTTGCTGAAAAACACCTCGAGTCTTTTTCGCCCGTTGATAAGTCAATACCCCGCCTGCGCCCAATGAAAACCCTAGCGATATGTATTTCTTGGCGTCTTGTAAACTACCAGAAAACGCATGAATAACACCGCCATATAGCGGTTTAACCTGTTTAAAACATTGGAGTATTAAATGGTGAGATTGACGATGGTGCACTATCAAAGGCTTTTTGTATTTATTCGCCAACTCAATGTGTTTTAAAAAAAAGTACTGCTGTAACTCTAACTGTGGGCAGTGGCTATCGATGCCACACTCTCCCACCGCAACGACCGCACAATCTCTTAACATCTGCTCTAACTTCAATAAATCATCTTTTGTGTGTTGCTCTATAAAGTATGGGTGCAACCCCAATGCTATATGAGATTGTGAGGTTTTCTTTTGGAATTCGATTAGTCGAGGCCAATACCCTCTGCTGATAGCCGGCAAAACAAAAGAACTAACACCTGCTTTTTCAGCTGTTATCAACACTTGATCAATATCGTCAGCAAAGACATCAAAATCTAAGTGACAATGACTATCAATAAACTGCATCGGGATGCAAACTTTGCTTATGGTGCCAAACGACTTATTTGCCAACCAGAGTCGACTTTGTCATACAGAATGCGGTCATGCAGACGATACTCACCACCTTGCCAAAATTCAATTTTGTGAGGAATAACACGATATCCCCCCCAAAAATCCGGAGTTGGAACTTCGCCGTGTTTAAACTTCTGTTTCATGCGCTCAAACGTTTGCATCAACAAACTACGTGAACTGACGGGATGAGATTGCTCAGATGCCCAGGCCGCTAGTTGACTTTCTTTTGGACGAGACAAAAAATAACTGGCATTTTCTGTTTTAGACAGTGACTGAACTTCACCATAAACGATAACTTGTCGCTCCAAAATGTGCCACGGGAAGTGCAAACTGATTTTAGGGTTTTGTTTTAACTCTTGCGCTTTGCGACTACCAAGATTAGTGAAAAAGACAAACCCACCTTCATCACTCCCTTTCAACAACACAATGCGCTGGCTAGGTTGCCCGTTATTATCAACGGTGGCTACGACCATTGCCGTAGGATCGTTAATTTTTGCATCAATGGCTTGCTGCAACCATAAATCAAATTGCGCCATTGGCTCAGCAAGTACGTCATTTTCACTCAATGAGCCTAGGCTGTATTCGCGTCTTAAATCGGAAACTTTCATAATTTTTCATCAAAAACAATTTGTTAACGACAGTATAAATGAACTAACTAATTAAGTAAGCTAACTAAAGCGCATCATTGATAATAAATTAAGCGAACACCGTTACCACTTGACGCGATAGCGCGATTAAATTACCACTTTGATCCCAAAACTTGGCTTCTTCATGACCATAGCCGTCACGAATATGAACGGCTTCTGTTTCACTGGCAAACCATTGCTCTGGCTTTAACGCCAACTCAGGTTCAATGAATTCAACGTCCCAGCTCATCGTGCTAGCGGGTGCTGGCAGTCGTAACATTTGAAACATAGTCGGCGGCCATGCGTCCATCAACGCAATAAGGTAAGCAATAGACATAGATTGTGGCGCTTTTTTAAAGCGACTCCAGCCGTGAAGAATTGCTTCATCGCTTTTGCCAAAACCCAAATTGCCTTTATCTAGCGCCAAATCAAAATGTTGAATGAATTCCGGTACGATTTTAGGGATCTTAGGGATGAATTTACCTTTCTTCGGCAACTGCATGTCGTGTTGGTCTTTGGCGTGACTCAGTAATTTAGAATCTCTTTTCACACCAAAACACACTTGTGCCATAGAACAAACGCGGTCATTTTGACTGGCCGTCGCAACAATTTGAGTCACGTTTTTGCCGGTTCTTAAGATCTCGGCAGTTACGGTAATCGGCTCATTGCTCAACAGCGGTCCTATAAAATTAACATGAAACGAGCGAACCGCTCGACCATCCTCAATTAAGTTTTCCGCCGCTTGATAACACAGTGCAGCCGAGATACCGCCAAACATGGTTCGCCCTTGAGTCCACGTCTTATCTATAGTGACTGTGTATTCAGGTTTTTGCTCGGCAAATTGTGTAAAAATTTGTTCTATATTCATCGTTTAATTTACCACTTAACTGGTCTGACCTTTTAGTATATCAAAGAAATTATAAATGACCAGTAACTCGACACTTCTAGCGCAACAGCGATTAGTTAAACATTTTTAATGTAATTTTCTAAAACAATGTTATTTTGAATCAACAGAAACTAGAGTTAATCGGGTATGCTAAAACACCGACAAAACTCAACAAATTACTTTCAATATTTTTAGCTACACGCCGATAACGATTAAACATTTTTTTGGAGTACATGCATGTTCGTGACCAAGGCAAAGTACCAAGCGCTTGAATCTGAAAACTCAAAACTTGCACAGGAAGTCGCCGCGCTTAAACAGCAAATCGCCAACTCAGACGAATTAATATCTGAACTACAACAATCTTCTCTAGATAACAGTCAACAAGAAGATAAATTTGAAACTGAAGTATTGGCTTCTCTCATCCAGTCTATTGGCCAAGTTCACGGCGTTAGAGACTCAGTACTTTCTTCCTTCCAAGTGATTGATGAAGAGTCACAAAAGCTGAGTAATATCCACGAATTGTTCACTACCTCTTCTGGCGCATTAAACAGTATTGTTGGCGGAATGAGTGAGCTAGGCAGCCAAATGGGCTCAATGACCAGCAACATTTCGGGTCTTTCGGAAATGGCAGACAAGATAAATATTTTTGTATCAACCATTTCAAAAATCTCTGATCAAACCAACCTACTAGCACTTAACGCTGCGATTGAAGCTGCACGTGCTGGTGAAGCCGGGCGAGGGTTTAGTGTCGTTGCCGATGAAGTTCGAGCTCTAGCAAACAATACTAACGAGTCAGCTAATGAAGTATCAGACTTGGTAAACGAAATTATTCGCTCTACTAACGAAACGGTTAACTCAGTCGAACACATTCAAAACAGCAATCAAGAATTGTCTAGTGGCGTGGATACCTTAAATGGTGATTACAACAACCTAATTAACTCTTGCAGCTCAATGCAAAATACCATTGAAACTGCAACATTGCAGAGTTTCGTACAAACGGTAAAACTAGATCACGTTGTTTGGAAAGGAGAAGTTTACGCTGTTGCTGCAGGTATTAGCTACAAAACCGCTGATGAGTTTGCTGATCACTTGTCTTGCCGTCTTGGTAAATGGTATGTCGGAGAAGGCAAAGAAAAATTTGGCAAACTGGCTGGTTTTAATCAATTAGACGAACCTCATAGACTGGTGCATCACCACGGTGTAGAAGCACTAAAATCTTTATCGGCTGGCAATAAAAGTAAAGCTGTAGAGCATTTAAAATCAATGGAAGTGGCAAGTGATGATGTGATGAGCATTTTAGACAGATTTGCTGTTTAAAAAAAGATTCAAGCTCTCATTCGGTTTAGATAACAACAAATTTTCAGTATCAAAAAAAAGGAAAGCTAATTGCTTTCCTTTTTTAATTCAGTCAATTTGAAACTACTTGCTGCTCTCGGGAATCTCACCATTACCCAATAATACCGAAAACCATTTGCTTTCCTCATTGGCTTCCATTGCTATTTTAACAATCATAGTCAGCGGAACGGAAAGTAACATGCCAACAGTACCTAGTAACCATCCCCAAAATATTAACGACAAAAACACCACCAAGGTTGAAAGCCCGAGTCCCCGACCCATGAATTTAGGTTCAATGACATTCCCCATAACAGTATTAATGACAACATAACCTAGGGCAACAAGCCCTGCTACTGCCGGACTTTGCACTACAATCGCTAACAATACAGCAGGTACCGCCGCAATGATGGAACCAATGTTTGGGATAAAATTAAATAAGAACGCTAAAACCGCCCACAACAAAACATAATCGACATCTAGAATCCATAATAAAATGCCAACGCAAATCGCCGTGACTAAACTTACCACGGCTTTAATTGCTAAGTAGTTATTTACCGACTCTAAAAAACGATCAATGTGC
The DNA here is from genome assembly GCA_013373245.1 of Gammaproteobacteria bacterium. Lineage (GTDB taxonomy): Bacteria > Pseudomonadota > Gammaproteobacteria > Enterobacterales > Alteromonadaceae > Psychrosphaera. The sequence goes on from JABXID010000035.1 coordinate 12,051, forward strand.
TGAAGTTTCATTGCGGGATCACGTAGAGCAATGTGCACCTTTTTATTTACATCGGGTGCTTCAAACAACATAAATACCACGGTCAAGATAATCAAAAATAAGTTAGTCATAACACCGCCTAGACCTGACAACAAATTGCCCACCATCGACATAGCCACACCAGGATCGAAATACTGAGCAAATTGCTCTCTACTAACATGAATATCAAACAGTGCCAGTTTCGAAACTAACCAGTGAAACTCCCCGACTAACTTTTCTTGATACACTGGTAAGGATTTTGAAAAGTCATTGAAAGACTGCCCCACAACGCCCGCTAGCGACATTCCGATTATGACTAAAAAGGTCAGTACAATTAGCACAGCAACGCCTCTTGGTACTCGCCATACAACCATTTTTGCCACAATTGGGTTTGCAATAATAGCGATAAATAAAGACAACAAAAAAGGCACTATTATTGCGCTTGCAGCTTTTACCCCCGCTAAAAACACCACTAGGCAAGCCAAAATAAAAAGCGCCTTACTCACTGGGTTAATTTCCACATTTGCCATAACAGTCCTTAGAACTCACCGTACTTTCTGATTTTTATAGAATTTATCTACCCCATGGTAAGTCGATAGTTATATAGATTTCAATTGAAAAGTTAGGGAAATGGAGCATTGTCTAGTCAGTAAAAATAAATACTATTTACCATGTATATTATAGAGGTTATACATGAACGACTTTGAATCACATCATCAGCTAAACAAACCATCAGAAGATAAAATGTTAGCGGAAAGCAAAATTAATACGTTTGGGTCTTTAGCACTAACGTTTTTCACTATTACGTTATCCCTTGTTTCATTTTTATTGGTGAAGGATGAGTTTGGCGTTGCTCTTGGTTTACTGACCCCAATGACTATCGTATTAACTGTAATTGGTGCCGTGATCTACTTTAAAGACATTTCTTAACACTAGTTTAAAAGCTCTCAAACCAATGGCGAATATAGTAAGAATTGTATTTTCATTGTTAAATTCGCCCTAGCAAAACTAAAAACTGTACGCTGCAGCTGCTAGGACTATTGAATTGGCGGAGAAGAGTTACTTCGAGCCACCCTTTTACTTTTTTCTTCTATCCAAAATGCAAAAAAGCCCGACACATTTC
>JABXID010000265.1 GCA_013373245.1 Gammaproteobacteria bacterium
AAATCTGCGTTTATGGCAAATTTATGGCCTAGGTGGATAACGTTCTGTAAAAATAATTCTTGCTGTTTGTTAACTGGCTCTCGCTGCCAATAAATATGGCCTTCATCGGGACGAAATAAACCAAGTAACGCACGCAGTAAAGTAGACTTACCTGCGCCATTAGGCCCTTCAATTTGACAAATTTCACCAGCGTTCAACTCAAAATCGAGATCGGCAAATAAGCATCGATTTTGACGAAAACAGGTTAATCCTTGAACTTTAAGCAAAACAGCAAGTTACCAATGAAAAAATTTGCGGGATTGTACCACAGCAAATACAAAGCTTTATAGACTTGCCGAACAATTAAATTGTGTTAGCCTGCATATATCGATGCAAGGATAGATATACATCAATGTTTAATAAAGTGACCTTCCAACTCTCAATATTAGTAGCTCTCTCGGCTCTATTGCTCAGTGCTTGTACAACTCTGCCTAAGCAAAGAATTATTAAAGTTAATTCCGTCGATGACATCCCAGATATCAACACTCTTTATAAAGACGAAATAGCGCAACTAAACAAGGGAATGAGCCAAGGACAGGTACTCACACTCTTCTCTAATATAGAACGAGAGTGTTACCCCAACGGCACGGTTTGCCACTTTACCGTTTTTGACGAACAACTATTACAGATTGATAAAAGGCTCGGCGACCTAAACATTTTGACCGGTTCACTAATATCTTTGTTAACGTTAACTTGTTTTATCAGTGATGATAGTTGTCCTGAAGCGATAATAGCCGCGTTGAACGTTGGACTGGCTTCAGCCATCGAAAATAGAAGGATCTCAAGCGAAACTAAAGAGGATGGTGTATTAACATTAATACAATGGATAAATATTGAGTTTGTCGACGGCAAAGTGACGCAATGGGCCATCAATGAACCACTTAGTCAATTTAAGCCAAAATCCTATTCCAACGAACTTCCACCCTTAGAAGAGTCATTAAATACCCCAAACATGTAAGAAAACACAAAGATGAATAAAAATTCAATAAAAGTGGATTTTTATTGTTTACATACATTCATTTTTCTGGAATGATTGCGCCATTAAATCAGCAAAAAAAGATAACTAGGCAATTTACAAAATCTGAGTGGCATCAAAATGAAAAAGATTAAATGTGCAGTATTTGGTGCAAGCGGATATGCGGGCGTAGAGTTAGCAAGGATTTTAGCTAACCATTCAAAATTCGAGTTAACAGATGTACTTGTGTCCGAACATAGTAACGACGCCAACAAAATGTTATCTGAACTATATCCAAAATATTCTGGATTGTTAGATTTAACATTGCTCCCTGGTAGTGATGCCAGTTTACAATCCCTGACACAACGGTTCGAACAGGCCGGTCAGGGACTTGTATTTCTTGCCACACCGCATGAATTCAGCCATGACATCGCCACATCTCTAGCCTCCGACAAAATTACGGTATTAGATTTATCTGGCGGTTTTAGATTACAAAACCCAAGTTTGTATCAAGAATATTATGGCTTTGAGCACCAACACCAAGATCTATTAAAAGATATTCCATACGGACTGCCAGAGTGGAATGCTCACTCTTTAAAAGGTAAAAATCTTATTTCTTTGCCAGGTTGTTACCCGACGGCTTCGCAATTAGCCATCAAACCACTTGTGTTAGGTCGTTTGTTAACCGATAACTGCGTACCAGTAATAAATGCCGTAAGTGGTGTCAGTGGAGCGGGCAGAAAAGCCAATCTAGGCACCAGTTTTTGTGAGCTGAGCTTAAAGCCGTACAACTTATTCAAACACAGACACGCACCTGAAATTGCTCAAGAAGTTGGCCGTAAAGTCATTTTTAATCCGCACGTTGCAGATTTCGAGCGTGGCATCATTGCCACAATTACTATGCAAGTGAAAGAAGACACTACAATAGAACAGATTAACGCTGCATTTGAAAATCAATACAGTGCTCAATCGCTAGTAAGACTAAAAAGCACTGTTCCATCAATTAAAGATGTGGCTTATACTCCTTATTGTGATTTGTATTGGCAACTTAACGGTACTGACTTAATTGTTGTGAGTGCAATCGATAACGTACTAAAAGGTGCGGCTTCTCAAGCAATCCAATGTGCAAACATCATATGTGGTTTTGATCACGCTACCGGTCTATTACCAGAGCATATTATTAACACACAGGAGCAACACTAATGACTCCTATCGTTTTTAAATTAGGCGGCGAAGCACTTACCAATAAACAAGCACTTGCTGAGTTTTTGCAACAAATTAGAGCGGTTCAAAAGGTTCGTCCAGTTGTCATCGTTCATGGCGGTGGTCCGCAGGTGGAAGATATGATGGCTGCAGCGCTACTGAAGTCGGTAAAAGTCGACGGATTAAGAGCAACACCTGAAGAACAACTACCGTTTGTTGTTGGCGCACTGGCAGGAGTTGCAAGCCAACAGCTGGTCGCTGCATGTAAACTTGCAGGAATTAATGCCATCGCCCTTAGTTTAGCGGACGCTGATCTTTTTGAAGCGAGTGTCAAAGATGAAAAATTAGGTGCGGTTGGTGAAGTAAAAGCCAATAATTCCAACGCTATTTCCGTGTTGTTAGAAAACAACTACGTAGTTATCTTAAACTCTATTGGTTGTGACAATAACGGACAGACACTCAACATCAATGCAGACGACGCTGCAGTTGCAGCGGCTCAATTAATTGATGCTGAGCTTTGTTTATTAAGCAATGTGCCTGGTGTACTTGATGCTGATAAACAACTTATTCCTACCTTAAATCAAGAATCTATTGATTCCTATATTCGTCAAGGAGTGATCAGTGACGGCATGGCTGTAAAAGTAAACGCAGCCCATCAAGCCGCTCAACACTTACGACGACCTGTAAATATTGGCAGTTGGCAAGACTCTAAAGCGTTATCGCAACTGAGTGAAACTGCTCAAATCAATCTTGGTACTAAAATCCAAGCGGTTTAATTGTTGAAATCAACCGCACAAACAAATTTAACATTACAGGTAAAAAAATGACTCAAGTTAATCAGTCTGTATTGGGCGATCTAGATTTATCGCCACAACAAGTTTCGAACATTTTAGATTTAGCCATTGATATGAAGGCTAACCCAATGAGCTATGCTGATGCATTAAAAGGCAAAGCCGTTGCAACACTTTACGAAAAACCGTCATTAAGAACACGCGTCAGTTTCGATGTAGGCATCCATAAAATGGGCGGTCACGCGGTTTATTTAGATCAGCAAAATGGCGCTATGGGTAAACGCGAAGACGTTGCTGATTTTGGCGGCAACTTATCATGCTGGGTTGATGCGATTGTTGCCCGTGTGATGAGTCACGATACCTTAGTTGAATTAAAACAAGCTGCCTCAGTGCCAGTAGTAAACTCACTTTGTGACTTATATCACCCGTGCCAAGCTTTGGCAGACTACATGAGCTTAAAGGAACTATTTGGCGAGCTAAAAGGCCTAACGTTGGCTTATATAGGTGACGGTAATAATGTCACACACTCGTTAATGCTAACTGGCGCTCAGTTAGGCGTAAATTTGGTTGTGGTTCACCCGGAGGGACATGGAATCAATGCCGATGTAGAGCAACAAGCACAAGTCATTGCTGACAATTCAGGCGCAACCATAACGGTCACTACGGACATCAACGCGATTTCTAACGTCGATGCTATTTATGCAGACACTTGGATTTCAATGGGCGATGGCAAAAAGTTAGAAGACATTATCGCTAAATTCCAACCATACCAAATAACAAAACAGTTGATGGATAAGCTAAACGCTAAATATTTTATGCACTGCCAACCTGCACATCGTGACGAAGAAGTAACTGCAGAGGTATTAGACTCGGAGCAATCTATAATCTTCCGTCAGGCAGAAAACAGAATGTGGGCACAGAATGCCCTGCTGCATACTTTATTAGTAAAATAACTAAACAAAACAAACGAGTAAGGCTATCTTACTCACATTAAGTAAAAAATTAATATTCAGTTTTAAGAGAAAAACAATGGCAATTGCAAAAAACAAACAAATCAAAAAAGTGGTTCTGGCATACTCTGGTGGTTTGGACACCTCAGCTATCATTCCATGGTTAAAAGAAAATTATGAAGGATGTGAAGTTGTTGCCTTTTGTGCAGACGTTGGCCAAGGTGATGAAGAGTTAGAAGGCATTAAAGAAAAAGCCATCGCATCAGGTGCGTCAGAGTGCCACGTTGTTGATTTAAAAGAAGAATACGTAAAAGATTACATCTACCCAATTTTGAAAACCGGTGCGGTATACGAAGGACAATATTTGTTAGGTACTTCAATGGCACGTCCGGTTATTGCTAAAGCACACGTTGAAGTTGCACTTAAAGTGGGTGCAGACGCTGTATGTCACGGCTGTACGGGTAAAGGTAATGACCAAGTTCGTTTCGAATCTTGTTTCGCGGCACTTGCCCCTGAGTTAACTGTTATTGCACCTTGGCGTGAATGGGACATGGTTTCTCGTGAAGATCTTCTTAACTACTTGGACGAACGTAACATTCCATGTTCAGCATCTTTGACAAAAATATACAGCCGTGATGCAAACGCTTGGCATATTTCTCACGAAGGTGGTGAATTAGAAGATCCATGGTGTGAGCCATCAAAAGAAGTTTGGACCATGACCGTTGATCCAATGGATGCACCTGATGAAGCAGAGCGTGTTCAATTAAGCTTTAAAGAAGGCGAACTTGTCGCCGTCGACGGTAAGGAGCTTTCTGCATACGAAGCTCTGATGTACTTAAATGACAAGGGTGCAGCACACGGTGTTGGTCGTATCGATATCGTAGAAAACCGTTTAGTTGGTATGAAGTCTCGCGGTTGTTACGAAACTCCGGGCGGCACTATTTTAATGGCCGCTTACAAAGGCTTAGAAACGCTAATTTTAGATAAAGAGTCGTTAAAATATCGCGAGTCAATCGGTCTTGAGTTTTCTCACGTTATTTACGATGGTCGTTGGTTCACGCCACTGGCTAAAGCACAGCTTGCAGCAGCAGCGTCATTTGCTGAAAAGTTAACAGGTGATGTTGTTGTTAAACTTTACAAAGGTACGGCTCAGGTTACTCAACGTCGTTCACCTAACACGTTGTACTCTGAAGAGTTTGCAACGTTTGGCGCAGACGAAGTATACGACCAAAAACACGCTGAAGGCTTTATTCGTTTATTCAGCTTATCAAGTCGTATCACAGCACTATCTCAAAAAGACTCTAAGTAAGAAGGGACACCATCATGGCGTTATGGGGCGGCCGCTTTAAAGAAGCAGCAAGTGTACAGTTCAAAAAGTTTAATGACTCACTGCCTGTGGATTACCGCATGGCAGTGCAAGACATCGTCGGCTCAATTGCATGGGCTGGTGCGATTCACTCAGTTGGCGTTATCAACGACAAAGAGCTTGAAGATTTAACCGCAGCGTTAAATGACTTAAAAACATCTGTGGAAGAAAATCCAGAGCAGATCTTAGAGTCTGACGCTGAAGATATTCATAGCTGGGTTGAAGGCAAACTGATTGAAGCGACTGGTGATTTAGGTAAAAAGTTGCACACAGGTCGCAGCCGTAATGACCAAGTAGCAACCGATCTTAAACTTTGGTGTAAAGAAACGGGCGGCGAATTATTGCTTGCTTTAGTTAACCTGCAACAAGCCATGATGGACTTAGCCGAACGTGAGAAAAACACAGTTCTGCCGGGTTACACCCATTTACAACGTGCTCAGCCAGTTACTTTTGGTCATTGGTGTTTAGCTTATGTAGAAATGTTCAATCGTGATATAGGTCGTTTAAAAGACGCACTATATAGAGCTGATACATCACCACTAGGTTCAGGTGCATTAGCAGGTACAGCGTACCCTATCGACCGTCAACAACTTGCTCATAACTTAGGTTTTAGAAGTGCAACGCTAAACAGCTTGGACGCAGTGTCAGACCGTGATCATGTGATTGAACTGCTTTCCACCGCAAGCATTAGTATGATGCATATGTCGCGTTTTGCCGAAGACTTAATCTTCTACAACTCAGGTGAAGCAGGCTTTGTAGAAATGAGTGATTTAGTAAGCTCAGGCTCTTCACTCATGCCACAAAAGAAAAACCCAGACGCTTGTGAACTTATTCGTGGCAAATCTGGCCGTGTGATGGGATCACTGGCAGCAATGTTGATGACCATGAAAGCCTTGCCACTTGCATACAACAAAGACATGCAAGAAGACAAAGAAGG
>JABXID010000049.1 GCA_013373245.1 Gammaproteobacteria bacterium
AAGCCCCAAAAAGGGGCTTTAATATATTTTAAATTACCGCTGCTAATTCAGCACCTTGCCTAATGGCGCGCTTAGCATCTAATTCCGCAGCGACATCCGCACCACCAATTAAATGTACTTTTTTGTTGGCCGCTAGCAATGCACCTTGCAGTTCACGAAGCGGTGTTTGACCAGCACAAATAATTATGTTGTCTACTTCTAAAAGTTGCGGTTTATCGTCAATAGTTATATGTAAACCTTCGTCGCTGATTTTTTGATACTGAACATTATTTAACATCTTAACTTTCTTTTGTTTTAGTGCTGCTCTGTGGATCCAACCTGTAGTTTTGCCAAGTCCTTTACCTACTTTTGACGCTTTACGTTGCAGTAAGAAAACATCACGTTCAGGTGGATCAATTTCACACGGGATCAATGCGCCAGGGTTTGAAAAGTTTTTATCGATCCCCCAGTTTTTTAGCCATCGTTCCGGTTCCGTTGTTAGGCTATGTTTTTCGACCAAATATTCTGAAACGTCAAAACCAATGCCACCTGCGCCAATTACGGCCACTCTTTTACCAACTGGCTTTTTGTGTTTTACAACATCGATGTAGGATAAAACTTTTTCGTTGTCTATGCCCTCGATATTAGGAGTTCTAGGCTCTATCCCTGTTGCAAGAATAATCTCGTCAAAGTTATCCTCAATTAAATCGGTACTCTCTTTACGAGTGTTTAAATGCAAGTGAACGCCTGTTTTCGCTATTTGTTTGTCGAAGTAACGAATGGTTTCGTAAAACTCTTCTTTACCTGGGATTTGCTTGGCGATATTAAACTGGCCGCCAATTTCGCTGGCTTGATCGAATAAATGCACTTCATGTCCGCGTTCTGCTGCGTAACATGAGAAAGCTAAACCTGCAGGGCCGGCACCGACTACCGCTAGTTTCTTTTTCTCTAATGTCGGTTCAAAGTTTAACTCAGTCTCGTAACACGCTCTTGGGTTAACCAGACAGGAAACTCGCTTTTTCTGGAAAGCGTGATCTAAGCAAGCTTGGTTACAACCTATACAGGTATTAATCTCGTCTGATTTTCCAGCAGCAGCTTTGGCAACAAAGTCGGCGTCTGCTAGGAAAGGGCGCGCCATCGATACCATATCGGCATGACCTTTTGATAATACCTCTTCTGCAACCTCGGGCGTATTAATACGGTTAGTCGTGATCAACGGAATAGAAACCTCTTTTTTCATGCGTTCAGTAACCCATGTAAATGCCGCACGAGGCACAGAAGTCACAATAGTTGGCACTCTAGCTTCATGCCAACCAATACCTGTATTGATGATAGTTGCACCCGCTTTTTCGATTTCTTTTGCTAGATAAACAATTTCATCCCAAGGAGCGCCACCTTCAACGAGATCAATCATAGACAGGCGATAGATAATAATAAAATCATCACCGACTTTTTCGCGGGTTTGTTTTACGGTTTCAATTGCCAAACGTGCACGATTTTTTAATGAACCACCCCATTCGTCAGTACGTTTGTTCGTGCGCTCACAAAAAAACTGGTTTATCAGGTAACCCTCAGAACCCATTATCTCAACGCCATCATAGCCTGCTAATTTGGCGTAATTTGCTGAGTGAGCGTAATCTCTAATGGTTTTCCAGACTTTGCGAGAACTCAAAGCTTTCGGTTTGAATGGCGTAATAGGGGACTTAATATCTGATGCAGAGACTGCAAACGGGTGATAACCATACCGCCCAGTGTGAAGAATTTGCATACATATTAAGCCGCCCTCATTATGAACAGCGTCAGTCACAACTTTATGTCGCTTAGCATGACGTTTACTGCTCATACGGCCAGCAAACGGTGAAACCCAACCAGCAACATTGGGGGCAATACCGCCTGTAACAATAATACCAACACCGCCTCGAGCTCGTTCCGCGTAAAAGGCAGCCATTTTTTCCATACCACCTTTTTCTTCTTCCAACCCTATGTGCATTGAGCCCATTAAGGTCCTATTTTTAACGGTAACAAACCCTAAATCCAGTGGCTTCATAAGATTAGGGTAAGGCGAGTTTGTATTCATTGTAATTACCTTTTTATAACTTGACAGTGTCAACATAGCATTTAATTTGACACTGTCAAGATTGGTGATTAAATTGATCGTAAATCTAACAAGATAGTCGTAAACCAAGCGACCAACAAAATTATGAATAATAAATCGTCTTCTTATCACCATGGTGATCTTCGCCAAAAGCTAATAGAGCAAGCGACATTGGTGATAGAGTCCAATGGTGTTGACGCTTTATCGATGAGAAAACTGGGAGAAGTAATTGGTGTCTCACGCTCCGCGCTCTACCATCACTTCGATAATAAACAAAACTTATTGGCGGCAATTGCAGAGTCTGGCTTTGCGACTTGGCAGGCAATTACCCAAACATTTTTAAATGAAGATAGCTTGTCTGAGCATGATAAATTGACCAAATATGTTAAAGGCTATCTAGAGTTTGCTCGTCAGCACAAAGCAACTTACGAACTTATGTTTGGCAATATTATCTGGCAAAATGAGCTGGATACAGAGTCGCTAAAAAACACGGCTTATGACACGTTTCATCAGTATTTAAACCTCATTAAACATTGGCAAGATACCGCGACTATTTCCTCCTCTCAGAATTCTTTACGATTGGCGCAAGTTAGTTGGTCGACCCTGCATGGTATGGCAAAGTTATACAATGATGGCATCTATGTTAACGACACAAACTTAGAAGAATTATCACAATCAATTGTGCAATTGTTACAAACTAAAAATTGAATTGTAGTGATCAAAACTAATTTATTCACGTAATGCCTATTAATTGACTTTTAATAGGTAACACAATGAAAAGTATCGCAATAATAGGTGCTGGTTTAGCAGGTATTACTCTGGCTTCGGAACTTAACGACAAAGGTTACTTAACCAAAGTATTTGAAAAATCCAGAGGTAAGGGCGGAAGAGCGTGCAGTAAACGTTTGGAATTTGCTCAAGTAGACACTGGTGCTCAATACTTTACGGTCAGAGATGAACGCTTTTTACTTGCCGTAGAAAGCTGGAAAAAACAAGGTGTCGTTAATGAGTGGCCATTTGTTCCTTATGTGGTTGAACAATTGAATGGATATTCTTATCTAAAAGAGTCTCTAGATGATATCAGCAGATTTGTCGGTACGCCAACAATGAACGCGTTTGTGAAATCACAAGCTACTCATTTAGATATAGTGCTAAAGACTCAAGTCAACAAAATAACAAAGCAAGCAGATAAATGGCAATTGTATACAGGGACAGATGAATTACTGGGACAATTCGATTGGGTAATCAGTACGGCACCAGCAGAACAATCGTTCGAACTTTTCAAAGAACATATTGGCATACAGCAACAAATTCCCAGTGAAGTACATAATCCGTGTTGGGCAGTGGTGTTAGCGACAAAGGGGAAAGTACCTGAGCAAATACAAGGGGTGTTTGGTGATGATCAGGTCGCTTGGGTATCTAGAGATTCTTCAAAACCGCAAAGAGAGCGACTTAATGACGCTATTGACCTTGATGATGTTTGGGTAATGCACTTCTCGGAAAAGTGGACTAAGGCTAACATGCAAATGCCAGAACATGAGATGCAATCCTTTGCACTAAATTGGCTGGCCGATACGCTAAACAACACCATGTTATTAAATCCAAAGCAGTTTGCGTCTACAGAAAAAGTTAAATTAACCTTGTCTTCAGCTTATCGTCACTTTTGGCGCTACGCCCGATTTAACGACGATAACAGCAATTTAAACGATATTGTATTTGATCGAGAAAACCAAGTTGCTGTTATTGGAGACTGGTGTTTTGGCGGACGGGTTGAAAATGCGTTCTTGTCAGGTATTGAGTGCGCTGAACAACTTATGATGGAGTTATAACCTACAGCCTAGTTTATTTACTCATGCAATGTAAGTTTCACATCTTCTCTCATTGCTATAAATAAATGACTAGATTGCAAAAATATCAATTGAGCCAAAACCGCTTAAACGTTAGAGTATTTGTCCTATTTTTTCTTAGTAATTTTAAAGAGATGTGAATGACGGTTTATAACTTTTGTGCAGGCCCAGCAAAACTGCCTGATGAAGTCATGATAAAAGCGCAGCAAGAGTTTCGAGACTGGAACAACACCGGTTGTTCTGTAATGGAATTGAGTCACCGCTGTAAAGAATATATTGCGGTTTATGATGCTGCAGTCGCTTCTCTAAAAAAATTATTAAACTTGTCTGACGAATACTCGGTGTTATTTATGCACGGTGGTGGTCGAGGTCAGTTTGCTGCGGTTCCTATGAACTTACTAAATAATGGAACGGCTAACTATTTCCAGACCGGCTCTTGGTCTAAAGCTGCTGTTGCTGAAGCACAAAAATTTGGCAATATTGAAAACGAAATAGTGACCTTTAATAATGAGTTGGATCAGACTCAAGTTAAAGAATTCAAAGATTGGAACGTAAAAGATAATTCGGCTTATGTTCACTATTGCCCAAACGAAACAGTCGATGGTATCGAAATTTTTGAAACACCTAGCTTCGATGCGCCAGTAGTTGCGGATTTATCTTCAACTATTTTGTCGCGCACTATGGATATCAACAATTTTGATTTAATTTACGCAGGCGCACAGAAAAACATCGGGCCATCTGGCGTCAGTGTTGTTGTCATTAAAAATGAATTGTTGGCACGCAGTGACGATAAGATTCCAGCCATTTTAAATTACAAATTAACTGCTGAAAACGGCAGTATGTTCAATACACCACCGACTTACGCTATTTATCTAGCTAAGTTGGTATTTGATTGGTTATTAGATAAAGGCGGCGTTGAGGCGCAAGAAAAACTAAATATTGCAAAAGCAGAATTATTGTACAAAGCAATCGACGACTCCAACTTCTACAGCAACAAGGTTGCACCACAAAACCGTTCTCGTATGAATGTCCCGTTCCACCTTGCGAACCCAGAACTAGATAAACTGTTTTTACAGCAAGCTGAGCTGCAAGGATTAGTAGCACTTAAAGGTCATAGAATTGTTGGCGGTATGCGTGCAAGTATCTACAACGCTATGCCAATTGAAGGTGTGCAAACTCTAGTAGAATTCATGAAGGAGTTTGAGCGCACTCATGGCTAATAACACACATCAAGAAAGTTTAACGTTAAATCATGTCACTTCTTTTTCAGGTGACGTCACTGTCCCAGGCTCTAAAAGCCTTTCCAACCGTGCCTTATTGTTGGCGGCGCTGTGCGACGGTCAAACCACAATCACAAACTTATTAGACAGTGACGATATCCGACACATGTTAAACGCCCTAGATGCCTTAGGTGTGAAAACAGAACTAAACGAAGATAAAACCCAGTGTGTAGTGCACGGTTGTGGTGGTAAATTCAACAATCCTGGTAACGCGTTATTTTTAGGTAACGCTGGGACAGCCATGCGACCTTTGGCTGCAGTGCTCGCATTTACTGGTGTTAGCGCCGAACTCACTGGTGAGCCTCGTATGTTTGAGCGCCCAATAGGTCATTTGATTGAAGCTATTAAACCACTTGGTGCAAATGTCGAATATTTGGGCGATGAAGGTTTTCCTCCATTAAAAATTACGCCAGCGAATGACGTGGACACGCTCGAAGTAGGTATCGACGGCTCAGTATCAAGTCAGTTTTTATCCGCCTTGTTAATGGCCGCGCCATTGTTAGGTAAAACAATTACTATCAATATGATCGATGAATTGGTATCAAAACCCTATATCGATTTAACGTTGAACATCATAAAACAATTTGGTGTTAGTGTTCAGAACAACAATTATCAATCTTTTGTTGTTGAAGCCGACCAAAATTATGTTTCTCCTGGTAATTTTATGGTGGAAGGTGATGCATCATCAGCATCTTATTTCTTAGCCGCCGGTGCTATTTCAGGTGGTCCAGTAAATGTATATGGCGTAGGCAAAAACAGCGTTCAAGGTGATATCCAATTTGCAGACGTATTAGCCAAAATGGGCGCTAAAATAGAGTATTTTGATGACCATATTTCAGTATCTTCAGACGGTAAATTAAAAGCTGTGGACATGGATATGAATCATATCCCGGATGCGGCAATGACCATCGCAACTACCGCTTTGTTTGCTGAAGGTACCACCACAATTCGTAATATTTACAACTGGCGCGTTAAAGAAACAGACCGTCTAAATGCTATGGCAACTGAATTATTAAAAGTAGGTGCCAAAGTAGAAGAAGGGCACGATTATATCATTGTTGAACCGGCGCCAATAAAACATGCTGCAATAGATACTTATGATGATCACCGCATTGCAATGTGCTTTTCATTGCTGTCTTTTGATGAACAATCAGTCACAATTAATGACCCAAAAGTCACAAGTAAAACATTCCCAGACTATTTTGAAAGATTTAACTCTTTGATTAAATAAGTCATCAAATCCTTCGTAACTGCCGCGAAAATGCACGGATGAAACAAAAGCTTCACACAAAGCTTTTGTTTTTCCGTGTTAAATCAATTTCATTTTTTTTCTATTCGAGTATAATGCCGCCCGCAAATTCACCGATGTGGAGTTTTTATGGAGCAGTTAGTCCCGGTCATTACTATTGATGGACCTAGTGGAGCAGGAAAAGGCACAGTTTGTCGCTTATTAGCGCAAAAATTAGGTTGGGAAATTTTAGACAGTGGCGCGATTTACCGTGTTTTGGCATTGGCATCAATCCACCACCAAATTGAATCAGGCGATGAAGAAAGCTTGATCCCTCTAGCTGCGCATCTAGATGTCCAGTTTGTGCCAACTGAAAATGGTGCAAAAATTGTATTAGAAGGTGAAGAAGTTACACGCTTAATACGTACCGAAGAAGTCGGCGGAGTAGCATCAAAAATAGCAGCATTACCGCGAGTTCGAGAAGCGTTATTGCGTCGTCAAAGAGCATTTCGACAAGAACCTGGTTTAATTGCTGATGGTCGAGATATGGG
>JABXID010000246.1 GCA_013373245.1 Gammaproteobacteria bacterium
GAAACTCGAAACTCGAAACTTAGCATAGAGATCCCGGCCAAAAACACGCCGGGATGACGGGGTAATTGGTTTGCTTTCTAGCATTCCAGCTTTTTAGCTTACAGCTTATTAGCAGACATAAAAAAACCGCACATAGAAGTGCGGTTTTTCTGACGATTAAACTGGGTTAGCTATTTAGTTGATTTCTCACTAAACCACTTACTTTCCCCATGTCAGCACGGCCTGTAATTTGAGGCTTTAATTCTGCCATCACTTTGCCCATATCCTGCATACCAGCTGCGCCAGTTGCACTAATAGCATTCGCGATAAGTGATGTTACTTCTTCCTCAGTGAGAGGTTTTGGTAAAAAGGCTTCAATAATTTCTATTTCAGCCGCTTCAGTTTCTGCTAACTCTGGACGACCCGCATCTTCATATTGCGCTTTTGAGTCTTTACGTTGTTTAACCATTTTGGTTAAAATCGCTAAGACATCATCGTCGTTCAGTTCAATTCTTTCGTCAACTTCTCTTTGTTTAATGGCTGCCATTACCATGCGGATCGTGCCAAGACGTACTTTATCTTTAGCACGCATCGCGTCTTTTTGCGCATCTTTTAATTGAGCAATCAGGGACATAGCTAACCTTTAAACAACAAGCTTAGTAAATTAGTAAAGTTTAATGCGACGAGCGTTTTCGCGTGAAACCTTTTTAAGGTGACGCTTAACCGCTGCAGCTTTCTTACGCTTACGAGCCCATGTAGGTTTTTCGAAGTGTTCGCGACGACGTACTTCTGAAAGGATACCTGCTTTTTCACATGAACGCTTAAAACGACGAAGTGCTACGTCAAACGGTTCGTTCTCTTTTACTTTAATTACTGGCATTTAAAAATTCACCTCAGTATTCGA
The DNA here is from genome assembly GCA_013373245.1 of Gammaproteobacteria bacterium. Classification (GTDB taxonomy): domain Bacteria; phylum Pseudomonadota; class Gammaproteobacteria; order Enterobacterales; family Alteromonadaceae; genus Psychrosphaera. The sequence goes on from JABXID010000246.1 coordinate 884, forward strand.
TATTATGGTCAAACTTGACCGTGTCTAATAAAAATGGTGCGGCATTCTATAGCTATGAGTGGGTAAATGTAAAGTACTAATTTAATTGCTGGAGCATTATTTAAAGTCTAGGTAGAATATGCGCTTTCGAATTTGTATAAAATGCGTGACAACACAGGGGTTAATAGATGTTAGTTTTAGGTATCGAGTCGTCGTGTGATGAAACTGGAATTGCACTTTACGATACAGAGAAAGGCTTGTTAGCGCATGAAATTTATAGCCAAATTGAAGTTCACGCCGATTATGGCGGTGTCGTTCCGGAACTTGCGTCACGCGATCATGTTCGAAAAACCATTCCTTTAATTAAACAAGTTATGGCGGACGCGAATGTATCGCCATCTGACTTGTCAGGCATTGCTTATACCTCTGGTCCCGGTCTAATTGGTGCATTAATGGTAGGTAGCTGTATAGCACGCTCATTGGCGTATGCTTGGAATATTCCTGCGGTTGAGGTTCATCACATGGAAGGGCATTTGTTAGCCCCTATGTTAGAAGATACGCAACCAGATTTTCCGTTTGTGGCGTTGCTGGTATCAGGCGGCCATACCCAACTGGTAGAAGTACAAGCTATTGGACAATATAAAATCCTTGGTGAATCGATTGATGACGCAGCAGGCGAGGCATTTGACAAAACCGCAAAGTTACTAGGTTTAGACTACCCTGGCGGTCCAATGCTGGCAAAGCTGGCTGAAAAAGGAACGCCAAACAAATACAAGTTCCCTCGTCCTATGACGGATAGACCTGGTTTAGATTTTAGCTTTAGTGGATTAAAAACGGCGGCAGCCAATGAAATTCGCGCCGCCGGCATTCAATTGGCGGGCAGCAAGTCAGAACAAGCAGACGAGCCTGAAAATGTTGAACAAATTAAGGCAGATATTGCTCATGCGTTCCAACAAGCTGTGGTTGATACTATTGCCATTAAGTGCCGTAGGGCTGTCGAACAAACGGGCATTAAGACATTAGTGATTGCCGGTGGTGTAAGTGCCAATACTGAACTGCGCATTAAGCTAAAAGAGCTGATGAAAAAGAACCGAGGTGATGTATTTTATCCGCGTCATGATCTGTGCACAGATAATGGCGCTATGATCGCTTATGCAGGCGCACAGCGATTGCAAAAATACGGTTCGAACGAATTAAAAGTAAAAGCGAAACCGCGCTGGTCGATAGAAGAACTTCCTGAAATTTAATTAGTTAGCTATATTCTCTGCCTTGATTTCGGCTCAGTACCGTTAATCAAACGAATTAGATTTGGCGTGTGTCTTATAATAATAAGCGCCGCCAACATCGAAACTGGCAGCAGGTATTTTTCAGCAATCAGGTAAGTAGCGAGTGGTGAAAGCCCCACTGAAACAATGGCCGCTAACGAAGAATAACCGAACTTTTTAAATACCAGTATCCATATTGTTAATAACACAAATCCTAATGTCACACCGACAGGTAGCATACAGCCAAAGGCTGTGGCCACTGCTTTGCCACCTTTAAATCTAAAAAATACTGGAAACATATGGCCCAAACAGCAGGCTAGCGCGGTAAAACCAATTTCTGTTGCATTAAATCCTAGGTAGTAACTTCCCCACGTCGGAACTATGCCTTTAATAATATCGATGGCCAGAACAGACACGGCTAATCTTTTTCCACCAATTCGAAACATGTTTGTCGCGCCGGGGTTATTTGAGCCTTTTGAGCGAGGGTCTGGCAGTCGTTGCCATTTGCTGATCAAGATAGCCGAATTTATCGAGCCAATTAAATAGCTAATAAATATGGTAGATAATACTTCAATCGACATTCTTACGGTTTCTCAATCGGTTAATTTGGGCTAGAATTCGCGCTCTTTTAATTGCATCCTATTGGCCTTAGTTATTTAACTCTAAAGCCTAACGCATTTGCATATACGACTGTTCGATGCAAAAAAGCACACAACTTGTTTAAAAAAGAGCGTAACTATAAAGAGTTCGTCGGGATCATGGTATCCGACCAGAGCAAGTTTTGAAATCAACAAATCAATATTCGGGAATTTAGATGACACAAGACATTGTATTTATCGAAGCGTTAAAAGTAGACACAGTTATTGGTGTTTACGAATGGGAAAAAACCATTCAGCAAACGCTGCAGTTCGATGTGGAAATGCGCACAGATACGCGCCAAGCTGCGCAAATCGATGACTTGTCGAAGACGGTTGATTACGCTGAAGTAGCGGACGATATCGTATCACTTGCCAAAGAGAATCAAGTAGAATTAATCGAGACAGTCGCTGAAATGGTGGCAAAAAAGGTGCTTGCCGACTACCCAGTTGAAAGTATTAAAATAAAACTGCGTAAGCTAGGTGCTGTTGCGAGCACTAAAAGTGTCGGCGTGATCATTGAACGAAATAAACACTCTTACGAGTAGCAACAAAGAAAAATAATAATAAGGATTTATCGTGGGAATTATTGAAATAATCGTGTTGGCGATTTTACAAGGACTAACGGAATTTTTGCCTATTTCAAGTTCTGCGCACTTAATTTTACCTTCTCAGGTTTTGGGCTGGGATGACCAAGGCTTAGCGTTCGATGTCGCTGTGCATGCGGGTAGTTTATTAGCAGTAGTATTGTATTTTCGACAAGAAGTCGGCCGTATGACGGTGAGTTGGTTAGGTTCGTTTCAAGGCAAACAAGATAAAGAAAGTAAGCTGGCGTGGTTGATCATTTTAGCTACGATTCCTGCCGGTTTAATAGGTTATGTTTTTAATGATTTTATAGAGAGCAGCCTCAGAAGCGCAGCGGTAATTGCTACCACTACTATCGTATTTGGCTTGTTACTTTGGTGGGTCGATACAAAAGCATCGCAAACAAAAAATGAATACACGGTATCAATTAAAAATGTCATGGTGATCGGTGTTGCGCAAGTGTTGGCATTGATCCCAGGTACGTCACGAAGCGGTATTACAATAACGGCTGGATTAATGGTTGGCATGACTAGAAAGGCAGCAGCGCGTTTTTCATTTTTACTGTCGATTCCTTTGATCACCGCCGCAGGTGGATATCAAGTTTATAAATTATCTCAGCAACTTTTGCCCGTTGATTGGCAAGCGATAGCAATTGGCACGGCTCTGTCGTTTGTAAGTGCTTATGCATGCATACATTACTTTTTAATATTGGTTGAAAAAGTTGGTATGTTACCTTTTGTCATCTATCGACTGATATTGGGTGCCATTCTTATTTTATTCTTTGTTTAACCCCTTTATTGTTTGGGCTGTTGCTACTGTCATCATTTCATTACGTATTTTTTGGCGTTTATCTCAGCCCTAATAGACAGTTGAATTATTTTCCTTTAGCTTATTTTTGTAAAAATAAATACTTACAAGGAAAGACTCAATGAAAGAAATAACCAAGTTGGCGGCTACAGCAGTTGTTGCCAGTTCGCTGGTTGCCGGCTGTGCTTCGGAGCTAACTATGCCTTTTGGTAGCGACAGTTCTACTAATCAAATCGAATACCCGAATACTCGTAAAGGCGATGTGGTCGACGAATATTTTGGTACCAAAGTAGCGGACCCATATCGTTGGTTAGAAGACGATATGAGTGATGAAACCGCTCAATGGGTAAAAGCACAAAATAAAACCACCTATGGCTATCTCGAGCAAATCCCTTATCGCGAAGAGATTAAGACTCGTTTAGCGACACTTATGGATTACGAACGTGTTGGTATGCCGTTTGTTGAAGGGGATTACACCTACTTTTATAAAAACGACGGCTTACAGAACCAGTCTGTACTTTATCGTCAAAAAGAAGACGCTGAGCCGGAAGTGTTCTTAGATCCAAACACGTTTAGTGAAGACGGCACGGTTTCATTAGCGGGTATTTCATTTACTGAAGACGGCTCAAAAGCCGTTTATATGATTTCAGAAGGTGGCAGCGACTGGCGTAAGGCTCGTGTTATCGATACAGAATCAAAACAAATTTTAGAAACCGAGTTAGTTGACCTTAAATTTAGCGGATTGTCTTGGCAAGGTAATGAAGGTTTTTATTACTCAAGTTACGATAAACCTGAAGGCAGTGAACTCTCTGCTAAAACAGACCAACATAAGCTGTATTATCATAAACTCGGAACGGCGCAAAAAGACGATAAATTAGTGTTCGGTGGCACAGACGCTGAAAAACATCGTTACGTTTGGGGCACAGTGACAGATGACAACAAATATTTGATCATCAGCGCATCGGTTTCGACGTCGGGCAATAAACTGTTTATTAAAGCATTAAACAAGAAGAATGCGCCGCTGGTCGCGATAGTTGATAATACCGACTCAGACACTAATTATATTGGCAGCAAAGGCGATGATATTTTCTTGCTCACCAATTTAGACGCACCTAATAAACGGGTTGTAAAAGTTAATGTTAAGTCACCAACGCCAGCTAATTGGCTAGACGTGATCGCAGAAACAGAAAATGTGTTAAACATTTCAACCGGTGGTCAGTACATTTTTGCCAATTACATCAAAGACGCGGTTTCTATGATTGAGCAGTACGACTTTGATGGCAACAAAGTACGAGATATTCAACTGCCTGAAGTTGGCTCGGCGAGTGGTTTTTCAGGTAAAAAGTCACAAAAACAAGTGTATTACTCGTTCAGTAATTACAAAACGCCAAACACTATTTTTAGCTTCAATGTAGATTCAGGCGAGTCGAAAGAACATGCTCGCTCAGAAGTTAAGTTTGACAGCAGCCAATACGAATCAACACAGGTGTTTTATACCTCAAAAGACGGTACAAAAGTGCCGATGATCATTACTCATAAAAAAGGCTTGAAGCTCGACGGCTCTAATCCAACTATATTGTATGGCTATGGCGGTTTTAATGTCAGTCTTACACCAAGATTCAGTTCGACTCGTGCTGCGTGGTTACAACTTGGTGGTGTTTATGCGGTAGCGAATTTACGCGGTGGTGGTGAATACGGTAAAAAGTGGCATAAAGCGGGTACACAAATGCAAAAGCAAAACGTGTTTGACGACTTTATTGCTGCTGCTGAATACCTGTCTGATGAAGGCTACACCTCAGCTAACAAGTTAGCTGTTATGGGCGGTTCGAACGGCGGTTTATTGGTTGGTGCAGTAATGACTCAACGTCCTGAATTGATGCAGGTTGCATTGCCTGCGGTTGGTGTATTAGACATGCTTCGTTACCATACATTTACTGCAGGTGCTGGCTGGGCTTACGACTACGGTACGGCAGAGCAAAGCAAAGACATGTTTGAATATTTGTTAGGATATTCACCGGTGCATAATGTGAAATCTGGTTTGAACTATCCAGCGACGTTAATTACTACAGGCGATCACGACGACCGTGTGGTTCCAGCACATTCATTTAAATTTGCTGCTGAATTACAAGACAAACACACTGGCAGTAACCCGACGTTAATTCGCATCGAGACAGATGCAGGCCATGGTGCAGGTACACCAATCAGTAAAACGATTGAACAATATGCCGACATCTTTGGTTTTACTTTATATAACATGGGCGTGAAAGAGCTCGATTAATACATAGTAAAAACCAAATCAGAATAACAAAACGCTGCTAACGAAAATTAGCAGCGTTTTTTTATTTGTGTAATAGCAACAATTACTATTTTCGAAACTCGAAACTCGAAA
>JABXID010000168.1 GCA_013373245.1 Gammaproteobacteria bacterium
AATATTTTTTAAGTTTTCTTCAAGTTTTTTATCGATTTCTTAAAAGTTAACTTGTTCTTTTAAGTCTTTCGATGTCTCCCTGACAACGAGGCGGCATTTTAGGGACTTTTATATTTTACGCAACACTTATTTTAATAATTATCACCAAAAAAAGATCGTTTGATGGATCTTTGTTCGATCTTATTACTTGCAAAGCAAAAACACTCAATTATACTGTATAAAAAAACAGTTATTTTATTATGTTACAGCAGCTAAAAGATAAAAACATTATTTGGTTCGCCAATGAGCAATCTACTGATAATAGCTATCTCGCTAGTGGTTATCGTGAGTTAGATTACATTACAGGAGGTTTTCCGAGCTCAGGGATCATTGAGGTTAAATCATTATTAGGTTCTGGAGAAATTAGATTGTTACTTCATTATTTATTAAAAAAGAGTGATCAAGAAATGATCGCTGTCATCAATCCTCCTAGCCTATTAAGTAATGAGTTTTTATTGCAGCAAAATATTAATCTTGATCAACTTATATATATCAATACGGATTCAATTGATGATGCGTTGTGGTCTGTTGAATACTGCTTAAAGAGTGGATTATGCCCTTGCGTTCTACTTTGGCAGAACTCTTTTTCCTTTAAGTCCATTCGTCGCTTAAATTTAGCCTGTGAAACAAACGGCAGTAGCCTAATTGTTTATACCATTCCAGACTCTACACCAATGAACGGAGTTAAGCTGTCGCTATCATTACATCCGACAGATACAGATCTGAAGATCATTATAAATAAGGCAAAAGGTAAAGTGTTTTCGAAGCAGCCTATAATCAATATGCAAAATTATTGGCCAAGGTTATACGAACAGAAAAGACCAATTCGGCCTGATAAAAGTTTTACTTTTGCGAGTTAACGTAAAATGTTGTGGCTTTATATTCATTTTCCTTACTTACAAATGGATCTCACTCATAAGTTAAAAGGAAAACCGGGGAAGGCATTTGTAATTATTGATAAAAACCTTAATGAGGTAGTGCAACTAAATACTGCAGCCAGAGAAGCGGGTATAGAAAAGGGAATGGGTCTTGCCAGCTCAATCAGTTTAACCTGTGACCTCGATGTGACTGACTACTCCGCTTTATATGAAGAGACTAAATTAAAGGAGATCGCCGAACACCTTTATTTCACAACAAGTGATATATCTCTCGATCCGCCACAGGGCTTATTTATTAAGGTAAGTCCAATGTTAAAGCTCTACTCCGATGTCAACTCTTATTGGCAGTTGGTCAAACAACAATTGTTGAGCTTTAACATTACTACTCACTATGCCATTAGTCACTCAGCAGAATCCGCCAGATTATTAGCCCAAAGCAGCATCAATAAGATTTTCACGGATAAACAAGCCTGCCTAGAACTATTGAGACAATTGCCGGTCAATGCACTATTAATTGGCGACAAAACCAAAAAGTCTTTATATAGCGTTGGTATTAAAAGCTTGGGGCAATTACTTGATGTGCCCTTAGCCGAACTAGCCATTCGATTTGATATCCAGCTCATTAACTATATTGGACAGCTGACTGGCGAATTGAAAGAAAAGCTTAGTTATTACCAACCTAAGACTCAATTTTATACAACACTGGAGTTATTATTTGAAATAGACAATACATCAATACTGATCAAGCCATTAACTAAACTTTTGAATGAACTTGAGTCATTCTTAACTGTTCGCTGCTTAACAACACAAAAGCTCACTTTTAATTTCAAACAAGCGAACCAGGAACATTTTGTTTTAACGTTGGCAAGTGCCAAAGCTCAATACCAAGCAACTGCTTGGCTTACTTTGCTCACTCTTAAATTAGAAAAGGTCACTTTACGTTCTGCAATTCGAGCTATTTCATTAAGTGCGACACAACTAGAAAATCAACAAGCAACTACCCGTGACTTGTACTCCAGAAAGCAAAATGAATTGAGCAAGGAAGAATTGCTTTCGGTTCTGCAAACAAAACTTGGTATCGACTGTGTCCATGTCCCTATTTACAAACCGGAGCATTTAGCAGAGCACAATACTCTATTACAAAGACCAGATATCAAATTAAAACACTCGCCCGTAAGTCAGGTTAGCGATGGCTTACGCCCTGCCCATATATTGCCAGCTCCTATTCCGCTTTGTGAATCTGTTGAAATTAAGCAATCTGCTGAACGAATCCAAACTCAATGGTGGCAATCAGATATCAAGCGAGACTATTTTTTAGCAACTAACCACAATCAACAACTTATGTGGATATTCCGTCAACCTGATAACAAATGGTTCATACATGGTTATTTTGGATAATACAGTTAACTATGCTGAGCTTGTTTGCCAAAGTAACTTCTCATTTCTTACAGGTGCATCCCACCCGGAAGAGTTGGTTGAACAAGCTCAAAAGTTGGGCTATTCCGCACTAGCACTTACCGATGAGTGCAGTGTCGCTGGTGTGGTTCGAGCACATGCCTATATAAATAAACACAACCTGAATCTCAAGTTGATCGTTGGAGCTAGATTCCACTTTCAGCACACTCTAGATTTTGTACTTATCGCGCCTTCTCGAAAAGCTTACGCTGAATTATGCCGTATCATTACAAATAGCAGAAGGCGCTGTAAAAAGGGGAAATATCAATTAAGTCAGTGGGATTTAACGTCCATTGAATACTGTTACTTTATTTGGTTACCAACCAAGGATCAAAACACAAATACTGAATATGCAGAGTCATTGTTAAGCTTATACAAGCACCGTCTTTTTATCGGATTGAGACGATTATTAGTCGCCGGTGAAAGTCAATATACCAACCAATGTCGCACTATAGCTAATGAATACGGTATCAAAGTATTAGCTTGCGGCGATGTGTTAATGCACGAAAAAAATAGATTGCCATTACAGCATATACTCACTGCGATTAAGAACAACACGACCGTAGAAAAGCTAGGGCAACAAGCTATATCAAATGCGGAACAAAGCTTACGGCCGCTCTCGACTCTCAAGAAACTTTTTACCGCAGATGAAATCAGTAATACCGCAGACCTAGCTAAAAACTGCCACTTTAATTTGGCAGAACTAAAATATGAATATCCGTCTGAGCTCATCCCCAAACATCACAACCCTACGACATTCCTAAAGTCATTAGTAGAACAAGGCAAAAAGTTACGTTTTCCAAACGGCCTTTCAAAACAACTCAACGCGACTATCGATAAAGAGCTTAACCTGATAGAAGAAATGCAATATGAGCATTTTTTTATCACCATATATGACATCGTTCAGTTTGCGAAAAGTAAAAATATCCTCTATCAAGGAAGGGGCTCCGCAGCTAACTCAGTTGTTTGCTATTGTTTAGAAATTACCGCGGTGAACCCTGAGCAAATACAAGTTTTGTTTGAGCGTTTTATCTCAAAAGAGCGACGAGAACCTCCGGATATTGATGTTGACTTTGAGCATCAGCGACGTGAAGAAATTTTTCAGTACATTTACAAAAAATATGGCCGAGAACATACAGCCATTGCCGCATCGGTCGTCACATTTCGTCTAAAGAGTGCCATTCGAGAAGTTGGAAAGGCGCTATCGATGAATGAAACACAACTGGATTTTTTCATAAAAAACATTAATCGACGAGACAGAAAAGCTAACTGGGTTGAACAAGTTATAGAACTGGGACTGGAAACCAATGCCACTCGCGCTAAATGGTTTACAGAACTCGTAAATCAAATAAGAGAATTTCCGAGACACCTTTCACAACACGTTGGAGGTTTCGTAATTTCATCAGGTCCACTTTATGAATTAGTACCTACCGAAAACGCTGCAATGGAGAGGCGAACTGTCATTCAGTGGGATAAAGACGACCTTGAAACTCTGGAATTACTAAAGGTCGATGTACTCGCCCTCGGTATGTTAACGGCAATTCGCCGAAGTTTTGATCTTATTAGACACCATTATGATTATGATTGCTCAATCGCACAAATCAGTAATTATGGCGATGATCCTCAAGTATTTAAGCAAATACAACAAGCTGACACGGTAGGGATTTTCCAAATTGAGTCTCGTGCACAAATGAGTATGTTGCCGCGTTTAAAACCTTCGACTTATTATGATTTAGTGATCCAAATAGCTATTGTTAGACCCGGTCCAATACAAGGAAAAATGGTTCACCCATTCCTTAAAAGACGTGAAGGTAGTAAGGCCGTTACTTATCCGTCTGAAGAAATTCAGGATATTTTAAGTCGAACGATGGGAGTTCCTATTTTCCAAGAACAAGTTATAAAGGTAGCAATGGTAGCCGCCGGGTTTACGGGAGGAGAGGCTGATCAGTTAAGGCGTTCAATGGGAAAATGGAAGTACAATGGTGAAATGGAAAAGTTCAGGAAAAAACTGATCGATGGCATGCTGGAAAGAGGCTATGACATCAAATTTGCAGAACAACTTTTCGAGCAAATATTAGGATTTGGTGACTATGGTTTCCCAGAATCTCATTCCGCAAGCTTTGCAATATTAGCTTACGTATCTTCATGGATTAAATACTACTTCCCTGAAGTGTTTTATTGCGCTCTTCTAAATAGCCAGCCCATGGGGTTTTACTCACCTTCTCAACTAGTACAAGATGCTCAACGACATAACATTAAGGTACTTCCACCTTGTATTAATCATTCCTACTGGGAACACCGGCTCGAAGTACTTGATCGTAGTCGACTTGCATTAAGACTTGGATTGAAACTGATAAAAGGTTTAAGACAAAGTTCAATAGAAGAGCTATTAACGCACCGAAAAACAGAATTTAAATCCCTCGGCGAGCTTAATAAATACTCCATCAAAAACTATGAATTACAAGCATTAGCTAGTGCAAATGCTTTGAAAAGCCTGAGTGGAAACAGATATTCTAGCCGTTGGACATTGGCAAACAGCCATAACGAGTTAGGTTTATTCGAGCTAACTTGCGATAAAGAAACCTTTAACCTAAAGCCAAACGAATATGATTCTCTAGTTGAAGATTATAATACGCTTGGATTAAGTGTCGAACAGCACCCTATACAATTATTGAGGAACATGAATAAGATAGGGCGTTACACTCCAGCATCTGAGCTTTATAAACACCGACACAAATCAGTGGTAAATGTTGTGGGCTTAGTTACTGGGCGACAAAGCCCTGGCACCGCCAGTGATGTTACCTTTATGACCTTGGAAGATGATACCGGAAATATTAATGTTATTGTCTGGCTTGCCACAGCACGCGCACAAAAGAAGTCGTTCTTATCTTCTAAAATAGTCAAAGTTAGTGGAATTTTGGAAAAAGAAAAAGAAGTTATTCTCGTCATTGCAGGGAAAATTACTGATTTAACAGAGGAATTTGAAAGCTTGTGTTTAGACTCGAGGGATTTTCATTAGTCTTATTTAGGACGGGCCACAAGCAATAAAAAAGCCGGGATAACCCGGCTTTTTTATTTATTCTTCAGTAGCTTCAACTACTTCAGCATCTGCATCAACTTCTGGTCTATCAACCAGTTCAATGTATGCCATAGGCGCTTTATCGCCAGTACGGTAACCGCACTTGATTATACGAGTATAACCACCAGGACGTTCATTGTAACGTTGACCTAAATCGCTAAATAACTTACCTACTACTTCAGCATCTCTCGTACGAGCGAATGCTAAACGACGGTTTGCTACGCTGTCTGATTTAGCCATTGTGATCAATGGTTCAATTACACGACGTAATTCTTTAGCTTTAGGCAAAGTTGTTTTGATGATTTCATGCTTCACCAAAGAACCCGCCATGTTACGGAACATCGCTTGACGATGACTGCTGTTGCGGTTTAATTGACGACCACTCTTACGATGGCGCATGACCCTATCCTTCTAACTAAACTAATATAGTGATTTAGATTATTCAGCTAGGCTTGCAGGCGGCCAATTTTC
>JABXID010000150.1 GCA_013373245.1 Gammaproteobacteria bacterium
TGACTCACAGTAATTGGCGCTCTTTCTGTATGTACTTCAGGGATGAAGCAACGCAGACGCGACAAGGACGGGGCAACAGCGACGCGTCTGCCTAAAGGAATGTAAAAGCTTGGTGTTTGTATGTTAGAGGTTTAACCTTTCCCATAGTTGCTGGAGTGGCTTAATCTTTGCTTTGTTTTGTGAAGAATGCATTTTATCTCGTCTTTATTTAATTTGAACCTGTATATGAAAAGTGTAAGTTTTTGCTTTTTAATAGTTTTATCTTTTATTCTCGCTGGCTGTGAAGACTCTGGCGAGCGTCAGCCTATGGCAAATATTGCCAGTGTTAATGCTGGCTCAGATCTTTCTGTTTTAGAAGGGCAAAACTTTACCCTAACTGCCGCTGTTTACCCTGAAGGTGGCTCAATTACGTGGACGCAAATCTCTGGACCTTTTATTGAAGACTTTCCAATTGAAGACGAATTAAGTACCGAAGTTACGGCACCGCCAGTGGCAGTTGATACGCAACTGGTGTTTCAAGCACGTTATATTTCGTTAGACGGTCAATTAGTTACCGACGATATTATTGTCATGGTTGAAAACATTAACCAAGCGCCAGTGGCGATTATACAAATGGACGACAATGTTGTGCCGCCCTTTGCCACCTATGAAGTTGTTAACTTGAGCGGCGAAAGCAGTTATGACGATGGTGAAATTCGAGAGTATCTGTGGCAGCAAGTAGATGATAATACGCCGTTAATTGTTATCGGCAGTCGTAATACACAGACATTGCAATTTCAAGCTCCGTTTGTCAGTTCAATTACTAATTTCAAAGTGCAACTGACGGTGACAGATAACTTCGGTTTGAGTTCAAGTAACATTATAGATGTTCCGGTCGACTCTGCGAAAAGCGCGATTGCAGCAAATGCAGGACTGGATCAAAACGTTGAAGAGTTCACCCAAGTCACCTTAGATGGCAGACAAAGTGTTTCGTCTATTTCAGATGTTAATTGCCGTTGGTCATTATTAACAGGCACAGCTGTGCAGTTTAACGATGATGCAGCTAGTGACGACGGTTTAACTAGTACAAATTGTTTGGCTAAGTTTATTGCACCAGATGTTGATGCGATTGAAAGTTTAGTATTTGAATTGACGGTAACCGATAGTGCAAACAATCAAGCCAGCGATGAAACCTTAGTTGTTGTTAACCCGAGAAATTTAGGCATTTTGCACGATACAGGCGTTACCGAGTGTTATGACAATATTGCCGTTATTGATTGTGGAAACGCCAACTTCCCAATGCAAGACGCTGATACAGGTCGTGATGAAATCAGCGACTTGTTGGATAAAAGCGGTGCAGGCCCGCGTAGTTTTGATTTTACTAAGTTTGATGTCAATGGCGATGAGCTTCCTAACGATTCTCTGGTGTACAGCTGCGTAAGAGATAATTTCACAGGGTTTATTTGGGAAGTAAAACAGCCTTCGACGACCCCTCGTTTTACCACGCTTCGTAGTGTAGATAACTATTACACAATGGATGACAGTGGCCCGCCACTTGAAACGTGTCCTAGCGAAGAAGATTGCACCGTGCAGGAGTATATTGAGTTCGTTAATGAACAAACTTATTGTGGTGGCGCGAATTGGCGTATTCCAACCTATATGGAACTGCTGAATTTATTAGACTATTACGATATCGATCAGGAAAGCTTATTACCGTCTGAATTTTTCCCATACACGCCGGATGAAGCGGAGTTGGGACATAAATTTTATTGGGTGTCGGACACGAGTGCCGAAGGCGGTGGTGATGGCTTTAATTGGGTGATCGATCTTGCCACAGGGGATGACTCGGTCATTGCTGAGTCTCAATTTGCTTATGTCATATTGATCAGAACACCTTAATCTTGAGAGTTGTTATGAAAATGTCAAAATTACCACCGATGCTGTTTTCAATCTTGTCTTTGAGTGTATTTGTTTCAGTAAATGTACATGCGAATTTAGAGCAAGATTGCGCTGGCAGTACAGTAACCACCGCAGATGACGAGTTTACTGTGTCAGCTAATAATTCTGGTTTGGTAGTACACGGTGAAAGTGAACTAATGTGGTCTCGATGTGTGGTAGGCCAAACATGGAATGCTGATAGTGAAACCTGCGATGGTGAGCCTGTAAGACTGACTTGGCAATTGGCTTTGCAACTAAGTGATGAATACCAGTTTAATGATCATACCGACTGGCGCGTGCCAAATTTAAAAGAGTTAGCGTCTTTGGTGGAAAGAGCCTGTGTCTCGCCGTCGGCCAATTTAACCATATTCCCAAATACGCCAGATGGCAACTTCTGGACCTCTACACCGAACACATCCGCTGATAAAACCACAGAGGCCTGGTCTGTGGCGTTTTCTAACGGCCGAATTGATAGCCGAGATAAACAACAAGATTACTATATACGCATGGTTAGGTACGCTGAATAACCTTGTCTATTGGTAGATTAACCTTCACAATTTACCTTAAGTTTGTAGATTTTTAACTTGAGTGAGTCTTAACAGTCGTGCGCATTTTGTCGGTTACTAAATCGTTATTATCATTTTTGCTATTGGCCGCAGCTTTATCTGTTAACCCTGTGCAGGCCTCGGAATGTCCTATTCAGTTAAAAATGGGGTTGCTGATAGCGCCGGATCATATTCGTATTTTAGGAAAAGGCCGTACTCAAATCCAAATAAACCACGACAAAGAACTATTTATCCGTGGTGAGCAGATATCACTTACCCCCGAGCAACAACAATTAGTTAAACGTTTGAGCTTGGGACTGCGTAAAGAATTACCAGAAATTGTTGCCATTGCCATGGACTCGGTTGAACTTGGCTTTAAAGCGCTTGATGGCGTTATAGAAGGTATAGCGGGTAGCGATGCAGCAAAGGGCATCAACGAGCATTTTATGGAATTAAAAGTCGGATTGCTGAAACGTTTTGCGCGCAGTGGTGACAATTTTTATTTAGCGCCGCAGGGCTTTAATGAATTGGATGATTACTTTAAACGTGAAGTCAGTGAACAAGTTCGAGAAGTGATCACAGGTTCTCTAAATGTGATGTTAACCGCTATGGGACAAGCATACAACAGTAATGAAAGTGACGTGGAAGGTCAGCGTATTGACTTGGATGAGCGAGCTGAACTTATTCGTGCTGAAATAGAAAAATCTCTGCAGGTAAATGCCACTCGATTAAATAAAGAATCAGCCGCATTCTGTCGTCGGTTTGAGGCACTGGAAGAGATAGAAACCCAATTGCAAAATCATCTGCCGCAGTTGATCAAGTATGATATATTAGCCAACCAATCGGAGCACTAACTCACAAGTATAATCACTTGGTTAATATTTAACATGGCTAACAATCAACCCGACTTTGAGTCTGTCGAACCCAAACCAAACGGTTCAGGCCTGTCTCGTATATTAAAAGCAACGTATTGTTCTCTCCTCGGTTTTAAAGCCGCTTACCAACATGAAGCTGCCTTTCGTCAAGAGTTATGGTTAGTGTTATTACTTACCCCTATTGCTTGGTTTATCAGCGCGAGTTTTTCCGATTTTGTTGTACTTATGGTCGTAATGTTATTTGTCTTGGTTGTAGAATTATTAAATTCTGCGATTGAGGCTGTGGTTGACCGTGTTGGTCTGGAGCGACATGAATTGTCGGGACGGGCGAAAGACCTGGCATCGGCCGCGGTTAGCACATCTCTTATCATCGCCAGTTTGGTTTGGTTGGCGTACATCATTCAATATTTTTCACGTTAATAACTCTTAGGTAGTAAATATGAAGTTATTCAAAATCGTTTTAGCATTAGCTAGCTTGTTATCGACTGTTACGGCCCAAGCGTCTAATCGTTATGAAGTGCAATTTGATAATATTTGGGACACGGTTAAACAAGACTACTCGTCGTTTTATACCAAAAACCGTTTGTTGCGTTTTGGTTCGGTGTTTTCGGTTGGTGCCGTTATGGCGCATACGTCGATTGATACAGAATTTCAGTCTTGGTACCAAGACGATATTCACTCGGCGGATACTGACGACGTTGCCAAGGTAGCAAAACTTTTTGGCGAGAAAACTATCCTGATGCCTGTGGCGGCGTTAGCCAGTGCGTTGGAATTTGTTGAACCTGACTCTAATGTGGCACATTGGGGGCAGTTGTCATTACGCGCGTATTTACTGGGCGGGCCAATCATTGGTGTAACTCAGCCATTAACCGGTGGTGCACGTCCAAGAGACAGTGTTGGCGATGCACGCTGGCGTTCGTTTGAAGATGACAACGGAGTCAGTGGTCACTCTTTTGTGGCGGCCGTACCGTTTTTAGCATTGGCAAAAATGAGTAATTTACAGCCATGGCAAAAAAACTTAGCTTATGGCGCTTCTATGTTAGGTGCTTGGTCTAGAGTGAATGACGATGCGCATTATTTATCACAGGCAATACTCGGTTGGTACGTGGCTTGGGAATCGCTTAACGCCATCGGCCAAAATGATGTCGCTGATTGGTATCAAGTAACTCCATATGTATTTGGTGACGGCGCGGGGGTGTCGTTGCAATTTAAGTGGTAACCGCGACTAACAATTGAGAAGAGACATGAGCAAAAGCGCACTGGCATCGGTTAGAGACAACAGTCATCAATTTTATAAATTCATTTTTTATAGTTTTGCATTTAGCTTGTTGCTCTTTGGCGCCTTTTTGCTGAACGCAGGTGCGCCGCAAAGTTTCATTGGCTTTGCCTACTCCTTGACGATTCCGGTTTATTATTACCTTGTTTTATTGCTGCTGAGCTTGGTGTTATTACCAGTCGCTTGGTTTAAACCACTGCTACCACTCATTATATTGCCGAAAGTAATAGCGGATGTGTTATTGGTGGCTGATTACTTTGTTTTTGGCGTATACCGATTTCATATCGACATGATGCTTATCAATATGATGTTGTATGATTTCAAAGGCGTTGGCGTATCATTTAGTTTGGTATTTATTGCTATGTTATCCGCGTCATTGGTGGCGGCGGTAAACGTCTTAATATTTGTAAAGCGTGATAAATTACCTAGCTTCTCGCTTTTAAAAGCCAATGCTTTGGTGTTTGTGTTGTTTATAGTCTCACAATTAATACATGTTGTCGGTTATGAATACAAACAAGTCGCTATAACTAAGTACACACCGTACTTCCCTTATTACGCGCCTTTGACGTCAAGCAGTCTGATGGCAAAGCTGAAAACTCAGTTTCCCAGTGTTTTTCCTGAAAAGTCAGAAGCCGACGGAGAAGACATTGCTGATATTTTATCGTCAACACAACAAGGATTATTGTCTTACCCGAAAGCACCTTTACAGTGTGCTTCAAAATCATTTGGTGAGGCATCAGAACCATTAAAACGTGCTCCCAATATATTGTTGTTTGTGATGGAAAGTTGGCGACAAGGGGATATGGGGCCCGAGATCACGCCACACATTTATGAATTTAGCCAAAAAGCTACTCGATATAATAATCACTACAGCGGTGGCAGTGTAACGGTAAATGGTTTGTATAGCCTATTGACTGGATTACACCCAACATATCGTGACTATATGACCGCATCCCCTTATAAAAACCAGTCGTTATTGACCAAAACGTTTGCTGAATTAGGTTACGATATTGACGTTTACACGTCTTCAAATCTTGATCGATTTTCGTTGAAGGCCATGATGTTTGGCAAGATTGCCGATGAGCATTATGTCAATCCTATGTCAGAAGCGATGGAAGTGAACGACGCTAAAGCGGTGGACGCATTATTGGCCGATTTAAAAACACCGTCCGATAAACCCTGGTTTAAGTTTGTCTTTTTAAGCTCAAGCCACCATTCTTATACGTACCCAGATGAGCACAAAATTTTCACGCCAATTGAGAGTAATCCTGAAGCGTTTTTGTTTGATAAACAGATGGATGAGACGGGGATCTTTAACGATTATAAAAACTCGGTAAATTATTTAGATCATTTGTTCGGACAAATCTGGCAGCAATTAAAAGAGTCAAATTTGACAGGTAATTTGATGACTGTTGTTACCTCGGATCACGGTGAGGAATTTAACGATAATAGAGCCGGTTATTGGGGGCATGGTAGTAATTTTACCACTTATCAAACCGCGGTTCCTTTTTATCTGCAACAGCCAAATCAAACTCAGGGGGCCGACGTAAATAGCTTGTCTGGTCATGTTGACTATGTTCCAACCGTGTTAGCTTCAATAGCCAAGTGCAACAATCCAGTTACAGATTACAGCTCAGGATTTAATTTAATGGAACTGCCACAACAACGCGTGGGTTTGATTATAAGCAGTTACAAAGAAAAGGCCTATTTGATTGATGATAAAGTGTATGCGACGGGGCTCTCTATCGACAGTTATCACGTTGGAGACTTAAAACAGAAAAATCAAAACTTTGACTATCGGAGTTTGAATGAATTAAAACAACAAGAGACCGCATTTCTTAAATAGCGGCAAACTGCATAGTAAAATCATTCGACAGTACGTTTGTAAGTATAAACTGACGGCTTTTCACAGGAATAGTTTGTAGATTCATCGATCAACGGTTGCAACCCGCAAAGTATCTAGGTATAAATCTCAGGTTTATGTTTCACAAAACGCAATTTATAGTTGATTAAATTGTGATGGCCTAAGTGCTATTACATCACCTTCAAATAAATAAAAATAATATAATTAAATTCAAAGGTTATTGTATGAATAATCCAAATTCTCCTGCAACGTTTTTTGGTCATCCAAAAGGGCTGCAAACATTATTCTTTACTGAAATGTGGGAACGCTTCAGTTATTACGGCATGCGTGCGCTACTCGTGTTATTTATGACGGCAAGTTTGCAAACTGAAGGTTTGGGCCTAACAGTAGCAACCGCTGGTGCTATCTACGGTTTATACACAGGTGCGGTGTACTTTTTAGGTTTACCAGGTGGATGGTTAGCGGACCGTTTATTGGGCGGTAAAAATGCTGTTTGGTATGGTGGTTGGATCATTTTCGCCGGTCACGTTGCGTTAGCGATTGATTTACAAAATCTATTTTTTGTCGGTTTGATTTTAGTGGCAACGGGTACTGGTTTATTAAAACCAAATATCTCAGCTATGGTCGGTCAGCAATACGATGATAATGACGGCCGCCGTGACAGTGGCTACGTGCTTTATTACATGGGTATTAACATTGGCGCGATGCTGTCTTATATCTTGACTGGTTACTTCCAAGAAAACTATGGTTGGGACTATGCGTTTGGCTTAGCGGCTATCGGTATGGCGGGTGGCTTAATTCAGTACCACTTAACCAATAAATCGTTAAGTGAAGAATCAATTGTTCCTGCTAACCCTTATGAAGGCAAAGCGAAGAAAAACGCTTGGAGTGCTGTATGGGCAGTAGTTGGTCTTTCGGCGCTAGTTATTGTTTTAGCTCACATGGGTGTAATTGTTATTGACCCGGTGGAATTAGCAAAACAAGTAGCGGTTTTCTTTACAGCTGTATTCTTTTTGTATTTCGGTTTTATTTATTTTAAAGGTGACTTAACAGACGCTGAGAAAAAGCGCATGTGGGCATTGTTTTTGGTGTGTGTAGCCTCTGCATGTTTTTGGTCTGGTTTTGAGCAAGCCGGTTCATCGCTTAACTTATTTGCCCAAAATTTAACAGACAGAGCACTGGCTGATGATTCATTTTTGACGGCTCGATTTGGCTTCGATGCGATACCAACGGTTTGGTTCCAGTCTGCTAACTCATTATTCATTATTATCTTGTCACCATTTATGGCTGCACTGTGGATAAACCTAGCAAAACGCATGATTGACCCGTCGTACACATTAAAATGTGCGATTGGCTTGGCGATAATGGCGTCTGGTTTCTTGGTAATGTTCATGGCATCACAATATGCTGCCCAAGGTTTAAAAGTTGCGCCAATGTGGTTAGTTACAACTTATTTCTTACATACAGTAGGTGAGTTGTGCTTAAGCCCGATTGCATTGAGTGCGGTAAGTAAATTATCCCCTAAACGTTTTGCGGGTCAAATGATGGGTGTGTTTGTACTAACTTACTCAATTGGTAATATCATTGCTGGTTTATTATCGGGTAACTTTGATCCTAGCAACGTACAAGAAATGCCTAATCTGTACTTACAGATTGCATTGTTCGGTATAGGCGTTGGTATCGTAATCGCGTTATTAAGCTTTAAATCTCGTGTTTGGGAAAAAGCCAGCGACTAACCGCTTTCGCTATTTTTACCCAATCTAATATAAAGGCCTGAATATAAACTTACTCAGGCCTTTGTTTTTTTGCTTGTTTTACCGCATCATATAGTCGTTTTTAATTCCAAAAGTCTGATTTATGAATTCTTTTTCCGAGCCCCGTTCTTCGACCTTATTAGGTCACCCAAAAGGTTTGTTTTTGTTATTCGCCACCGAAATGTGGGAACGTATGAGCTATTACGGTCTGCGTGGTATTTTTGTGTTATACCTTTCCACAATCGCAACCGCAGGGGCAATGGGTTGGGATATGGCTTATTTTGGTATTGACCCCACTGCCTCAGAATCTGATCAAGATTATCAACTGGCATTGCAAGCCAATGCACTTAACATTCTCGGAACGTATGCGATGTTGGTTTATGTGACGCCGGTTATTGGTGGTTGGATTGCCGATAATGTCTGGGGGCAACGTAAGTCGATTATAGTCGGTGGTTCATTCATGATGTTGGGACAATTTGCGTTGGGCACGCCCCACCACTTAATTGAAGGATTAGAAACTAGTTTTTTCTGGATAGGTTTGGCGCTTTTAATTATTGGTAACGGCCTTTTCAAGCCAAATATCTCTACCATGGTGGGCGACTTATATGACGATGGAGATAAACGTCGCGACGCTGCATTTACTATTTTTTACATGGGAATAAATGTTGGTTCAATCTTGGGCTATATGGTGGTCGGCACCATAGGTGAAAAAGTAGATTACCAATATGGATTTCTGGCTGCTGGTGTTGGCATGTTGATAGGCGTGGTTATTCAGCTGTGTCTATCCAATCGTTATTTAGGCAAGGTTGGCGTAGAGCCATCAGCATTGCAAAAGTCCTCTACAGGCATAGCAAATGAAATACCATTGACGGCACAAGAACGTGACCGCGTAAAAGTTATTTTGATCATGTCCTTTTTTACCATCGTATTTTGGAGTGGCTTTGAACAAGCAGCTGGCTCAATGAACTTGTTTGCTAAATACAATACGGATTTAGAGTTTTTAGGCTGGGAAATGCCTGCATCTTGGCTGCAGTCGGTGAACCCGTTATTTATTATTATTATGGCTCCGATGTTCGCAACATTTTGGTTGCGTATGGGGGATGCTGAACCCGATTCACCGAAAAAATTTGCTCTTGGCATGTTTTTCTTAGCGTTAGGTTTTGTTTCTATGTGTGGCGCTGCGTTGCAAATTGGTGACGATACGTCCGCCAAAGCATCCGTTATTTGGCTAGTATTAGCATATATTTTTCATACCATGGGGGAGTTATGTTTATCGCCTATTGGGTTGTCCATGGTTTCTAAGTTATCGCCATTGAAGTTTACGTCTTTATTGATGGGTGCCTGGTTTTTGTTTATCGGGCTTGGTAACAAATTAGCGTCTGAAATTGGCAAAATGGTAGGTGAAGCCGGACCTATGGCTGCATTCAGTGGTGTTGCCATAATGGCCATGGTTGCGGGTCTTATTTTGTGGTTGTTGAGTGATAAGCTCGTTTCTTGGATGCATATAGACTACGATACTGCACAAAACGAAGAAGAGAAGTTGGTTGAAGAATTATCTGTTGTTGCTGAGCATGAAGGCGCGAAGCGCGAACATTAGAGAGAGTTAAACGTGTTATTTGACAGTCGTAAAGTCACAGAATTACAAGGGTTATCTTATAAGCAGCGTATGCAGGCAATAAGGCTTGCATACGAAAAAACGGATTTGTTAATCAAAGCGTTACTGAATTTTTGTAAGTTTGCTTTATTAACGCCAGTATTTTTTGTTATTGCCAAGCAACAAGATTGGTCTGTATTACCTTGGATCTTATTGACGTTTTTTTTGTATCCTATTTTGACTAAGTCGTTAACCATTTATTTTGTGCGACCGCAACTAGCTGCGGCCGCCAAACAAGTACTAACTCAATCGGTCAAGGATTAACTCGACAAATTGTTGTTCATTTTCAAACTGCGACCATTGCCACTGAGCTTTATCGCTGTTTGGCAATATGTATTCTTCCAACGCATGGCGAACTGTACTTAGGTATTGCTGAGTAACGCCTGGCAGATCTCTCCCCCGTTCATTTATATCTCGGTTGATACGCCTTAATAAACAAATATCGATTGGTGTATCTACAAACACACTTATATCAAATGCAGAGACTAACTCTGGATTGCTAAATAACATTAACCCTTCGACAAATATGATGTCGCTGCCTGTGATCGCGGTTTGTTCAGCAAGTCGATTATGGGATTTAAAGCAATATTGCGGAACGTTGACAGGCTGTCCTTGTTTTAACTGCTCTATGTGTTGAACTAATAACTCGTGTTCATAGGCTTGAGGCGTATCGTAATTGGTCGTAATGCGCTGCTCAAAAGTTAAGTGAGACTGATCTCTGTAGTAGTCATCTTCACTCAATATACGAGAGGTAATATTATTGGGTAACTGCTGCTGCAGTTGAGTTGCTAATGTGGTTTTGCCCGAGCCAGAAGGCCCGGAAATTGCGATTATAGTAGTCATTGGTGAAATTCTTTGTTTAACTTTGGGCAGTTTACACAAAATAGGTGTAGGCTTAAATCAATCGTATAGTTAGAGTTTGAAATATTTCTATTAAACTCCCCCTAAAACTTGACACCTGGCATGAGAATTTTTTGGTTGTTACTAAGTTTACTGATCACATCGGATGTTAGCAGTAAGGTAATTAAGACAATTGGCCCCCAGCGGGAACATGACAAAAGTCATCAGTATTTCACTGAGTTGCTGTCGATGGCGTTAGTTGCATCAGAAGTAGATTTTGAGTTGCAAATTGTCGAACGACAGAGTCAATATCGGGACCTGCAACTGTTAACTGATACAGAGCTTATTGATATAGCATGGACAGGAAACTCAGATAAAAGAGATGAAGTATTACACAGGGTACCATTCCCTTTATTTCTCGGTGGGTTAGGGGTTAGAGGCTCTATTATTCGTAAAGATTTCGCGGATGACTATGCATCTATCTCGTCCATGAATGATCTTAAAAAATACGTTTTTTGCCAAGGGCTTAACTGGCCAGACGCTAATATTTTAAAAGGTGCTGGTTTGAGCGTATATGGTGCCACTAAATTTGATTCTATTCTTAAAATGGTGGAGTTAAAACGTTGTGATCTTTTTCCGTTGAGCATTTTAGAAGGTGAGGGTGAATTAACCGCAGTAAAAGAGCTATACCCCGACTTGATGTTTTCAACCTCGGTGTTGCTGCATTACCAATTGAATATGTTTTATTATGTCAAAAAATCAAACACTGAATTGGCTGATAAAGTCCTTTCAGGGTTAGAAATATTGCGTGACAATGGAGCATTATACGAATATATGAAAAATCACCCTTTGACTCGCAGTGCTTTTCCATTGAATCAATTTCGTCATTCAACTTTTCTAAATATGGATGGTTCACACAACCAAATGGTTGAACAAATGAAAGGTAAGTCTTTTTGAGAAAAACAGTTTTAATTACTGGCGCGAGTCGAGGTATTGGCGCTGAAACCGCAAATCTATTTGCACGTGAAGGCTTTTTAGTTTACTTAAATTACAAATCAAATGATTTAGCCGTAGAACAGGTAAAAGCTTCTATTGAAGAGGAAGGCGGAGAATGTATCTTATTGAAAGCTGACGTATCTAAAGAGGCTGGGGTTAGTGAGTTGTTTGCTCGGATTGATTCTGAGGTCGGTTACTTATCTGTTCTGGTGAATAATGTTGGCGTTTTATATCAACAATGCCGAATGGATGAAATTACACCGCAGCGGTTTATGAACGTCTTACAAACCAATGTGTTAAGCACATTTATGTGTGCCAAAGCGGCAGTGAAGTTAATGTCTAAAAAGTATGGAGGTCGCGGCGGTGTGATCATTAATGTATCTTCCGGCGCATCCAAGACAGGGGCTCCAAATGAGTATGTTGACTATGCTGCTTCAAAAGGCGCGATAGACAGTTTAACTAGAGGTTTAGCGCTTGAAGTGGCTGACGAAGGCGTTCGCGTTAATGGAGTTCGCCCTGGGTTGATATATACCGACATACATGCCGATGGTGGGGAAGAGGCGAGAGGTAATCGTCTCAAAAGTCGAATTCCGATGCAGCGTGGTGGGAAGCCAACAGAAGTGGCAGAGGCTATTTATTGGTTAGCCTCTGAAAAGTCTTCGTTTGTGAACGGCAGTTTTATCGACGTCACTGGCGGGCTTTAA
>JABXID010000277.1 GCA_013373245.1 Gammaproteobacteria bacterium
AACGCGCCTTTTTCGTGACCGAATAATTCAGATTCAATTAAGTCTTTAGGAATGGCTGCCATATTCAACGCAACAAATGTTTGCTCGCTGCGCGGGCTGTGTTTATGAAGCGCATGTGCGACGAGCTCTTTACCTGTCCCCGATTGACCGTTTATTAAAACACTTACACTGGAACGTGATAACCGCCCAATGGCGCGAAACACTTCTTGCATAGCTGGTGCTTCACCTATGATTTCTGACACAGGCCCAGAGTCTTTGCTCTTTTTCTTAGAGTTCTTTTTCTTACTATGCTCAACAGCACGTTTAGCAAGCGCTATCGCTTCATCAATATCAAAGGGCTTTGGTAAGTATTCAAATGCACCTTGTTGATAGGCGTTAACGGCACTGTCTAAGTCCGAGTGTGCGGTCATAATAATAATGGGCAGTTGCGGGTGGCTCGCTTGTAATTTATCGAGCAACTCCATGCCATCCATTTCAGGCATTCGGATATCTGAAATAATGGTGTCCGGTTGATCATAATCTAACCGTTGCAACAGCATATTCGCTGATGCAAAAGACTCAACTTCGAAACCTTCTTGGCTCAGTGCCTTTTCTAGCACCCAGCGAATAGAATTATCGTCATCTACTATCCAAACTCGGTTCATAAGCCTTTCCCTTCATCTTGTTCTATAACTGGTAAATAGATATTGAAAGCCGTGCGTCCAGGCTGACTTTCAACGGTTATTTTGCCTTTGTGTTGATCTACTAATGTTTGAGCTATGGAAAGTCCAAGCCCGTTGCCGTCAGATTTGTTGGTAACCAACGGATAAAAAATTGTATCGATTAAATCTTCACTGATGCCTGGCCCATTATCGATAATGGAAATTTTCAGCACCTGTTTATATTGTTCTTGCTGAATAACTTTACTGCCGGCGAAACGTGTCTTAATCGTTAACTTTGGAGGTTGCTCTACCTGAGCTTCGGTTACAATGCTCTCAGTTAATGCCTGAATCCCATTGCGCACTATGTTTAATGCGGCTTGTTCAATTTGATTTGGATCGATCACTGTCAGAGGTAGACTTGGATCGTAATCGCGATATATTTCTACCGAATCAGGTTTGTCTAAATTCACTAAACTACAAATTCGCTCTAACACCACGTGAATATTTGTTCTTTCGCGTTTTGGTGGTGTATTTGGTCCCAGTAATCGATCGACCAATTGTCGCAGGCGGTCCGACTGTTCAATAATCAGTTGGGTGTATTCTTTGAGTTCATCGGTTTCTAAACTACGAGCTAACAGCTGTGCAGCGCCTCGAATGCCGCCAAGTGGGTTTTTAATTTCGTGAGCCAGCCCTCGAATTAAATGTCGAGACGCTAATATATGGTGTTTCTGGGTATTTTCTTGATTAATTTTTCGTAAGTTGTCGTTTTGACGAATTTGCAGAACACATAGCGTTTCGTTGTTTATTTTAGCTGTGTCTGCCGTAACTTCAGTAGTGATATGACGGCCATCAGGAAAGACAAACTCAACTTCGTTGTCTAAGAAACTTCTGCCACATTCCCACAATTCATCCAACAAACGATCTGGAAATGTATGCCTGACTAACAAGTCACGAATCTTACATCCCATCATTTTCTTTTTACTTTGACCAAACATCATAGAGCCATGTTGATTACAGAATCTGACCGTTCCAGTCTCATCCAAAACAACAACAGCAAGGCCTAATTGCTCAAGTAATTGAAAACTTAATGTATCCGCACCCATGATTTCCCCGGTAAGTTTGCTCGCAAGCAAATGCACAAAAATAGTGCATCAAAATATCAGTTTAAGCTACCCATTGGGTTAGTAAAGCTAAATTACTGATATTTCGAGGGTCTTTTGCACTACTTATTAGCAGTAAATATATCTGTTCAAATTAGTGCAAATACCTTGCCTAATATTTAGATTTTTAAGCGATAAAATGTAAAGCGAAATATTTTTATTTACTCATTGAAATTTATAACTTTTTTACTTTATTCACTAAAGCGAAATACTCCGTTTTCTACACACTTTCAGCGGCACAGCTTCTTAGACAATAATAATCACCAGCTTGGTGCTACTCAGTTTATTGCAAAGCACCCTGCGCTCTAATTTAGCGCAAAAAAAAGGCCTGCAATCGCAGGCCTTTCTCTTAGCAATTTAATTCGCTATTAAACGCTGTAGTACATTTCGAACTCAACAGGGTGAGTTGTCATGTTTAAGCGCTCAACTTCAGCAGACTTAAGTTCGATGTATGCATCGATTGTGTCGTCGTTGAATACGCCACCAGCTTTCAAGAAGTCACGGTCAGCATCTAAAGCTGCTAACGCTTCTTCTAATGAAGAAGCAACTTGTGGGATTGCATCCGCTTCTTCTTTAGGTAGGTCGTATAAATCTTTGTCCATTGCATCGCCAGGGTGGATCTTGTTTTTGATACCGTCAAGGCCAGCCATTAACATTGCAGTGAATGCTAAGTATGGGTTACCTGATGGGTCAGGGAAACGTACTTCGATACGAGCCGCCTTAGGAGAAGGAACTACTGGAATACGAATTGATGCAGAACGGTTACGTGCAGA
>JABXID010000284.1 GCA_013373245.1 Gammaproteobacteria bacterium
GTGGTTAATTTATTGATAACATTAGTATAAAGTACAGGTAACTTAAGGAGCAGTTATGTCATTAAAAGTAGGACTTGCACTAGGTAGCGGTGCTGCACGAGGTTGGGCTCATATCGGGGTTATTGAAGGTTTACTCGATCTAGGCATTAACATAGATGCGATTGCTGGGTGCAGTATTGGCGCTTACGTTGGCGCAAGTTATTGTAACGGAAGTATCGATGAGTTACGTGAGTGGGTGCTTTCACTAACCGAATGGCAAGTGATTAAGCTTATGGGAGTAAGTATCCCCAAAGGTGGTTTAGTTACCGGCGAAAAAGTTTTTACCAAGCTGAAAGAGCGGTTTGTCGCTGAAAATATTGAACAGCTCAAGGTGCCGTTTTCGGCGGTTGCTACCGATATGCGACGTGGACAAGAAGTGGTATTTACTCGCGGTAGTACGGTAGATGCTGTTCGAGCATCCTGCTCGATTCCTGGCTTATTTTCTGCGCATAGATATCAAAATCGTTGGTTATTGGACGGTGCAGTGGTAAATCCTGTTCCTGTGTCCCTTTGTAAACAATTAGGTGTCGATGTCGTGATTGCCGTGAACTTAGGCTCTAGCTTCAATCGTACGGACAGAGAAACGGAGCGTCATAATGAGTTACAAAAGAAAAATGATGATAACTTCAATCAGTTTTTCAAAAAGGGGTTAGCAAGCGTCAGCCAGTGGTTTGGCTCGTCACCAGAAGCATTACAAAATGCTGACCTCCAGTCTCCCCCCAGTATTTTTAACTCTATGTCTAATGCTATAGATATTATGCAAGATCGGCTTGTCAGAGGCCGTCTAGCTTCCGATCCTCCCGATGTCCTGCTCGACCCTAACTTAGACCATATAGGCACTATGGAATTTCACCGCGCCGAGGAAGCGATAAGAATAGGACGCGAAACGGTACAACGTATGTCAGAAGAAATTAAGTATCAGTTGGATATGAATTAACCATTTCTGTTGTCTTCAAGAACACCTAGAAAAGGTAAATGAAGATGCTATTTACCATGTTGGTATAGACTCGATTCTTCTTTCTTAGGTTTAGTCAATCGATGATTGAATATTCAGTTTTATAATTCCATCCAATTTTTTTGTTAATTATGTTCAGCTTGGACTACAGTTGTTAGTAGGCTGGAATGATCAATAACACACAAAAAACGGAACAAACGGATGACAGAGATCATAAATTTTAGAGCTGGACGATATAAGATTTCGTTTCATATCTTACATATCTTGATGACTGAAAAATATGAAAACAATGCGACGCAAGTGCCGTCATCGGATGATACTTTGTTAGGGGTTATCAATTACCAGAAAGTGCCCACTCCAATTTACGATTTAACCAGAATTTTAGAGGGTAGTTCTGCACAGCAACAAATGAGTGATTTGATTGACCTGTTGCATGAACGAGAAAAAGACCATGTTGAATGGTTAAATGCGTTACAGAGTTCGATAGAAACAGGCACTGAATTTACCAAAGCAAGAGACCCTCATCAGTGTGCCTTTGGCAAATGGTACGACAGTTTTAAAAGTGAAAATGAAGATTTAAAACATATCTTGCAAAAGTTTGATGAGCCACACAAAGTCATACATTCTCTTGCCGATAAGTTACTTAAAATGGCTGCAACGGAAGGTAAAGAGCAGGCGTTAAAAGTATTAAATCAGCAGAGAAAATCCACACTTAGGTTACTACTTAATTTGTTTTCTGCGGCACGAGAAGCGGTTTCTTCATCGTATAAACCAGTTATTGTTTATACAACATTAAATGGTGCGACACCAAGTTTGGGCTTTTTAGTAGATAGTGTGGATGACGCGTTAACCATAGATGAATCGGACATCCAATCATTTGTAAATGATCAAGCAATCAAGTTTGCTGGCGAATTAAATCTACCTAGGATGATTTCTGGCTTGATCACAAAAGACGATGTTAACTCTTTGCTGATTGACCCGAGCCTGATTGATGCGTCCTTGCCAGAAGCTTATGAGAATGAAGCGTCATTAGCATAAGCCTGTTCGCAAATACCACACTGACTAGTGATGTTTTAATTTTTGTGAAGTTTTATTTATTCGGACTATTATTAAACTCAACCTTGTTTAATAGCACTAAACATAACGCCACTAAGGAATATCATGTTTCTCATCAGAATTTTATATGCCAGTGAAGTTTCATCGTCATTTCAACCTGGGGATGTGGAATCAATCTTGGAATCTGCCAGACATAATAATAGTGCAAATAATATTACTGGTTTGTTATGTTTCAATAATAAGTACTTTTTGCAATGTTTAGAAGGATCAAGAAGTCGAGTAAATGACACGTATCAGCGGATCTTAAAAGACCCGCGACATCAACGGGTTATAATGTTGGATTATCGAGAGATTTTTAAGCGAGAGTTTGACCAATGGAGTATGGGTTATGTTCCTCAAACGCATTTAACTAGAAACTTAAATATGCGGTATTCTGCGACACCTGAATTTGACCCTTTTGAAATGTCTGGAGAAAGTGTTTATCAATTGTTGGCATCAATTAGAGACAATATTCCGTCGGTCTAATTAAAATCCAGACATTTCTAAGTAACCGATGTTAAGATCAGGCTTGGTTTTCTGTAGGGTGAAATTGACGTGTCGGAACAAGTTGGCAAGCGCTTAAATAAATACATCAGTGAGACGGGATTCTGTTCCCGAAGAGAAGCTGACAAACTCATTGCTGCGGGTAAAGTCCAAATAAATGGCAAGGTGCCAGAACTCGGTACTAAAGTCATGCCGAATGATGTTGTATCAGTTAATGGTAAATCAATCACCGCTGCACCTGAAAATAAATCAGATCGCGTCTATATTGCTTATAACAAACCTATAGGCATTACCTGCACTACTGAGCGTCATGTCAAAGGTAATATCGTTGACGCAATTAATCATAAACAAAGAATCTTTCCAATCGGTCGTTTAGATAAACCATCTGAAGGGCTTATTTTTCTTACCTCCGACGGCGACATAGTAAATAAAATATTGCGTGCTGAAAACGCTCATGAAAAAGAATACGTTGTTAATGTTGATAAGCCACTAAATGACCGGTTTAAAAATCGAATGGAAAAGGGCATTCCAATTCTCGGTACCGTTACGAAGCCTTGTAAAGTCAAAGTATTGGGAGCAAAGCAGTTTTCAATTGTGCTCACTCAAGGATTAAATCGTCAAATTAGGCGCATGTGTGAATATTTAGGTTATGAAGTTACAAAACTAAAGCGCACGAGGATCATGAACGTAAACTTAAAAGGATTAAAAGTTGGCCAATGGCGCGAATTGTCAAAGCAGGAAATGGCTGAAATTAATCGTGCGGTATCAACCTCGTCCAAAACTGCTTCAAATGCATAATAAATAGATTTTTCTTTTCCATTTAAACCTTTCTGATCGCTAATCACACTAATAGTTGGTAAGTCTTACCAACTGTATGTGTGTTGCTTACTTCAAAATAAGATTAAATCATTAAATTTCAAAAGGTTATGTTTTGGCATTTAAATTGATCCAAATGAGCAACACACACCAACCTAAAACTAGGGTTGGCTTAAATATTTAGGGATTAATTAGGAAGAATATGAAATCTGTAAAATTATTATCAAGTTTTTTTGTGGCAGTTGCGTTGTCTGGTTGTGTAATTCATGTCAATGCGCAGAGAGCTGATGTGGAATTACAAGAAACACTGACTTTGAATAGTCAATCGTTAACAAGGTTTGATTTAGAAACCGGCGCTGGTTCGTTAGAAGTGGTTGGTGTAAAAAGCGCAAGCGAGATCACTGTTGATGCGCAAATTAGAACAACGGAAGATAGAAACTATATTTTGACACTGGAGAAAAGTGGCGACACTGCCGAGTTAGTAGCAAAACACGAATCTCATACGGGTTATTGGAAAGGCTCATCACCGGCGATAGATTTAGTTATTTCAGTTCCGAGTCATTTGTTAGTAAATATTGATGATGGCTCTGGTGACATAAAAGTGAGAGATTTAGACAACCAGCTAACTATTGAAGATGGTTCAGGTTCAGCCAGTGTAGAAAATATAAAAGGCAATGTTGATATTGATGATGGCTCAGGCTCATTATTAGTTCGGAATGTTGATGGTAACGTCAGAATCGACGATGGCTCTGGTGAGTTGTCTATTGCGCAGGTGACTGGCGATGTAATGGTTGAAGATGGCTCGGGTGACTTAAATGTTTATGACGTGGGCGGAAGTGTTGTGATTGACGACGGCTCCGGCTCTATTGACGTTAATAAGGCTGGCGGATTAGAAATTATCGAATCAGGCTCGGGTGGATTAAATATCAACAATGTGGTTGGTGCTGTTAACATCGACGACTAACCGCGGTGAGGTTGCTATGAAAAAAGTATTAATAACAATTGTTGGTGGATTTCTACTGTTATTGGGAGCAATTTTTATCATTATCCCAGGGCCATCTCTGTTATTTTTTATTCCAGCTTTTTACATTTTGAGCTTTGAATATGACGGAGCGAAGGTTTGGCTCAAACGTTGTCAGGCGCTTTTAACAAAATCAGCTCGTTGGTTTGACTCCATGTTGATGAAAAGAAAGTTATCGCGTTAACCGTATGTCGAATAATTCATAAATTTAAAATTGTTCCTCCCATACATTAGCTCCTCAATTTGAGGAGCGTTTTTTATACGCACTGAAGCACAAAAAAAGGCGCTAAAAAGCGCCTTTTTCTATAATCAAAATTCTTATCGAGTTGCGATTGACTCTGCGATAGGAGATGCAGATAAACCTTTGCTGCTTGCCCACTCAATGTCACCAGACGCTGAGAAGTGCGAAGATGGCATTCTTTTAACTATGTATGTACCCACATCGTTAGCGTTGTTCGTCATTGCGTAACGAACTAAGTTTTCGCCACCACAAGAAATACCGTCGTAAATGTCACGTAGTTTAACACCTGATTCTTTTATCTTTTTGCGGAAACGAGATTTGTTGTCAGCTGCAACATTTTCACAAATACCGTTCAGTGCCGTTGCAAGATTGGCATTTGCTTTCGGCGCAAAAGTGTAACCAGATAGTGCTAAAACAACTGTTAAAGTAGCTGCTAGTTTCATAAGATATTTTTCCTTCAAAAAGTGTGTGTTAATTTCAAATTTTCCGGCAGTTTACACTGAAAAAAAAAATTTCATATAGGGGATTTCCTATATAAGAATAATTTTTCATTTGATGGACTTAGCAGATACTAATATTTATCAAGTTTGTTATATAAGGTTTTTACGCTGATTCCCAAATCGTTTGCAGTTTCGGTTTTGTTGCCATCATTGTCACTTAACGTATTCATAATGGCGGCTTTTTCTAATTCTTCTAATGAAATACCTGACGGTACCGCGGTGTCAGCTTCATCGTTAGCTATGTCCGGATTCGCGCTGTCCGCCATATCATATTTAATGTGCTGTGTTTGGATGACGCTGTCGGCTAATAAAAATGCGCGTTCAATGGTATGTTTTAGCTCTCGCACGTTTCCGGGCCAAGTATGTTGTGCAAGTTGTTCAAGGGCTTCTGGCTCAATGGCTTTTTGAACTGTCTGTTCAGCGTTATGGTATGCGATAAAGTGCTTAGTTAATTCGGTAATATCGTCACCTCGAACTCTCAGAGGAGGAACACTTAGCGGGAAATGGGCTAAACGAAAATATAAGTCTTCACGCAGTCTTTCTTCATCAATCGCTTCTTGGGGAACGCGGTTGGTCGCCGCCAATACACGAACATCGGCCTTTAATACAGTAGTACTGCCGACAGGTCGATATTCACCAGTTTCTAATACTCGTAGCAACTTTACCTGATGTTCTAACGGCATTTCGCTTATCTCATCCAAAAACAGAGTGCCACCTTTTGCTTGGGTGAACACCCCTTGATGATTTTGATTAGCGCCTGTAAAAGCGCCTTTTACATGGCCAAATAATTCGCTATCCACCAACTCAGGGCTGATTGCACCACAATTTATCGCTAGAAATGGTTGCTCACTTCGTAAGCTAGACAAGTGAATGGTATTTGCAACGAGCTCTTTACCTACACCACTCTCTCCAATGATAAAGACGTTTGAATTACTTTTGGCGATCCGTCGAATGGTTCTAAATAACTTGTGCATTTCTGAAGAGGAACCAAGCAATAAACCATATTGGTCTAAATTACTGGTGGTTATGGTTTTCCTTTTTTGGCTGCGTTGTTTTTTTTCTGCTGCGATATCGTCAATCGTTGCTGTTAATAGCTCAATATTCAGCGGGCTACGGAAATGAAAAATCGCGCCAGTTTGCGTCAACGTATCCAATTGTGCATTTGGCAGCCCGTCACTGATTAAAATCAACTCGACGTCATATTGCTCCAAAAACTGAGATAATTGCTGCTCGTCATAAGCACTAAATTGATTTAATTCAATGACTGCAATATCGGGTTTGACTTGCTGTAATTGTTTAAGCCAGTCTTGATCTTCACTATGATCAAGGAGAGATAATTGTGCGCTTAAGGAGCACTCAGTTAACGCCTCATGCGCGATAAAGTCGTTAACGTTTAAATATAAAGTAGGAAGCCGCATACAAAAGCCTAAATATCCATTTCAAGCTAATGTATAGCAGCACTTCACTAATCACAAGGACTTAGCTAATGCAAAGAGCGTAGCTACCTTTCTTGGTTACTGCTTGTTTGAAGTTGAGCCGAAAGTGGTTCACCGCCTTTAATGCCAAAATCCAACGTTCTGATTGGGAATGGAATAAGGATGTCTTCTTTTTCTAACGTGCGTTTAATTAACGTCACAGCGTCGTGACGTGTTTTCATAAAACCAATGTCGCCAGGGAAATCAATCCAAAACCAAACAACTAAATTAACGCTGCTGTCTCCAAACGAAGTGGCAAACACAGAGGTTTCACTTTTGTTAATGACGTAATCACAAGAGTTTAATGCGGCTACAATTACGTCTGCCGCTTGTTGTGGGTCGTCCGCATAAGAAATACCCACATCTATTTCAACTCGACGTTTTTGAGTCGCGTTGTAGTTGGTTAAAATATTGCGAAACAAGATTTTATTCGGGATGATTTTTAACTGGCCTGAAAACGCCTCAACGATGGTGTTACGAAGTTTGATTGCTTTAACAACGCCGAATACCCCTTGAGCTTCTATAATGTCGCCGATCTTAAATGGCTTTCGAATGCTAATGGTAATGCCAGAAATTAAGTTCTCGGTCATGTCTTGAAAGGCAAAACCAATCGCTAAGCCAACTATACCTGCACCGGCTAACAACGATGTGACTGTGCCTTGTAAACCGATAAAGTCTAAGGCAACAAAAACACCGGTAACAGATATCACTATTTTTATTATCGAGCTTAGAAGGTTGATGACTTCTTTTGAGTCAACAACGTTACCTAATATTTTTCGAGCAAAGCGAGACATAAGTTTGGCAAACAGTGAAAAAATGATCACTGTAATTACTGCAACGATAAAATTGGGCAAAAGTTTTACAGCTTCTTCTACCCAAACTTGTAATTTTGTTTCTATTAAATTAGTGAATTTATTAATGTCGATAAAATTGAAATCCATAAAGAAAATCCTTAAGCCTTATTAGAGCACTTGGCGCCAACAAGACATATTTCTATGCTACTCCTAACCAGAAAAGTGATAGTGACTAATTAAATAAAGCCCCTAAATATGTGTAAGTAATTTCTACATAACGAGTCTATCAAAAACAGTAAGGGACTTTGCACGTACCGATATTTCAATGTTATTGCTGGAATAAAGCTCACCATCAATCACATAGTCGATATTATTATCACTGGATATCTCAACTTTTTTTGCTTTGATATAGCTGACTTGCTCCGTGTTTAAATTGCCCCAAATACCGGAAAGGGCTAATTGAGAAATCGACAACGCACTCTCCACAACAGAATCTGAGTTGGGGATGTATGTTATGTGTAACTTGCCATCTGACGAAGACTCTTTGCCTTCAGTGTATGCCAATAAACTGGTAAATGGAGTCGTATTTGCTATTGCTAGACTGCTCACGTTGAGCGCTTGAGGTTTGCCATCGTTAATTCGAACCGTTAACTTATGATCGCGTTTGCTATTAAGCGCGCCCAAAAAGCCTTTAATGTAGGCTAATTGCCCACCGTCGTTTTTTTCTTCACGATCGGCGTAGTCAATCATTTCATGCTCAAATCCGATACCTAACATCAGCAACATTAGTTGATCATTACATTGCACTGTGTCGAGCTTTCTTGTATTACCCGAAAGAATGGCATCACAAGCCGTATCCACCGGCAACACTTTATTGGTTATGCCATATAAAACGTGACACAGAGCATTTGCAGTTCCAAGTGGAATAAAGCCTAATGTGATGTCTGTATCTACCAATTCTGATGACACTTCGGTTAATGTGCCATCACCGCCGCCGACAAATACATACTTTGTATTTTGTTGTTTCACTTTGTTTGCCAGATCTGCTGCAGTTCGCTCAGGCGTTGTTGTGTGAATATGCAACGCGTATTGCGTGGTTAAATTGCGAATGATCTCTGAACGGTGAAGTTGCCATTTTTTACCTCCCGATACTGGATTCACAATTAAATGCGCTGTTTTTGAACTGGCATCTAGTTTGTCGTTATTAAAAGTGGTTAACGCTTTTTCTTGCGATTTGTTTAAGCGCGCTGTTTTGCGAATTCGGTTAATTTCCGCCAAGACATCACTGACCGAAGACTCAGGATCACGCGATAACATAAACGCTGCCATGACAAAAACTGAGCGGCCTCTACCCAACGCGCAGTGAATGACCACAGAGCCGCCGTCTGACATTTGCGCGTTAATCCATCGTATGGCGTGCTTAACTTTATCGATACTCGGAGTTTTGTGGTCAAGCACTGGGATGTTCAGGTAGTCAAATTGCTTCTGGTTTGACGAACTTTCCAATCCGTCAAATTCAGCAGTAACATCGAGAATTGCAGTGATCCCTAATTCTGACAGTTGCTCTAAGTCGCTTGGTAACAATCTACGGCCAAGGTACAAGTTGTCATCAATTTTTTGAATCGCTGGCACAGTGTCTTTTTTTCTAATCCAAAAGTTATATAAACTCACACCAAGTAAAAATGGAATGAACCCCCAGCGAATATAGCTGGGGATGTGGCCATCGTTGGACTTTCTAAAGATCTCTGGGCGGTCAGTCAGGTACGCAATACTTACTAGGCTAAAAGATAAAGCAAGCCATAAGAAAAGCACACCTAGTAACGGGTGAGGCATTACTGCAGCTAAGACTAATGATAAAATAGCGCCTAATAAATAGTATTTAATAATAAACATGAGAATAACTCCTACATTTGTTCAACGTGCCAATACAGCTTGTTGTAAGTATTCAGAGTTGGCTTAGAAACTGTTCATTTCGGCTTCGTATTTGTTTGCCAGAGATTCTTTATCTTGCTCTGAAATGACTTTACCAGCCAGTTTGAAAAAGACTTTTTCTTCTTCTTGCAAGTGATGCTCAACTTTATGTTGTAACTCTTTTAAATGAGTTAACCACGCCGATGATGAAAAGTCGGTGTCATCCAGTGTATTAATAATTTTGTCAATTGCGTGATGCTCCGCAATTCCGTGACGAGAGTGTTCTACTGTCATATCTTCTTCGATTAAAGGAGCATAAAAGTAACGTTCTTCCGCAATGGCATGTTGTTCAAGTTCATCTTTTAATTGTCCGTAAAGCGAGCGACGGATATCTGAATCCCCAGAGGTTTGCACTAAGGTTGATAGTAATAACCTTTGTTTGTTATGACTTTCTCGTAATACTTCAAATATGTTTTTCATAATAAATCTCCTGATTAAGCTGTTAAATGAGCCCTCAATAAGAGGGCGAATCAAAGTGATTTGTGATGATTAACAATCTTGATCTTTGGTTTTTAGTTCTTCTTTAACCTCTTCACAAACATCTTCAACTTTGTTTTTGGCATCGGTGACAGCTTCATCCGCTGCTTCACCGGCTTGTTCCATTTTTCCTTCGGTACACGCTACTAAAAATGCAGATGCAAAGATGAATGTTAAAATTTTTAACTGACTTAATAAGTTGTTCATAATCATTACCTTATTTTGCTTTTTTTGAGGCCGTTCACTAATACTGAAAGTACAAACAGCACGATAAAAATAAAAAATATAATTTTTGCAATTTCAGTAGCCACCCCTGCAATGCCGGTGAATCCAAGTAGGCCGGCTACCAGAGCGAATACTAAAAATACTAAAACCCAGTTGATCATGGTCCCTCCTCATTTCTGGTGTTTTACGTTGAAGCAATCATTAATTTAACTTGTGCTTATTAATTACCTGAGAAAGCAACTTCGCTTTCTGTGATAAGCACATATGTAGAAGAGCCAGTTTTATGCCAATTGTAACCTATTGAAATATATTGACATTATTTTGGTGGATGGCGTGACTAAGTACTTTTTACATAGAGAGCATGTAAAATTTATAAGGCTTGTTGGGTTTTGATAGGGTTGGAAAATAGATGTTAACTAGGAAGGGCGATTCAAATCTAACATGATCTTGTCCATTAACTCTCTGAATTGAATTAACTCTGAGTCGTTTAAAGAGGGGATTTTACAGCGCAGGGCTTGAGGAATGTCACTTGCTTGTTGTTTCAGTGAGTTCCCTTTTGTGGAGAGAGACACGAATTTTACACGCTTGTCTTGCTGGGATGGTGTGATTTGAACTAGTTCTTTATCTTGCAGCTTTTTTAGAATTAAAGATAACGCACCGGCGTCAATACTGGTTTTTTCTTTAAGTTGTTTGATATCTAAGTTCTGAGTTTGATTTTCATCATTGTGTTGCCACAAGGCCATCATCACTATGTATTGTGGATAGGTAATACCGAGCTTGTCCAACAAGGGGCGATATACTCGAGTCGTTGCATTAGAAAGAACATAGAGGCGGTGACAAAGTTGTCTGTCGAGATGTAAATGGTCGAAACTCATAGTGATGTGTATTTTAGCATTCAATGTGTATATATTAGTTTGTATACAAATTAGTTGCAATCTTTAGTCAATGTACTAATATAGTTTGCGTACAAATTAATTGTTAGCTAATAAATAAGGGTAATTTATGTTTTTAGAATATCAGTCGGTTTTATTGCCATCTGTGTTAGTTATTTTTATGGTGGTTTTACAGTCACTTATCGCAACTGTTGCGCACCGAAAACAGCAGCAGTATGTGCCAGGCATAGTCGATTCAAACTTAAGTCATGAGTCGTTCGTCTTCCGTTCTAACAGAACGTTCTTAAACTCATTGGAAAATGTTCCAGTATTTGTGTTATCGGTGATTTTTGCCATGTTTGTAGGTGTGGATTCTGGCAGTTTAAGCAATGCGGTATGGGTTTACTTGGCGGCGCGTGTTATCCACATGGTACTTTATTACGTCATTGCGACTGAGAAAAACCCTAGCCCACGCAGTTACTTCTACATGATTGCTATCTTTGCACAATTGTATGTGTTGGTGATTTCTTTGTTGAAACTTGCGAGTTAACTGAGGTTAGAGAGGCATGTTGCCTCTCTAAAAACTCATTTTCATAATATGAAAGCGCGTGGAAAGTTACGCGCTTAACATCTTACAACGACAGAATGTCTTTACCTTGTTTAAAGGTGATATCGACCGGAATATTTGCTGAAGTTAGTTTGGCAAGGTCGGATTGTAAATCTTCACTGATCAGCCCTTTTTCTGCGACTAGCTTAGCCACACCTTCATAGTCGCCATTGCCTTGTAACGTCAAAATAAGGTTAGATAGGCTGTCGATA
Source organism: Gammaproteobacteria bacterium (assembly GCA_013373245.1). Classification (GTDB taxonomy): domain Bacteria; phylum Pseudomonadota; class Gammaproteobacteria; order Enterobacterales; family Alteromonadaceae; genus Psychrosphaera. The sequence goes on from JABXID010000284.1 coordinate 11,805, forward strand.
GCACTGCCCATTTTATCCATATTTACGCTGTATAAGCCTTGCTCATCGCGCTCAAAGGCTCCTTGCTCTTGAAAGTAGTTAAAGCGAACCATATTGGCTTTGCCATGGGCTGAACTCGCTCCGAAGCGAACTGAAC
>JABXID010000171.1 GCA_013373245.1 Gammaproteobacteria bacterium
AAAAACGTGATTAAAACCCTGAAAAAATTAGGCGTTGAGCAGCGAGTTCCCGCTTATCCATCCATGTTGTTAGGGGCGGTATCGATGACGCCAATCGAAGTGTTAAACATGTATCAACCGATAGCCAGCTTTGGCCAGAAGTTATCGGTAGGGGCTATTGTTGATATTGTCGATCCTCTGGGAATTTCAATATGGAAAAAATCGTCCGAAGCAAAACAAGTGATGGACTATCAAACCAGTTACATTCTCAATCACGCATTGAATCAAGTAACTAGAACGGGCACTGCAAAACGCTTGGGCGCGTATTTTCCTAAAACGCAATACGCTGGCAAAACCGGTACCACAGATGATTTACGTGATAGTTGGTTTACTGGTTTTGATCAAAACAAATTAACCACAATATGGATAGGTAAAGACGATAATTCTCCGGTTGAGTTAACCGGCAGCCAAGGTGCGTTAAGTGTATTTTTGTCGCTGCAAGCAGCTAAGAGTGCAGAGAGCTTGGCGGTACCGAAACCGAGTGATGTTGAAATGCGAGTATTCGAACAATCCACTGGTGCTATCATGGAAGAAGAGTGCGGTGAATACCAAGTTCTGCCAATCAAACTGCATCAAATAAAACAAGTAAAAGATTGTCCTTCGTTTTTTGATTTTTTGAAAAATTAGACAGCTTTAAAATAAGAATGAGAACGGTATGATGATTTTTAAAACAGTTTTCCTAAAATGAAATCACTAATGCAAACAAGGACGTATCCATGAAACTCAAGCAAATACTTATCCTATCATTGCTTCTATCGCCTCTTAACGCGGTTGCTGAATCAACACCAGAGCCATTATCACGACTTATCGAAAGTTATAAACAAGCTACACCGGTTAAGCGTGTTCCACCTAAATACCCGCGTTCTAAGGTTAAACGCGGACAAGATGGTTGGGTACAACTCAGTTTCGTTATAGACGAAGAGGGTAAAGTCAAAGATGTGGTGCCCATCGATCATGGTGGCTCAGGTTTGTTCGTTAAATCGGCTATACGTGCTGTTGAGCAATGGCAGTATGAGCCAGCTACAGCGAATGGAGAAGCTATTGAGCAGTGCTCTAACTCAGTTCAGTTGGACTTCAGCTTAGGCAACGGCGCAGTTGTCGGGAAAAGGTTTAACAGTCTGTTTCGCAAAGCCCAAAAAGCGTCAGATGAAAAAGACTACCAAGAGTTGTCTACCATCATAGAGCAGATGGATGCTCTTAAAAGTTTAAATCGAACCGAACTGTTTTGGCGTAACTTTACGTCAATTACCTTGCATCGAGGATTGCAGCAGCCTAAAAAGACGTATCTTGCAGTTAAGCGCACCCTTGCATCTTCTAGCGTTCTTGAAACAATACGACAGGGCAAAGACATAATCCCAATGTTATTAAAGGAAAAGTTCATATATGAAGCGGAAAATGAGTTATATGCAAAAGCTTTGAATACGTTTAAAAGTATAGAAAAACAAGTTCCCAGCTTAGTTCAAAACTTTCAACCATTTGTTGAACAAATTAATGAAATTGTAAAAAGTGATAGGTTGATCGCGATTGATGCTGAAAAAAGCGAGAGTGGGGTGTGGATTCATGAATTAGCTCGCAACCAATTTGCTTTCAATAATCTTGAAGGTGATATTCACAAACTTGAAGTGCGCTGTGATCGTAAACGTAGTGTTTTTACCTTCGACATCAACAGCTCTTGGCAAATTCCAGAGTCCTGGGGTCAGTGTACGGTATTTGTTGATACCGCTAACAACACTAAATTTACGCTTGTGGAAATGAACAGTTAATCTGAAGTCTTTAGAAATTACTTTGAAAAAGAGAAGCCTTACTTGTGACAGTAAGGCTTTTTCATAATTATTAGGTTATTCGTCACCGTAGATGGCAACTGTAATGTTGCCGTTAACGTCAATGCTGGCGCGATACATACCTTCTGAGTTAAACGGCATAGCAATGTTGCCCTTAGCATCTAAAATAATAACGCCGCCAGAGCCAGCTTCAGGTGACAATACGTTATGTAACACGTAGTCTCCGGCTTGTTGAATACTTTGTTTTCCGTATTTTACCCGAGCACAAATATCAGCAGCAACGTGATGCCTAATAAAGTATTCACCATGACCGGTCGCTGATACTGCGCAGCTTTGATTATCTGCCCAAGTACCCGCGCCAATAATTGGTGAATCACCTATGCGCCCCCAACGTTTTGCAGTCATTCCGCCTGTGGACGTGCCCGCCGCTAAGTTACCGTTTTTATCTAACGCTACAGCGCCAACCGTTCCAAATTTATAATCGACTACATCGGGGCTAAAGTTCATGGCATGATCATGTTTCAATAATTTTTGTTTTACTTTTTCTAACGCGCGTTTTCTGCGCTCGGTATCAAAAAACGAATTATCAACGGTAGTTAAATCATTTTCTTTAGCAAATGCATCCGCGCCTTTGCCACTTAACATCACGTGTTCAGACTTATTCATCACTAATTGTGCAGCAGCAATTGGGCTTTTGATATGTTTTACACCAGCGACAGCGCCTGCTTGTTTGTCTTGACCGCGCATTATGGATGCGTCTAATTCGTGCTCACCATCCCAAGTAAAAACAGCGCCGAGTCCAGCGTTAAAAAGAGGCGAATCTTCCATAATTTGAATGGCTTTGATGACTGCCTCTTCACTAGTACCGCCGGATTTTAATAATCCATAACCGGCTTTGACCGATTCGGTTAACTTTTGGCGATATTCGGCTTCTTTTTCTTTCGTTAAGTTAGCCTTGGTAATCGTGCCAGCACCGCCGTGAATCGCAAAGGCGATAGGCGATTCCGCTTGGGTTTTCAAGGAGAATAAGGCGATCAGGAGTAGGGGAATGAATTTCATATTTTGAATCACTTTGTTGTTTTGCTATTAGCTAATCAGAAATTACAGAAAAAGAAAAGGCGTTGATGAAAACATCAACGCCTTATTATTATTTTTACTCTCATGTCCTAAAGTTGAGCGAGTGCTTTTTCGATGCCTGCGATCGTTGCATCTAACTGCTCGTAACTGTGTGCAGCTGACACAAAGCCAGCTTCAAAAGAAGAAGGAGCCAAATATACGCCTTGTTCCAAACAAAGGTGGAAGAACTTCTTAAAACGTTCTCCGTCACATTGCTGTACTTGCGCAAAGCTAGTTACTTTTGCTTGCTCGGTGAAGAACAATCCAAACATACCGCCTGCCTGTGATGTGGTCATTGCAATATTTTGACTATCAGCTGCTTTTTGAATACCTTCTAATAAATAGCGAGTTTTTTTCGTTAGCTCGTCGTAAAATCCATCTTGTTGTAACTCGGTTAATGCGGCCATACCGGCAGCCATAGCAACAGGGTTACCTGATAAAGTACCTGCTTGGTATACAGGACCTTCAGGGGCTAGATGTGCCATGATCTCTTTTTTACCGCCAAACGCGCCAACAGGCATGCCGCCACCAATGACTTTCCCTAAGGTCGTCAAGTCTGGCTCAACATTGTATAAACCTTGTGCTGAGTGTTTATCAACACGGAAACCTGTCATCACTTCGTCAAAAATTAGCACGGCACCGTATTGGTCACAAAGCTCGCGTAAGCCTTGTAAAAAGCCTTCATTCGGTGGGATACAGTTCATATTGCCCGCGACTGGCTCAACAATGATGCATGCTATGTCGTCAGGTGTTTGTTCAAACAGTGCCTTTACAGATTCTAAATTATTGAACTCAGCTGTAACAGTGTGTTTTGCAACATCTTCAGGAATGCCTGGTGAACTTGGCACGCCCATCGTTAACAAACCAGAACCTGCTTTCACTAATAAAGAATCGGCGTGGCCATGGTAACAGCCTTCAAACTTTAATAACTTATTGCGACCAGTATATCCGCGAGCTAGGCGAATGGCGCTCATGGTCGCTTCTGTACCAGAGTTCACCATGCGAACTTTTTCTACCGAAGGTAAAAACTCAGCAACTTTTTCAGCCATTTTTACTTCGATTTCAGTAGGCGCACCAAAACTTAGACCGTTTTCAACCGCTGCTAACACAGCATTTTTAATGCTCGGGTGATTGTGACCTAAGATCATTGGGCCCCAAGAACCTACGTAATCGATATACTCTTTGCCGTCGACGTCGTAAACGCAGGCGCCGTTAGCTTTCTCGAAAAAGATAGGTGTACCACCTACGCCATTAAAGGCACGAACTGGTGAATTTACGCCACCAGGGATATGTTGTTTGGCTTGTTGAAATAACGTTTCTGAGTTGCTCATATTCTGTTTTTTACATTCCTCTAAGTTAACTTTTGAGTTTACTGCTTTATTTTGATGTCACCCAAGGTACGTCGCACTGGTATTGATCGACTTTATCCGCAACGCCCAAGGTCATGGCAAATAACGCCATACGTATTAAAACGCCGTTATCAGCTTGACGGAAAATAGCTAAGTTCGGATTTTGGTTTAAATCGTTATCTAACTCATTGGCGTCAGAGCGAGAATCTCGCGGCAATGGGTGCATGATCACCGTATTAGACTTACAGTATTTGGTATAAATCTCGTTATTCAAGCGGAATTGACCACGATATTTATTGGCTTCATCTTGACTGGCAAAACGCTCTTCTTGAATTCGGGTTTGATAAACAATATCGGCGCCTAAATTACTTTCCATTTTATCTGAAATAATAATTTCATGGCCCGCATTGCTTAATGTATCAACCACATAATCTGGCATCGCTAGCTCGGTCGGCGAAATTAAGCTTAATTTTACGTTTTTGTATAAGGCCAATAGTTTTGATAACGAGTGTACGGTTCGACCGTTTTTCAAGTCGCCAACCATAGCGATGTGCATGCCATCAATTTTTTCGTCGAATGCTCGAAGTTCAGACTGGATAGTGAATAAGTCTAGTAATGCTTGTGTAGGGTGTTCGTTGGCACCGTCACCACCATTTATTACTGGGACTCGGCTGCCCTCTGCGAACTCTGCAACAGAACCAGCATCGGGGTGACGCATGGCAATGACATCACTGTAACTACTGACCACGCGAGCTGTGTCGTATAAAGACTCGCCTTTTGCAAGAGCGGAGGTTTGCATACCAGTAGTTTCTCGTACCGAACCACCTAGTAAGTTAAAAGCACACCCAAAGCTAACGCGGGTGCGAGTAGACGGTTCGAAAAATAAATTACCTAAAATAGCGCCATCAAGCACTTTAGTGCGTTTTTGCCTTTTGGCATAAGGTTCCATTTTTGCAGCAATATCAAAAATGTAGTCGAGGCTATCGCGCTCGAATTGATTAACAGAAAGGATATGTTGACCTGTAAAATCCATGCCACTACTCACACAAAATAAATTTGCGCGATTTTAGCAGAATTCCGTTAATTGGTGGCAACTTTTTAATATCAAACGCTAAGATCTTCAGTGAATAAATTGATTGTTTTTTTGTCAAATCGGGACAGCTGCGGGAATATCTCTAAAATTTCAGAGTCACTCAAACCAAACCACTGAGCCAAAGATGCAGAAAATTGTTCTGAGGATGTTGATGGAATGATCCGGCCCTCGCCAGCGTCATCCTCACTATTCAACTCAAGCGACGGAAGCTGACCAAAAATTTTACCACCATCTACTGCTCCTCCCATTACCATTTGATGGCCGCCCCAGCCATGATCTGTTCCATCACCGTTGCTGGTCAGTGTTCTGCCAAACTCGGATGCTGTGTAAGTGACCACTTTATCATCAAGGTTTAACTCTGACAGCGCTGCGTTAAACTTACTAAGCGCGTTTGCTAGAGTGGTTAGTAACTCGGGATGTTGCTCTACTTGATTGTCATGAGTGTCCCAACCACCAAAACCAATAAAAAAGACTTGGCGGTTCATATTTAGTTCGTTACGGGCACTGATCATTTGCGCCACCATGTTTAAATCGTTTTCCAGTCGAGTATCGTTAAATTGGGTATTAATTTGTGGTGCATTTTCTAGCGCATTTTTGACAACTATGGCGTTTGTTCGCGATTGGTTTAACTTGTCACTGTAGGCTTGACCAATTTTATGGGGGTTTAAATTAATTAATTTATCCAACACAGTAATACGGCGCTCGTTCCAATTGTGGCTAGGATCTAATCCTCCAAACATTTGAGCGCCTTCTGGAGTCAGCGCTTACATAGGTTGCATGTTGGCGGTTTGTAACACATTGGTACCCGCCATCGATAAATTTAATGGAATGCTACTGGTTGGATTGACGTCACTTAATAAGTCGGCCATACGGCCTGCCCAGCCGGTAAGTTGGGTCAAGTCGTTGTTGCCTTTCATCCAAAGTTTTTGTTGATCGTTGTGAGAAAACAGCTGAGGCGGTAAATTCGCGGTTTTTGCCAATATGCTGCTTTTGGTTGTAGGCTCAACAAGCGGTCCAACATTAGTGATAAACGACAATTGTTGTTGGTGAAACAATTGCTCCACCGCGGCCATTGAGTTTGGGAGTCCTGTGGCATAAGGTGTGATTGAATTTGTCGTTAAAGGCAATACGCTTTCTTGATCTATGGCCAAATTCTGTCGGACGTTGGCGTAAATACTGTAGTCTGACGCGTCGGTTGGGATCAGCATGTTGTATGAATCATTACCGCCGTATAAAAAGATACACACGATGGCTTTGTAGTCGTCAAATCGGCTCTGTTGGCTCATTGCATTTAGCATGCGAAGTTGGCTTGCGGTGGCGCCATATGTTGCCGCGCCAACCCCCGATAATAACATCGCCTTTAGTATGTCTCGTCTGTTCATTGTTTGGCCTACGAATTATTGGGTTATCGCATATTGCGGTGAGGACATGATTAAAAATATGCTGTTAGCGACTGCATCATTTGGCTCTAACCAGGTTTGCTCATCATAAGATTCAACTAAGATATCAATAGCCTCTTGCGAGAGAGCTCCGCCGGTCAGTACTAAGTTTAAACGTTGCATCATCACTTCCGTGCCTTCTTCCGTGAGGTCAACGTACTCGGATACGTCAATCCAGTTGTTATTCTGTTCATCGGCATCTAAATCAGAAAACTCCCCTGAGAATGATCGCCATAAACCAAACCAAGCGAGAAAGTTTGAAGTATTGGTGACGGCAGCATCAGTCACTATTTCCAATTCAGGTGCCAATAAGCCGGTAGCATTTTTTAACATCGGCGGGCTGTAGTCGGGGCGGTAAAAGTTAAATACAGAAGGCGCCGCCAGTGCTGCTTGCGCGAAATAGTAATCTGGCCAAGTAAAGTCTATTCGGTCATTACTTGTGTGATATGGAAACGCCCGCCATAAATGCGTTGCCTTTAATATGGGTTCTCTGAACTTGCCAAAGGTGTCAGGAGCGGTCAAGTGGCCATTGATTGCTTCGTCATCCAATAAAATGGCCTTAATAACCGCAGCTAAGTCACCTCTTACACCTTCGCCATTATCTATAAATACATTGGTTACGCGTTCAACATAGTCAGCAGATGGATTACTGGTAACAAACTTCTGAATCAGCTGTTTTGAAATAAAAGGCGGTAAATTATTGTGGTTGAATAAAGCATCTAATGCCATGGACAAGTCCTGCTCAGCGGTTTGATTGGCAGCTAACGTCACACTAGGGAGTAATGTTTTTTCACCTGTGTCGTGGTAAGCCTCTACCGCACTCATCGGAGTTAAGTATTCCCTTAAATTCCACCACCGGTACCAGGAGTTTTCATCGACGGTTGAAAAGTGCCAGCCGGTAAAAACATGGGCAAAACCTTTAATGATATCTTGTTGATACGTTGGAATTGGCTGTGCGTTTTGATCTACTTTGACACTGCCATCATTATTCAGTTCAACTAAACCAATGGTAAACAGCTGCATGACTTCGCGTGCGTAATTTTCGTCAGGTCGAATATTTCTTTCTACGTCAGGCTTTTCGTTGCCTAAC
>JABXID010000242.1 GCA_013373245.1 Gammaproteobacteria bacterium
CTGCGTTTTTGGCTAATTTCCAATTCGCTATAGCCATTAGTGCGTTTGAAGTCGAGGTGTAAATCGTTGATAACTTCATTAATAACTGGATTTTGCCATTTGAGTTTTTCTGAAACGACCAGCAGTCCGTTTGGCTTTAATGCTTGATAAATTCGGTCAATCAGCGTTTGGCGCTGTTCTTTTGGAATAAACTGCAAAGTGAAGTTCATTACCACAACTGACGCGTTTTCAAGTGGATAGTCGATGATATCGGCCAACTCAATACTAACGGGAATGTCAGATTTATAAGCACTGATATGCAATCGGCACCGATCGACCATCGCCTGCGAATTATCCAACCCAATGATCTGGCAGTCTGGTTTTGTCACTGCTTTACGCATCGACAAAGTCGCGGCCCCCAAAGAACAGCCTAAATCATATAAATTACTGTCGGCTTGGTGGAAGTTTTCGGTTAGTTTTTCGATGGTACTGATAATGGTGGAATAACCCGGCACACTTCGCTGGATCATATCAGGAAACACTTCAACCACCGACTTATCAAAAGTGAAGTCTTTTACTTGTTGTGATTGAGCATATATTTGATCGCGCATGCCTTTATTGTTTCCCAAAAATAGAGTTTCAGTGGTTAAAAGGATGCATTTTATAACATACATGGGGTTATCGACCAGTCGTCATTGCGCAAATTATGTTTTTTCTAACATTCAAACAATGACATTAAAAAGCAAATCCTTATAATAGCGGCCAATTTTATCGTTATTTATTGGAATGTGTTGTTTGGTATCTACCAGCACTTTGTCACGCATTCCGTAATCAAAACAGCACAGGTATATAAATGCGTTCTCATTATTGTGGTGAGCTTAATAAAAGCTTAGTCGATCAAGAAGTCACTCTGTGTGGCTGGGTTAATAAACGTCGTGATTTAGGTGGATTAATTTTCATCGATATGCGTGATCGCGAAGGCATAGTTCAAGCGGTTATCGATCCGGATGAAACGGCAATTTTTGATACCGCCAACAAATTACGCAATGAGTTTTGTATTAAATTAACCGGTGTAGTTCGTGCTCGCCCAGACAGCCAAGTGAACAAAGACATGGCGACTGGTGAAATCGAACTTTATGTTAAAGATTTAGAGATCTTAAATGCATCTGCGCCATTACCTTTGGACTCAAACCAAGAAAACTCTGAAGAAGCTCGTTTAAAATACCGTTATCTAGATTTACGTCGTCCAGTAATGAACAAACGTTTGCAGTTCCGTTCAAAAGTGACATCAGCGGTTCGTCGCTTCTTGGATGATAATGGTTTTCTAGATATGGAAACGCCAATCCTTACTAAAGCCACGCCAGAAGGTGCGCGTGACTATTTAGTACCGAGCCGTACTCACAAAGGTCAATTTTTTGCGTTGCCACAATCACCTCAGCTATTTAAGCAGTTGTTAATGGTGGCAGGCTTTGACCGCTATTATCAAATCACTAAGTGTTTCCGTGATGAAGACTTGCGTGCTGATCGTCAACCTGAGTTCACCCAAATCGATATCGAAACCACCTTTATGTCTGGTCAAGACGTGCGTGATATGACCGAAGATATGGTGCGCTCTATCTTCCAAGAGTTGTTAGAAGTTGATTTAGGTCAGTTCCCAGTGATGACGTACGCCGAGGCGATGACGCGTTTTGGTTCTGACAAACCAGATTTACGTAACCCGCTTGAATTGGTTGATGTTGCTGATTTACTAAAAGACGTTGAATTTAAAGTATTCTCAGGTCCAGCCAACGACCCTAAAGGTCGTGTCGCAGTTATTAATGTGCCGGGCGGTGCAGCAATGACTCGAAAGAACATCGATGGTTACACAGAGTTTGTATCAAAATACGGTGCGCGTGGTTTAGCGTGGATCAAAGTTAACGACCTAAGCAAAGGTGTTGAAGGTTTACAATCACCAATCGTTAAGTTCTTATCAGAAGACGTTGCTCTATCTATTATTGAACGGGCAGGTTCAAAAGACGGTGATTTATTATTCTTCGGTTCAGACTCATACAATGTAGTGACTGATGCTATGGGCGCACTTCGCTTGAAGGTGGGTGAAGACTTAGAATTAGTTGAAGACAAATGGGCGCCATTATGGGTTGTTGATTTCCCAATGTTTGAAGAGTTGGAAGACGGCGCGTTAACACCTCTTCACCATCCGTTTACTGCTCCAACTGGTGTTACGGCAGAAGAATTAGCAGCAAATCCAGCGGCGGCATTGTCTGACGCATACGACATGGTATTAAACGGCTGTGAATTAGGCGGTGGTTCAGTTCGTATCCATAAACAAGACATGCAATCAACAGTATTTAATATTTTAGGTATCGAAGAAGAAGAAGCACGTGAGAAATTTGGCTTCTTATTAGACGCGTTACAATTTGGTGCGCCACCGCACGCTGGTTTAGCGTTTGGTTTGGATCGCATGGTAATGTTAATGGTAGGCGCGGATTCAATTCGTGATGTAATGGCATTCCCGAAAACAACTACAGCTGCTTGTCCATTAACAGCAGCTCCAGGTTTTGCAAATCCAGATGCGTTGGTTGACTTAGGTATCGAAGTAAGTAAATCTGAGTAATAGCCAAAAGAATTTAGTCGGAGCCTAATAAATTGCAATTAGGCTCTACTATATTCTTAGTCAATAACAAAATGATCGGTTGCTATGTTTAAAAATATTAATAGTGTTAATTATCGAATAGTTCTGGTCATTACCCTGTTAACGTTTGGCCTTTCCCTTTCTATCACCTTGGTGAGTTATTACAACTCAATTAGTCAAACATATGAGCAGCTTATCAACCGTTCCATGCCATTGACGATTGATAATGTATATTCTGAGATCCAGCAGACAATAATAGAACCTAACTTAATTTCATCGGTTATGGCCAATGATACGTTTGTTAAAGCATGGCTTCAGCAAAGCGAATCTGATGAAGCTTCTATTCAAAAATACCTCGCAACTATCCACAAAAAATACGATATGTTCACCACCTTTTTGGTGTCTGAAAATTCTAAACGTTATTACAGTCAAAAAGGTTATGTAGAAACCTTAAGCCCAAAGAAAGATTATAATCAGTGGTATTTTGACTTTCGAAAGTCGCCGGCTGACCGAGAGGTCAATATCGATACCAACGCCTATTTAGGCGCGCATTTTGTGATGTTCATTAATTTCAAAATTTATGATGATAATAACCAATTACTCGGGGCGACAGGCGTTGGGTTAAAAACGGATTATATCGATACCGTACTTCGCAGTTTACGTGAAAAATATGGCTTTAATGTTTATTTGATCAACAAAGCCGGCGAAGTGGTGATCAAAGAACATGATCAAGAACAGTTCGAAGCAATTTCTGAAAGTCCGGAATTACAAGCCAAGTATTCTGAATTAATGGGCGACGGTACAAAGCTTTTAGAATATGACTTTGAAGGGCATCAGTATTTAGTGAGACGAACCTATATTGAAGATTTAGATTTGTATCTGCTAGTAGAGGCTCGATTTGATAATTTCACCCAACAGATCACACGTGTCTTTTATCTAAACATACTCATGTCACTTTTGATTACCTTAGTAGTGACGTTTGTTATTTTATTTTATGTTCGTCGTTACAACGAGAGATTAACGTACCTTGCGACACATGATGTGCTGACTGAATTAACAAATCGCACGTTTTTACATCAACAACTGACGGACTTCTTGGCTCGCGAACACCATAAAGTTGACAATAAACCGCAAGCTACAAAAGCGCTGCAAGCGTCATTACTCTTTTTAGATATTGATAACTTTAAGTCGGTTAATGATACCTATGGTCATGGCACGGGGGATAAAGTCCTTAAACGCATAGGCCAAATTATTTCGAGCTCTGTTCGTTATTCTGATTTCGCTGCTCGATGGGGCGGAGAGGAGTTTGCTATTGCGTTATATCGAGTGTCACCGGAATCGACCAAACAAGTGGCCGAGCAGTTACGCCAAAAGATAGCGACAGACCCAGAATTAATTGAATTGGTAAACCATCCGGTGACAGCGAGTTTTGGCGTTACTACATTTAAAAGTGACGACACGGTAGTCACCTTGTTTGCCCGAGCTGATGACGCTCTATATACCGCCAAACGCCAAGGTAAAAATCAGGTTGTTTATAATTGATGATAATTGGCGTACGTAGCCACAGTTAAAAGAAAACTATTATGACAGTTATACTGGGAATCGATCCCGGCTCAAGGATCACAGGTTACGGCCTCGTTAAACAACAAGGTGCAAAGTTTCAATATGTAGGCAGTGGTTGCATTCGTACGCCGGACAAGGATTTATCGATTAAACTCGACACTATATTCAGTGGTATTTCCGAAATTATTCAACAATATCAGCCACAAACATTTGCGATTGAACAGGTATTCTTGGCTCACAACCCAGATTCTGCACTAAAGCTCGGACAAGCGAGAGGCAGTGCCATCGTTGCTGCCACCCAAGCTCATCTACCTGTGTTTGAATATTCCGCCAGACAAATTAAACAATCGGTGGTTGGCACTGGCGCAGCGGACAAGTCACAGGTTCAGCACATGGTTCAACACATTTTAAAGCTCGATGGTAAACCGCAAGCCGATGCCGCTGATGCTCTAGCCGTTGCGATCTGCCACGGCAACACGAATCAAAGTTTAATCAACATGGCCGGCGTTGCTAAAAAAACGGTAAGGCGAAGATTGAGGTAAAATTTAAGCTACACTAAGAGCTGTAAAGTAGTTTGTTTACCCTCTAAGATAAAAGGTATTTATGAAACTGTTCTCAAAACATTGTGTATTTGCAATTATCTATAGTTTGTTTTCAAGTTTTGCGAATAGTACAGAAAGTATTAACCTTTACACCTATCACCAAAAACCCCCTTTCATTGTCGATAATGACAGACATGAAGGCTTTTATTTTTCGTTAGCCGAATTGCTGTCTAAAGAAAATTCTGGCGTTGACTATCAATTATATTACGTACCTAGAAAGCGTCTTGATGTTATGTTATCTCGACCCGATTTTGACGGTATTGTGCTAGGCGCGGTACCGGCTTGGTTCAAAGACAAGCTCAAAACCAAGTACTTGTGGTCTGACGGTTATTTTGAAGATAAAGATCATTTTGTGTCCCTGAAAACTCAAAAATTTGAACACGTTAAAGGTCGACCCTTAAAAAATGTTACGGTTGGCAAGGTGGCAGGCCTGTATTACAAAGGTGTAACAGAGCAAATCAAACGTGGAGAGCTTCTATCTGTCGAGACAACCACGGAGCTTGCAATATTGAAGCTAATCGAAAAAAGTCGTGTAGATGTGGGCATTATAAGTGATTCTGCTTTTAAATATTATCAATCGAAAGGTTATGTTGAGCACATATTCCACTTGTCGAGTATTCCCCATGATGAGTTTAACCGACGAGCGTTTACGACAAAAAATAATCACAAAGCATTCGCTACTTTCCAAAAACAATTAAAGCAACTGATGCAATCTGAAAAGCTTCAGAATTTAGTTAGCTATTACACGGATTAAAATTACCCCTTTTATTCTTCAATTTAACTGTGTATATTCACAGTGTTTTTCGCAAATTTAGAATAGATCATGATTGGACGACTTACAGGACATGTCGCTGACAAACAGGCGCCAGATGTACTCATTGATGTAAATGGTGTTGGTTACGAAGTTCAACTGCCGTTGACCAGCTTTTACGAACTGCCCGAAGAAGGCCAGCAAACCACAATTTATACCCATTTTGTAGTGCGAGAAGACGCACAGCTTTTGTATGGTTTTTGTTCTAAACAAGAGCGCAGTCTGTTCAGACTTCTAATAAAGGCAAATGGTGTTGGGCCTAAACTCGGCTTAACAATTTTGTCTGGGTTAACCGCCGAGCAATTTGTGCAGTGTGTTGAGCAAGATGATGTTACAACCTTAGTTAAACTGCCTGGCGTGGGTAAAAAGACCGCGGAACGATTGTTAATAGAAATGCGTGACCGAATCAAAGCTCTTGACGTAGCGCCGGATTTTGCGCCTAAACTGTCCATTGAATCACCTTTACTCAGTAAAAAGAATAACGAATTTGATGATGCGGTTTCTGCATTAGTTTCGTTAGGGTATAGTTCACAACAAGCAACCAAAGCGGTTAAATCTATTCACGTAGAAGGCGAAAGCAGTGAAGTGCTGATCCGCAATGCGTTGAAAAATATGTTGTAGAGAAGCGCGGAACGAGAACGCTTTGCTTCGGGCGTCGAGAGTTTAATACTGCTTTTCGAAACTCGAAACTCGAAA
>JABXID010000180.1 GCA_013373245.1 Gammaproteobacteria bacterium
CGGAAGGAGAGACTTGAACTCTCACACCTTGCGATACTGGAACCTAAATCCAGCGCGTCTACCAATTCCGCCACTTCCGCAAATTCTGTTACTTAAGGTTGGTAGGATAATCAAGAAGTTGGTGGCTACGCCCTGATTTGAACAGGGGACCCCATCATTATGAGTGATGTGCTCTAACCAGCTGAGCTACGTAGCCACTCTTGATTACCGCCTCAAGCGATGGCGCGTATTATGCTGATGACGACACTTATCGTCAACCGCTTTTTGAAAGAAATTTGTAAAAAACAGCGTGTTTGCTTTTAATTTGTTCACTGTTGTTGAAAAGTTGAACTTTTGCTTAAAAGTTACACTGCAAATGCAGAGGTTTTTAAATAATTGAATCATTGATATTTTTATATTCATCTGCCCATTCAATCGCAGTTGCATAAAACTCGGGCAATATCTCTTGCTCAATTCTAAATCTGGCTGAAGATTTTCTCATCGCTGTCCAACTGCCTGATTCATATGATTTAACCACGCCTAAAATATTGCCAAGTACATTTTCGTGACCAATTAAAGCGTCGCTGACCTCTTCACTTAGTGGTAATTGACGAACAATGTCGCACATAGGCTGGTCGAGGATGGCATCTAACAAGGAAAATAGCCCCAAGATAAAGGCTTCGTCTGATTTTGCAGGCGCTACTTTTTCCGCCAAGCATTCACAAAATTTTGCGCGAATGATAGACATATTGGTTAACTCTTGCGGCTTTTGCTCAGCTATATGTGCAGTGATGATCAAGTTAACAAACTTTTTCACTTGCGCATTACCTAGGTATACCAGTGCCTGTTTAATAGAGCCTATCGGATCCCTTAGCGGGAATAAGCCGGAGTTTATAAATTTTAGTAACTTGTAAGATAAAGAGGTATCGTGTTCAAAAAAGCGAGAAAGTTTAGTGTAATTAACGTTATCTTTTAACGTTTCTTGATACATGGCATAAATGACTGACAAGTTGGCGCTGACGTCATTTTGTTCTACGACATTGGGTTTGCAAAAGTAATATCCTTGGAAAAAATCGAAGCCTAAGTCTTTTGCTTTATCAAACTCTTCTTGAGTTTCTACTTTTTCAGCCAATATTTTCAACGATTTGTACTTTCTAAGAAGAGGCAACAGTGACTCAATTTCGGCAAAACTGGTTTCTCGTAAATCAAACTTTATGAGGCGAACCAGCTTTAAAAACGGTTCCCACTCTTTTTTATATTTAAAATCATCCAGTACAAGCTTGTAGCCTTTGTGGAATAACTGGCGACAAGCTTCATATACTTCTGCGCTTGGTGGCACGCATTCTAATATTTCTACCATTGCTTTATTTGGTGGCAGAACTGTAGGTACGCCATCCAAAATAGCTTTTTCTGGATAGTTGATTAGAGCGGGTTTACCAGAGGTTATTTTCTCTATACCCTGATTAAAATGGCTATCTAATATTAACTTAGATGTTGCAGAATTTGTTTCTACTTTAGGGAATACATTGTTAGGTCCATCCCGAAACAATAACTCGTAAGCCACAACGTTTTGTTTGCGATTGTAGATAGCTTGGCGTGCTGTATAGACTTTCACTACTTAATCAAGTCCCGTTTAAACACGTAATAGGTGCGTGGAGATTAGCAAATAAAAAAGGGAGTAAAAACCCCCTTTTGTCTTATATATTAAAATATTCAGTAATTTACACGTTAAAACGGAAGTGGATTACGTCGCCGTCTTTTACTATGTACTCTTTACCTTCCAAGCGCCATTTACCAGCGTCTTTTGCGCCAGATTCACCGTTGTTAGCAATGTAATCGTCAAAGCCTACGATCTCTGCGCGGATAAAGCCTTTTTCAAAATCCGTATGAATTTTACCCGCAGCTTGTGGTGCCGTAGAGCCTTCCGTGTATGTCCAGGCTCTGACTTCTTTTACACCGGCAGTAAAGTAAGTGTTTAGATTAAGAAGTTCGTAACCAGCGCGAATAACACGGTTAAGTCCAGGTTCTTCCCAACCTAAATCTTCCATAAACTCAGCCAAGTCTTCTTCGTCGAGTTCAGACAGCTCAGATTCGATAGACGCACAAACCGCAACAACAACTGCGTTTTCTTGCTCTGCAATTTCTTTTACTTTGTCTAAAAGAGGGTTGTTTTCAAAGCCATCTTCAGCAACGTTAGCTACGTACATAGTAGGCTTTAATGTTAGTAAGTTTAAATAACCAATCGCTGCTAGCTCTTCTTTGGTTAAATCAATCGAACGCGCCATACCGCCTTCATCAACAACCGGCTTGATTTTTTCTAACACTTTAATTTCAAATTTAGCGTCAGCATCGCCGCCTTTAGCTTTTTTCGCATTTCGCAATAGAGCTTTCTCAACCGAGTCCATATCAGCAAGTGCTAATTCAGTATTGATAACTTCAATATCTTCTTCCGGATTAACTTGTCCGGCAACGTGAACGATATTCTCATCGTCAAAACAACGAACAACGTGACCAATAGCATCAGTTTCACGAATGTTAGCCAAGAACTGGTTACCCAAACCTTCACCTTTCGACGCGCCTTTTACTAAGCCTGCGATATCAACAAATTCCATGGTGGTTGGGATCACTTTTTCTGGCTTAACTATTTCAGCCAATTGATTTAGGCGTAAGTCAGGAACAGGAACGACACCCGTGTTAGGTTCAATGGTACAGAATGGAAAGTTAGCCGCTTCGATACCAGCTTTAGTTAATGCATTAAATAGTGTTGATTTACCTACGTTTGGTAAACCGACGATACCACATTTAAAACCCATAACGGTGTTCCTATATTTTTGAAATATTTGATTAGTCAGCGCTGAATGAATGCAGTCGACTTTGTGCTTTTTTTAGGTCTTGTTTGAACCAAATTTCTACACTTCGCACTGCTTCGTCAATTGCTGCGTCTATTTTTTCTTGGTCGGATTGCGGGGCTTTACCTAACACCCAACCAGTTACTTGTTCTTTTCTACCCGGATGCCCGATGCCAATACGCAAACGATAAAAATCACGGTTATTGGCCATTTTAGCAATAATATCTTTTAAACCGTTGTGACCACCGTGGCCGCCGCCTTGCTTAATTTTGGCTAAACCTGGATCAATATCCAACTCGTCATGAGCCACTAAAATTTGTTCTGGTTTGATTTTATAAAAATTGGCAAGTGCTGAAACTGACTTTCCACTTAAGTTCATAAAGGTGGTAGGGATCAGTAATTTAACTTCGTGGTCTGCAATGAAAATTTTGCCAGAATAACCAAAATATTTAGGGTCATTTTTGAGAGAGATGTTATTGCTTCGGCAGAGTTCTTCGATAAACCATGCTCCGGCATTGTGGCGGGTATTTTTATATTCGGGGCCTGGATTTGCCAGGCCCACGATAAGTTGAATGTCAGTACTCACAATAAAGTAAGTAATTCAACTATTATTCAGAATCCGCTTCTTCTGAAGCTTCTTCTTCTGCGTCAGCAGCACCTTTAGGTGCGTGTAACGTAACAACTGCTAAGTCGTGCGCTTCACCTTTAGCTAACTCAACAGATTCAACACCTGCTGGTAGTTTAAGGTCGCTGATGTGTAACGTTTGACCGATTTCTAAACCTGCAACATCAACTTCGATGAATTCAGGAAGGTCTTTAGGCAAACAAGTGATTTCTAGTTCTGTCATAGTGTGAGCAACAGTACCACCAGTCTTAACAGCAGCTTCTTCGCCTACGAAGTGAACTGGAACGTTAGTGTGTAACTTGTGGTTAGCGTCTACACGTTGGAAGTCCAAGTGTAAGATTTGTTGCTTGTACGGGTGACGTTGAACGTCTTTCAAGATCGCTTCTTGGTTTTTGCCATCAACAACTAAAGTTAAGATGTGCGAGTAAAAACCTTCGTGCTCTTGCGCTTGCCAAACTTTGTTGTGCGCTAGTGCGATTTGTTGTGGCTCTTGATCTGCACCGTATAAGATTGCAGGGATTTTGTTTGCGTGACGTAGGCGGCGGCTCGCACCAGTACCTTTGTCAGTACGAACTGTAGCTTCTAAAGTATAAATAGCTTCAGACATGGAATTCTCCAAAATACTGTTAAATATATTATTTGTTTTCTCCCGCGACCAAGAGAAAACCCTAGTTTGTGTACACTCCGAATAGGAACAAAGTACACATCCCTCAAATAAGGGCGGCGCATTCTAAGCGATCTGACACCAATAAACAACCTGATTTAATAGAAATAAACAGGCTTATCACGATATGGCGGGCGAAGCTGAGGCAATCGGTAAGGCGACAATTGTTGTTGCTCTAGTAAATTGACTTAAATTTGTCATTTTAAAAGATTTTATTCATAGATTATTCATCAAAATGACACATGTTTTTCACCTTGTTTTTCTAAGGTATCGCTCGATTAATTTTTAGCAAAAATCCATTTAATAACAATTGAGTATCAAGGAAATAAACATGTCAGTTTTAACTAAGTCTAATAAAAATAAATTTAAACTTGGTTTGTTGTCCGCTCTAGTACTAACAGCCTTAGCAGGTTGTGAGTTGGAAGGCGTAGACGGTGAGCAAGGTGAACAAGGTGAACAAGGTATCGCTGGTATCGATGGCGCAGACGGTACGGATGGCACAAATGGCGTTGATGGTGTGAATGGCGTTGATGGTAAACATTTACCGCGTAATTTGTCGATTGAAGTAGTAGGGCGATTCGCTTCAGGTGTTTATGGTAAAAGTGCCGCTGAAATTGTGCAGTTCCATAAAAGCTCAAATTCAGCGTTTGCCATCAACGGTTCAGCTAATCAAATTGAAGTGATCAGTTTGGCAAACCTGCCTATTACTGCCGTCGCATCAGAAGTAGCAGACGAAAGTTTAACGTCAACCGCATTTACATTTCCAAACTCTGTAAGCGTGACTGACGCATCAGATGTAGCTTCTACCCTAAGTCTTGGCGATGTAAACTCGATGGCGATACATGGTGACATGCTGGCTGTTGCTGTAGCGGGCGAAATAAAGACCGACAACGGTGCGGTATTGTTTTACACGTTAGATACAAGCGGTGCCGGTACCTTTGTAAAGGCTGTTGAGGTGGGCGCGTTACCTGACATGGTAACTTTTTCGCCAGATGGTATGAAAGTATTGGTTGCTAATGAAGGCGAACCATTGACTGATTACTCTGTTGATCCGGAAGGTTCAATTTCTGTAATTGATATAGCTAATGGCATGCCAGCTAATACGGCATCTGAAATCAACTTCACCGATGACATGGTATTTTCTAGCGATTTACTGGCGGCCGAAGATTACGACACACCAGAAGAGCGCATGACGTTACTAGCTGACATGGGCGTAAAATTCGCGGGACCTGTTGGCAATACAGTGGCTAAGGATATAGAGCCTGAATACATTACGGTGTCGGCTGACAGTAAAATGGCTTATGTTTCTTTACAAGAAAACAATGCCATTGGTGTGGTCGATTTAGTTGATATGACGGTAGAGGTTAAACCTCTAGGTTATAAAGACTGGGGTATGTATGAGCTTGATTTTACTAATAAAGATGAAGTTGCAAAGTTTCAGTCTGTGCCTGGATTAAAAGGCATGTATCAGCCTGATACCATCACTTCATACCAATGGAACGGCGCGACCTTTATTATCTCAGCCAACGAAGGTGATGCTCGTGATTACGACGCATATAGCGAAGAGGTTCGTGTAAAAGACATTGTAGATCCTGATGAAATGAACATGACATTAGCGACTGGTTTGCAAAGTGTTTATGACAAGTCAGGTGATTCAGACGGTTTAGGTCGTTTGAAAGTGACTACGGTTCTTGGCGATGCAGATAGCAACAACGAGTATGAAGAATTATACGCATATGGCGCTCGTTCGTTTTCAATTTGGGATCAAAACATCAACTTGGTGTATGACTCAGGTGATGATTTTGGCAAAATTTCTTCAGCCATTTTAGGTAAATATTTCAACGCCGCACACACTGAAAACAAAGGTGACAACCGTTCTGATGATAAAGGTGGTGAGCCTGAAGCGGTTGAAGTTGGTATGATTGAAGACCGTACTTACGCATTTATTGGTTCTGAACGCTCTGGTGATTTGTTTGTCTACGATGTAACTAATCCGTTTAGTGTTGCGTTTGTCGCTCATAAAAACAATCGTGACTTTGATGTTGATTATGAAATGGACGATGATTTAGACAATCCTTGTGATGAAGCGGAAGGTATGAATTGCACAAATGTAGCGCAAGCGGGGGATTTAGGTCCTGAAAGTATCAAGTTTGTTAGTGCATCAGACAGTCCAAATGGTAATCCACTAATTATCATAGGTAATGAGGTAAGCGGTTCGGTCACTGTATACCAAGTTACTGAACAGTAATTTAAAGTAAAATTTTATAGCGGCGCCTGCGCCGCTTTTTACTCATTATAAGAATTCTTTTTCTCTTCCTCGTCGCTATTTAATAGACACATAGCGCAATGAAAACTTCACCTCGATTACAATAGATTACAAGTCTACGATACAAATCGCTGAAAAGAAGTGGTATAAACTCGCCGAGTAATATTTTTATCAACTTATTATCGTGGTATGTTGCCACGCTAATAATTAATCCAATTAGCGCTAGTAACGACTAGAGCGCATTTCTTTGAGGTTTCGATGTCTAACGTTTTAAAAACTACCTTAGTCAGTGCATTAATTGTTGCGGGATTGGCCGCATGTTCCGACGATGAAAAAACAACTATATCAACGTACCAAGTTGAAGATACATCGCGTGATTTAGATTTAAGCGATGGCGAATACGCTTGTTATGGCGTTAACACTAATTATGGTGATTTCACCTTAGCACTAGACGAAAAACACGCACCTATTGCCGCTGCAAACTTTGAGCAATATGTAACTGAGGGTTTTTACGATAACACTTTGTTTCACAACGTTATTAAAGACTTCGTTGCGCAATCTGGTATTTACGATGTTAATTTAGAAAGTAAGTCAGCAAACGCAGCGATTTCAAGTGAAGCAAACAACGGTTTATTGAACTACCGTGGGCGAATCGCAATGTCTTTGAGCAATGCCAATTCTTTAGATTCAGCTACGTCAGGCTTTTTTATTAACGTTCAGGACAATGACCAGTTAAATGGTTTATATACTGTATTTGGTGGCGTTGTTGAAGGTATGGATGTTGTTGATACCATTTCAGAATTACAGGTAAGCTCTAGAGACGGTTTTTCATTCCTACCTAATCAGAATGCCGTAATTAACTCAGTAACCGCACAATCTTGTCCAACAGCTGCCGAAGCAATTGTTGATAAAGAAGTTAGCTTTCGTTATCCGGTATTAGAAGACGATGCTACGGCGGCTATTGATGTTAGTCGAGGTGATTATACTTGTTATACGATGGTCACTAGCTTAGGAAATGTAGAGTTAGCGATAGATGAACTTTATGCTCCAACAACCGCTGCAAACTTCAAAGCATATGTTGATGATAGCTTTTACGACGGTGTGATCTTCCATCGCGTAATCGACGATTTTATGGTGCAGTCAGGTGGATTCACGAGTGGATTAGAAGCTAAAGAAACGATGAGCCCAATTGAAAGTGAATCACGTAACGGCCTTAAAAACTATGCCGGTCGTATCGCTATGGCTCGTACTTCTGCACCACATTCAGCAACCAGCCAGTTTTTCATCAACTTGGATGATAATGACTTCTTAGACGCAGAAAACGCTTCTGATGGTTGGGGTTACACTGTATTTGGTGGTGTAATCTCGGGTATGGACGTGATTGAGCAAATTGGTGCGGTTGAAACTGAAGTTTCAGGTGGCAGAGCCGATGTACCTGTTAATGAAATTACAGTAGATTCCGTTACGCCATCTAGCTGCCCAGCAGCCTAGTTTTAATAACTTAGACAATACAATTAAAAAACGAGACATGATGTCTCGTTTTTTGTTTTTCGCCTACTCAAGATTTCAACTGCCATTCGTTTTGCATATAATCATCGAAAGTAGAGGCTAATAACGTCAGCTTTCTCTCCGTGCGCCTCATAATGTACCACTGACTGTTAATCGGAAAGTTGTCGACGTCTAATACCACCAAATCTGAACTTTCCCCTTGGTTCAAAGTGTGATGACTTAAAATACCTAAGCCGATATTTTCTGCGACAAATTGTTTAATTGCTTCATTACTTTGAATGGTCATGCGCTCAATGAGCTTGATGTTGTGGGATTTACAAAATCTTTCTATATGTTGTCGTGTACCAGACCCTTGTTCTCGCAGAATAAAAGGATAGTGCTGTAAGCGGTTTAATGAAATATGTGGCTGTCGTGTTAGTTCATGCTTTTTATTGGCCACAACCACTAATGAGTTGGTGATAAATGGCATTTGGATCACATCCACGCCTGCCGGACTGTTACTTAATATGTAGAAATCATCTTCATTGCTTTTAAGCCGTTTCACCATGGTTTGACGGTTATTGATGGTAAGTTGCACATCGATTTTGGGATAACGATGGCAAAATGGGCTTAACACTTTTGAAATCAAATATTGCGCAGTGGAATCAACCGCAATCTTTAAAGTTCCTGCTTGCAAGCCCTTAAAAGCATTGAGCTCTATTTGTAAATTGCTAAATGTCGTATCTATTGACTGAATGGCTCGATAAACGGCTTGGCCGGCCTCTGTGATAAATACCTTACGGCCACTAATGGTATAAAGTTCGGTTTCTAGTTGTTCCGCCATTTTTTTGAGTTGAATCGACACCGAAGGCTGTGATATGTGCAATAGCTCCGCGACTTTTGAAATACTCTGATGTTCAACTAATGTTGAAAACAATTGAAGTTGGCGAATCGATGGGGTGTTCTTTGTATTTAACATGTACCGACATAGTTGTATAAATAAAAATCTATACATTTATTAGTTTATATATATTTTAAATTATAAGTGCGATACTTTAGATTAATCAAACTTAATTTGTTTAAGTTTTAACTGGTCGTCGTTGTCAGACGTTGAAATTCAAAGCTTATTTTAATTTTAAACACTTAACAAGATGGAAGAGTCCTCATGTTAGAAGCTGTGCGTAATAATGTAAGAGCCTTAGGTACTTTGCTTGGTAACACAATTGCCGTAGAGCAAGGTGAAGAATGGGTCGATAAAATCGAACACATTCGGCTATTAAGCCGAAATGCAAAAATTAATGAAGCGGAAGTTATTGAAAAACTTCAGCAATTGTTCAGTCATTGCAGTGAACAGGACATGATTGTTTATGCTCGAGCATTCAGTCAATTTTTGAACCTGGCGAATATTGCAGAACAACAATACACAGTTAGCGAAGAAGGTTTAGAACAACTTGAATTGCCACATCCTTTAACTGCACTGGCTGAAAAAGTTGGCAATGTTAATAAAGACACCTTTAAACAGGCACTGGAAAAACTGCATATAGAATTGGTTTTAACGGCGCATCCAACTGAAATTAACCGCCGTACCTTTATTCACAAATATCACCAAATTGCCGATGAGTTGCAAAATAATCCAGACGATCATACTCGAATTGCAGAATTGATTGAGCAGGCTTGGTTTACTAATGAAATTCGCCAAGAGCGCCCAACGCCTTTAGATGAGTCTCGTTGGGGACTTGAAGTGATTGCCGACAGCCTGTGGTCTGCGGTACCGCAATTTATGCGCGAGCTTGATGATTTGTCGAAACAAATTACAGGCGAGCCGATTGCTATCGACGCAACTCCTATCACAATGGCAAGTTGGATGGCCGGTGATCGCGACGGAAACCCATTTGTTACAGCAGAGCTTAGTGAACAAGCTATTCTAAACGCCCGCTTAATGGCAAGCGAGTTGTATCTCAAAGACTTTAAAGATCTTTATTTAGAACTATCGATGTCAAGGGCGACCAATGAATTGCACGACGCTGACTTAGATGGCATAGGTCCATATCGTTACCAAATGCGTCAGGTCATTAAGAAACTTGAACACAGCATTGAATTGTTTAAAGAAGGTAAAACTCAAGGTGCGATAGAAAGTTGTGAAGAGCTGCTAACACCACTTAATGAATGTCGCGATAGCTTAATCGAACACGGTTTAGTTCGAATTGCGGATTCTTTGATCTTAGACACTATTCGAAAAATTCACGCGTTTGGCATTTCATTAGTAAAACTCGATGTGCGTCAGCACAGTGAGCGCCATAACCAAGCAATTTCTGAAATCACTCAAGCTTTAGGCTTAGGCGACTATTTGGATTGGGATGAGGCGAAACGGGTTGAGTTTTTAAGTCAAGAGTTAGTGAATAATCGTCCGCTCATTCCAAATGTTGAATTCACAGCTGACAGTCAGGAAGTGTTAGACACCTTCGCTATGATTGCCAAGCAGCCAAAAGATGTGATGGGCATTTACATCATTTCAATGGCCAGTGAAGTTAGCGACGTATTGTTAGTTAAACTGTTGATGAAAGCACACGGTGTTCAATGGGACATGCCAATCGCGCCACTGTTTGAAACGTTAGATGATTTAAACAATGCCGCAGGCGTGATGAAAAAAGTATTGTCGTTTGGCGATTACACCAAACGATGTAATGGCCAGCATTATGTGATGATAGGTTATAGTGACTCATCAAAAGATGCCGGCGTATTAGCGGCGACGTGGGCGCAATATCAAGCGCAAGAAGCCTTAGTCCAGGTGTTTAAAGAAAAAGACATAGTGCTGAAATTGTTCCATGGCCGAGGTGGCACGATTGGACGTGGGGGCGGCCCTGCGCACGATGCGATTTCTTCGCAACCTCCGGGGACTTTGGACGGTGGTTTGCGTGTCACTGAACAGGGTGAAACTATTCGCTATAAATTTGGTTTACCAAACCTAGCCGTTCGCAGTTTGCATTTATATGCATCCGCAATTTTAGAAAGTTTGGTATTGCCACCAAAAGCGCCAAAACCTGAATGGCGTAAGTTAATGGATACTATGGCGGAAGAAAGTTGCAGCCAATACCGTCATTATGTGCAAGGTAACCCTGACTTTGTAAAATACTTTAGACAAGCGACACCGGAACAAGAATTATCGGCTTTACCGCTAGGCTCTAGGCCGGCGAAACGTAAAAAAGATGGTGGCATTGAGTCATTACGTGCGATCCCTTGGATATTTGCTTGGAGTCAAAACCGCTTAGTTGTGCCAAGTTGGTTAGGGCTGGGACACGCCATTGCTAACCAAGAAGGCAAAAACAAAGCCTTGATGCAAGAGATGATGACCAGTTGGCCGTACTTTAGAGCGCGTATTTCATTAACTGAAATGGTGTATTTAAAATCGGATGTGCTGGTGGCTGAACTTTACGACAAAACGTTAGTAGAGCCAGAGTTACAGTCGTTAGGTAATGAATTACGTAGTCAATTGCAAAAAGACGAACAGACGGTATTAACGCTGTTAGAGCAAAAAGAATCATTGGAAAAAGACAAATGGAATTTGAACTCGTTTGAGTTACGTCAACCGTATTTGTTACCTTTACATTTAATGCAGATAGAAGCGTTGAAACGTTTACGAGCAACGCCTGAGCATCCGGTATACGAACAGTTGTTAATGTATACCATGGCGGGAATCGCGACAGGCATGCGCAATACTGGTTAGTGACTTTAAGTCGATCGAAAAACAGAAAAAGGTTGAACGATTA
>JABXID010000047.1 GCA_013373245.1 Gammaproteobacteria bacterium
AATTATCGATGTTGATGCAACAACGGTTGATTACTTAGCCAAAGTAAAAAACATTCAAGACTTCTCGCAAGGTGTACTTACTTCCGGTTTGGACTTAACGCAGCAGAATATAAAATATGTTGTAACCGGTAAACGTCAGCCATGTAACAACGAATTTGAAGTGTGTCCGCCGTCCTACTTTGCGCCGGTTGAAACAGAGACAGAAGATCTTGATATCAATTTTGTCACAGCGTTTGCCGATTTTGACTGGGACATCATTGAAAGCTGGATTTTTAAACTGGGCGTTTCAGCCAATCAAAACGATTTTAATGATCAACAATTTTTAGAGCCTCGAGTCGCAGTTAAATGGAGTTTTACCGACGATTATCAACTTAAGGTTGCTTATGGTCAGCACCATCAATGGTTTAGAAAGTATCAATATTTATCAGACACCTTTGGCGCACCTGATTTAGAGCTAGCGCGTTCAGAGCATTATGTCTTTGGTTTGGAATACGAGGGCGCGTCTGATTGGGCATGGCGATTAGAAACCTATTATAAAGAAATGTTCGACTTAATTGTCGCTAACCCTGCTGCGCAAACAGACAGCTTGAACGATTCAGCCGCCGCTCAAGATAATTACTTAAATGAAGGTACCGGCAAAGCTTATGGTATCGAGTTTTTGGTTAACAAAGCGATATCGGAAAATTGGTATGGCTGGCTGAGTATCGCCTACAGTAAAACGGAACGCGTCAATGAAATTACCGACGAATCATTTAATTATCAGTTTGATTTACCTTGGATTGTTAACTTAGTTGCCAACTATGAAATAAACGATAAGTGGCAGTTAGGTGGGCGTTGGCGCTTGCAAAGCGGCTCACTCTATACCCCAATTACCGGTGCGGCACCGGTTTACGTAGAAGGTCAAGACGAGCCGTTGTTTTACGATCCTATTGAAGGTGAGTTTAATTCACAGCGTCTAGAAGAGTTTCACCGCCTGGACGTTCGCTTAGACTATAAGACAGAGTGGTTCGGCTACGATACCGATGTTTATTTTGAAGTACTCAACTTATACGGCCAACAATCGTTAGAAGGTTACGACTACAACGAAGACTACACTGAGCGAGAAGAAGAGTACCAATTCCCATCAAGTCCAATTCCATCAATTGGGGTCAAGATGGTGTTTTAAGAGCAAGGTGCGTGTTGCGAGTGGCGAGGAAAAATAAAAGCTATAAGCTTTAAGAATGGCTTCGCCACCAGTTGTATTGAAAAGCAAAGCCCTCCAGTTTCTTCTTACAACTTATGCTTTTCGCAACTCGCAACTCGCAGTCCGAAATCAGCCTTTATTTAAAAAAATTCAGAATATACGTGCGCAATTAATCTGGACGTATTACAATCTTCGGCTGATTGTTTTTTCCCTAAGAGTTCAAGGAATACTCTGCATGTTTAGGTTTCAAAATCATATTGCACGTACTTTAGTTGTACTTTTCACATTACTATTCAGCGTTACTGCTTTCTCACAAATATCTGCAAAACCTTCTGCTGCGCAGATTGAAATGTTTAAAAAGTTACCTAAATCTCAGCAACAGAAAATAGCTAAGGAGATGGGGGTAGACTTGCATTCGATGTTAGATAGAAATACTACTGAACAGAAAAATACAGATGGAAATACTAAAAAACAGCCTGAATATCACTATCTTGACCAAATGCCTGTTTCTGAGCTGAGCCTTAAAGAGCAAGACGATAACGAACCTGCAAAGCTCAAGCCATTTGGCTTAGAGTTTTTTGAGCAAAATCAAGATGCATTCTTACCTAACGGAAGTATTCCAATACCTGCAGATTATGTTGTCGGCCCAGGAGATTCTATTAATATATCTCTATTTGGTAAAGAGTCATCTCAATTCACTTCAGTAGTTAATAATGAAGGAGCGTTATTGATACCAGGCCTTGAACCCCTAATAGTAGCAGGACTGACTTACAGTGAATTAAAGGATTACATAGAACAGACCGTAAAAAACAAAATGATCGGTATTAAATCCGCAGTGTCTATTTCGAACTTAGGTGGTATACAGGTTTATGTTATTGGTGCAGTTAAAAAACCAGGAGCTTATCATTTATCTAGTTTATCTACTGTAACCAATGCTCTGTTTATAAGTGGAGGGCCTAACGAAGTGGGGTCGTTTAGGAAAATTGAAGTCAAGAGGGCTGGTAAAACAGTAGCCAATATTGACTTATATGATTTATTTATTTTCGGCGACGTTTCGAATGATATACGTTTACAACAAGGCGATGTAGTTTTTATAGACTCGATAGGAAAACAAGCTTCTATAGACGGTAAAGTAAGGCGCCCAGCTATTTATGAATTATTAGGCTCTGAAAGTGTAACTGATTTAATTGATATGGCAGGCGGCTTAGACATTGAAGCGTATCCTAATCATGTTTTGTTATCTCGGTTTAGTGATAGTTTTCAACGGACTTTAAAAAAGCTCAATTTAAGAGATGAAGCAAGTTTAAAAAGTAAGCTAGAAAATGGTGATTATATCACTGTGCTACCTGCTTCTCAGGTTGTAGAGGACGCTGTTTATGTTGCTGGATCTGTAGCTCGTCCTACCACATATGCATGGGTTCAAGGCCTAGTCCTCTCTGATTTAATTTCTAATAAATCTGACCTTTTAACTAACACTGATCTTAATTATGCACTTGTATTGACAAGGGACACGTTAGACCAATATGTGGTGAATCAATTCAGCCCAAAGGAGTTACTTTCTGGAAACTCCATATCATTGAATCCTGGGGACTTAGTATTATTTTTTAACAGGTTTGATAATAGTATTTATGAATTTGAGGAGATTGATAGTATAGGTTTTGAATTTGAGGAGA
Organism: Gammaproteobacteria bacterium; assembly: GCA_013373245.1. GTDB lineage: Bacteria > Pseudomonadota > Gammaproteobacteria > Enterobacterales > Alteromonadaceae > Psychrosphaera. Next base: position 2,857 of record JABXID010000047.1, read on the forward strand.
TTGATAGTATAGGTTCTGAGTTTGCAGCAATGTCGGGTTTCGATACAAAGTATAATTATCTATACTCTTTACAAACTGGTTCATTTACAGAAAAGCAAAAGGCTTTATTAGATACAAAGGAATTGAGTCGTGATGAACTATTAAAGCCTATTAACAAAATCCTAGCAGAAACTACTAGAGCTGGAAAATTTTCCCCACTCATTCAGGTAACAGGCCAGGTGAAGTTTCCAGGTACTTATCCCTTACCTCAAAAAGCCTCTTTAAGAGAGGCACTCGCTGCCGCAGGAGGCTTAACAGAGTCGGCGAACTTAATGAAAGGTGAAGTATCTAGATCCTACTATCTTGAGGATGGTTCTGTATCTACAAAACATATGCCATTAGACTTAGTACAGAGTTTTACCCTAAAAAAAGATAGCTCTTTAGTTTTAAAACCTAGAGATGTTGTGAATATCTTCCAAAAACCTAACTGGAATGATGAGCTTACTGTTACGTTAAGAGGCGAAGTTAAGTATCCAGGGGCTTACACTGTAGATGAAGGCGAAGATTTAGCTAGTGTTATAAGTCGAGCTGGAGGTTTAACTGAGTTTGCTTCGTTAGAGTCAGCGTTTTTTACTCGTAAAGCTCTGCGTGCCTTAGAAGTTAAACAAGCGCGAGACATGGCCAAAGCCTTAAGTAAAGAGTTGGCTCTTAAGTCAATTTCATCA
>JABXID010000213.1 GCA_013373245.1 Gammaproteobacteria bacterium
CACCACATCGGCGGCGCGCTCCAACAAATTATCGGATGTTCCGTGGGCTACAGCTGAAAGGGTGCCAGTCGAACACGGCACTATCACCATCTGTTTTGGAGCGGCAGAGCCTGAGGCTGGTGGTGAAAACCATTGGTCTTTACCAAGGACTTGGATTTGTTCAGGTTTAGCTTCGAAGTAGTCGGTAAAAAAGTCGCTGGCTTTTTGAGGGTGGCCTGGTACGTCCAATTCAATTTCAGTTTTAAACACCACTTTTGCTGCCGAAGAAAAAATAACAAAGATTTGATAGTTCGCTTGGCACAGTTGCTTGATCAGTTCTATCGCATAGGGAGCGCCGGATGCGCCTGTGATACCTATGGTTACTTGTTCCGAAAAGTGTTCACTCAGCGGCGTATTAGACATAGTCTACCTTTTGTTATTTATTCGTTTATCTGCGACGTGACTTGCCTACAGACTCAAGGTTCATGATGTGAACTTGTGGTCAATGGCATCAATTAAACGCTGGTGAATACCTGCAAAGCTGCCATTGCTCATCACCACGATATGGTCATTCGGTTGGCAAACTTCAACCACTTGTTCAACAATTTTATCAACACTATTGTATACAGTCGCGGTATTATTTGGGATTTGCCAATCTACATCATTCTGGTGAATAAAGACCATATTCGCCAGCTGCCAAGAGTCAACTAAAGTATCTTTATGAATACCCATTTTCATGGTGTTTGAACGAGGTTCAATTACCGCAATAATACGCTGTTTACCCACATTATTTCTTAGCCCTGCTAATGTAGTTTCGATAGCGGTTGGGTGGTGGGCAAAGTCATCGTATATATGAATCTCATGTTTTGTTGATAATAACTCCATGCGGCGCTTAGGGGTTTTAAAGCGATTCAGTGAAGATATGGCACTTTCGATATCGATTCCTGCATGACGTGCCGCACCGATTGCCATCAATGCGTTGTTCACATTGTGTCGCCCGGTAAGTGTCCAATTGATGTTGCCTTGAGGTTTACCTGCAAAAACTACGTCAAAGTTAGCACCATCTTTTAAGCCCAAAGAATTGTTGTTGAGCTTGGCATGCCAGCCAGTACTCGTTGCAATTGACTCAAAGTCAGAGGTGCAATGAACATTTTGTACTGGTGTCCAACAGCCTTTTTCTAGGGTTTCGGTTAGGTTTGGGTCATCGGCATTCGTTAGGATCAAACCATTGTTTGGTACTATGCGAATGACGTGATGAAATTGAGTTTTTATTGCTTCGATATCGCTAAAAATATCGGCGTGATCAAACTCCAAATTATTCATTACCAGCGTGTTTGGTAAGTAGTGCACGAACTTGGAACGTTTATCAAAAAAAGCAGTGTCGTATTCGTCAGCTTCAATGACAAAAAATGGGTTAGAGCCAGCGGTTGCTGATACAGTAAAATTGCCCGGCACGCCGCCAATCAAATAACCCGGATCAAATCCGGCATCCGCCAGTATCCAAGCCAGCATGCTACTGGTTGTTGTTTTGCCGTGAGTACCAGATACCGCAAGCACCCAACGGTCTTTTAATAAATGTTGTTTTAACCATTCTGGCCCTGAGGTATAGGGCAATTTGCGTGCTAATACGTATTCCACAGCAGGGTTACCGCGAGATAAAGCATTGCCAATAATTGTGATATCGGGCTCGGAGTCAAATTGCGACTCGTCCCAACCTTGTGTCAATTGAATACCCAAAGCTTCTAATTGTGTTGACATAGGTGGGTAAACATTGAGATCGGAACCTGTGACTTTGTGACCGAGTTCTTTGGCGATGGCGGCGATACCGCCCATAAAGGTACCGCAAATACCAAGAATATGAATATGCATTGTGTGATTTGTAACTTGTACTGGCAATAAAAAAACACGCTCAACATAGCATGTTGCCGCGTGTTTTTCTAAAGTTTTGAACGACTTGTTTGTTACTTTCTAAATCGGCGAACCCGGTGGCATTGCTGTTGGTTTGATAATTGGTAACCACTTTCTGTGTTCGAAATACCAAGATAAATGATGATTAATTAGCGGGTAAATCTCATCGTCATTTGCCGAGCTTTCCAACCATGAAGTTAAACTATCAAGTTGAGCATACAGTGTCGCTTTAACTTCAACCGATGTTTTATCATCTAGTAAAACTGTCATCATATTTTCAACGGTTAATGCCGCGACGCGACGTTGTACCAATGCACCTAACCCTTTTGCAGGTTCTGGTTTTATCGTAGAAGCGATGATTTGATCTAGATAATCAGAGACAGAGAAAATATCAGTATCCATGGCGGATTGTTGCGCTAGTCGGTTTAACCGAGCCGGCGTCAGCAAACTTTTTAACGTGTGTTGCGCAGCGGCACTTGCCAATTCAACAGGGTCGAATGTGATGCTGGTTTTTGATGGCGCGCTTTCGCGGTTTCGATACGAGCCGTAAGCTTTTGGCGGAATTAAACTGACAATGTGATCCGGGATGACTAACGTTTCTGGTGTCATTGTTTGTAATAAAGCTGAGAGCGTTTTTTGCTGTTGTTTGGCACTTACTATCTGTGTCACTGGCGAGCCATTATTGTCGGTCTTTACTGCATATTGGTAATCGAGTCCTGCAATTAACTTCACGGCGGCTTCAGTTTGGTAGCGGTGGAACAAGTATATCGGTACTAAGATTTCTTGTAGATCTGAAATGGTTCGGCCTGTGGCTAGATTATCTAGCCCAAAGTTATCAAGTGCTAACTTGCGTACTTCCAATAAACGTAGCAGTTCCGATGCTGCATCGTCACCATTGTCCCATAAATGTCCGTGAGGACTGGAGCCAGCAAGTGGTCTAGCATCTGGATCTGAGGTGTATAGCAGGCCTTGTTGTTTGGCGCTTGTAACTAATGTCGATAAAAACTCGGCCTCTTTTGTTTTGTCGCTAAATTCTGAATAACCATATCGAATGACGTATTTATCCCATTGGCCAATTTTGTCATCGTAAGCATTTGATAAATCAATTTTACCGTTTTTTATCTCGACTAACGGGTGCGGGTAATCCATGACAGATGCGCGGTTGTTTACCGACGCTGAGAAATTGTGCGCTATCCCTAAAGTATGACCAACTTCATGGGCCGATAATTGGCGTATTCGTGCCAGAGCCATTTCTTTGATAGCTGTGGTATCGGTGTTTTCACTGTCAAATGGTGCGGTAAGACCTTGGGCAATTAAATAGTCTTGACGCACTCTTAATGAACCTAAAGTCACGTGACCTTTTATTATTTCGCCAGTTCTTGGGTCGATGACAGATGCTCCGTAACTCCACCCTCGTGTTGCGCGATGTACCCATTGAATAGTGTTGTAGCGAACATCCATTGGGTCGGCATCTTCAGGTAACATCTTTACTTGAAATGCGTTGATGAAGCCAGCTTGTTCAAACGCTTCAGCCCACCAACGTGCGCCATCCAATAAGGCACTGCGTACCGGCTCTGGAGCTCCAGGATCGAGGTAATAAATAATGGGCTCTACCGCTTCGCTTTTTCGAGCGTTAGGATTTTTTTTGACTAAGCGATGTCGTGGAATGTACTTGATGTCCATGTTGTCATCTAAACCCACGGCATAATCCTTGTGCTCTATGCTCCAATAACCTGAAAAGGGATGAAAAGTACGAGGTGTGTAGTTGTCATCGGGTAACTCAATCAATGAGTGATGTAAATGTACCGTTAAATTATATGGGTCTGGTGCGATATCTTTGACAAATTGTCCCGGTTTAGAGCCTTTGAAACTTACAATTGACTCTAGCTCTGTGTTTTTAGGAAATGCTTTAGAGTTGGCAAGGTAAACCGCACTTCGAGTTGGGTCTGCAGAATATGAACCTTGTTTGGTATTGCTTAGCGTCCGAGAAATACCGTGAACGTCACTCAACAAGAAGTTGGTGTAATCGATTAATACATTTTCCTCTGTTTCTGCCTCAACAGTAAAACCTTGAATAACCGACTTGGCAAAGGCTTCTTTTACACTGCGCTCTTCCGCATTATTTGAGGATTGCGCTCGATAGTAAGTGTTTACTTGATTTAAAAGTACTTTGTTTCCATAACGTTCAAACTGTACAACACGCGTATTGCCGAGTTGACCTCGGTCTAATCCTATATCGTTTGAACCCAACCCCTGTGGCATTGAGGTTTGCAACAAAAATTCTTGGTTTAGTTTGTCGATTTCTAAATAAATTTTGTCATTTTGCTGGTCGTAATAAAAATTGAAATAGCCTTTGGCAGGTGTCATGCCTTGGGCAAATTCTTCTATGGTTTTCGTATTAGCCAACGAATGAAGTGACATACACAGGGTAACTAACCCTATAAAAAGAGCGCGCATGATTATAGTTCCTTAAATTCAATTCTTGAGCTTTTATCGTTTTAGTACTGTTTGTTACCAACAGTTTAGACAGAGTGTGCCCTAGAAAACCCGGCATGTGAATGAGTAATCTTGATAAAACAAATTTGTGGATAGCTAGAAAGTATTCACAAGCGCACTTATTGACCAGGCAATAAGGAGTACTTTTCAATTATGCTGTTGTAAAGTCCCGTTTTGTGAATATTGTAGAGTGCCTCATCAAATTGTTTGACCATAACTTCTGAAACGGTTTTTTTGCTAAACATTAGATGGGTATTGCTCTGCGCACCTTGGTTTATAGTAATAAGTGGAACTATTTTTTGTTGGTTTGTTAACGAGTTAGATAAATAGTGTTTGCCTTCAATGTCTGAGTCGATATAACCATCAACACGACCTTTAAGTGCTAACAGAGGAAGGCTTTGATCATTATCGATAAGTACTATTTTCTTTTGAAATTCAGTGCTTTTAAGAAGGGCATAGTGTTCAGTCGAGTAAATAGCGCCTCTAAGTGCCCCTATGCTGGCGTTAGTATCGATAATATCAGCAAGTGATTTTACGTTACTGAATAAAGGTAACTTTTCTTTTCTGACGAACAAAACGTAATGACTTGCCCGAAAGTTGTGATTTGAAAAGTGCGCGTATTGACTGCGTTCCGATGAGTTTGCCGCGGCTAATGTGACATCTATTTTGCCATCTTTAAGGCTTTCTAAAACTCGAGCCCAAGGCATGGCAATGATTTCTATTTTATAACCGGCATGTTGAGCTGCTGCTTGGATGAGTTCCACATCAATACCGGCCCAGGCTCCATTTTGCTGATAACGATAAATATTTCGTTCATTGATGCCAACCAACAGCTCTTTGCTTAGGAGCTGAAAAGACAATGTCAGAAGCAAGATATGGATTAGCACACGTTTTATCATTTGAACCAAAAAATAGAACTTCACTTACCTTAAATACTAGATTATTGGTGTGAACTTAGCAAAAGCATGAGGAACAGTTCTAAATTTTAGGTAAAGGTTAGGTGGTTGCGATCAATCATCACATTCAATTTTCTCATTTGTAATGCCGCATGTAATATTACAAAATTTATTACAATCCGCCTGTAAGTTATTTTTTATTCGGGTAGAATACGTGAACCAAAGGTAATCTAACCTCAACTTTTGAATGTCACTTTGATATATAAGGCAAAATATAATGCGTAGACTCGCTCCGGTACTAAGAGAAGACGGTGTAGAACTGGATTTAATATCCTTGATTAGAACTATTTTGGCGGCGTGTAAAGACATCTCATTTCGTGTCGGTCAGGCGGATTTGGCCGGCGTTTTGGGATCAACATTGGACGAAAATATTCAAGGTGAAACCCAGAAAAAACTCGATGTTTTATCTAATCAACTATTAAAAGATATGTTGTTGGAGTCGGGGTTTGTGCGTGCTATCGCCTCTGAAGAAGAAGATTTTGTGGTCGAAGGTGAGCATGGCGGTCGATTTTTAGTGGCGTTCGATCCGTTAGATGGTAGCTCGAATATTGATGTTAATAGCTTAACCGGTACGATTTTTTCTATTTTGCCAGTACCAGAAGAAAAAATGGCTGGTGAACCCATCACCGAGCAAGATTTTTTACAACCCGGTGTTAATCAAGTGGCTGCCGGTTATGTTATGTATGGTCCATCAACGATTTTGGCGTTAACTACGGGTAAGGGGGTGCGCTTTTTTACCTTGGATAAAACACACGGTTCATTCTTGCTGACTCAAGAAAGCATTCAAATTCCTGAAGAAACACAAGAGTTTGCGATCAATAGCTCGAATCAGCATAAGTGGGAAATCCCAATGCAACGCTATATTCGAGACATCTTGGATGGTAAAGGCGGGATTCGAGGCAAAAACTTCAATATGCGTTGGATAGCTTGTATGGTCGGCGATGTGCATCGAATATTGTGTCGAGGCGGTATTTTTACTTATCCAGCACACACAGATGAACCAACAAAACCGAATAAGCTGCGTTTATTATACGAAGCCAATCCTATGGGGTTACTAGTAGAGCAAGCGGGTGGATTAATATCTACGGGCAGTGAAAATATCCTAGAAATGCAACCTACCGAGCTACATCAACGAGTGCCTGTGATTTTAGGTTCTAAACAAGAAGTGAAAATTTGTTTGGATTATCACGATTATAAATTTTAGTTCGTCATCCGCAAATTCTTCAAAAAAGCGCTAATCTCAGATTGGCGCTTTTTCGTTAGAGGTGTCAAAAGCTCGATAATTGCCTCTAGAGTTGACTGGTCTGATGTGTTAACTTTTATCTTAAATAATATATCAACAGAGATAAAACTATGTCGAAAAACTACGTATTAAATATGTACGACAAGCTGAAAAAATTCCCTTTTGGTAAACAGCTTTTCACTATGTATGCTGCCAATCGTGCGCCTTATTTTAAAACGATGTCGCCTCTTATTACCAAAATTGAGCCTGGTGAATGTCATTGCTTTATAAAAAAACGTAAAAAAGTTGAAAATCACATCGGCACCATGCACGTAATCGCAATTTGTAATGGTTTGGAAATGGCGATGGGGTTTATGGCGGAAGCATCCATTCCGAAACATTTACGCTGGATACCAAAAGGTATGTCTCTGGACTATACCGCAAAAGCGGATTCTGATATTCGTTGCGAGGCCGTTTTGCCAAATAATGAATGGGTTGAAGGAGACTTACCTGTATCGGTCAAAGCCTACGACGTTAATGATGTTGTCGTAGTAGAAGGAACCATCAATCTTTGGGTTTCCGCGAAGAAACCGAAAGAGTAGTGTGCTTTGAGCTGTAAGAATGGCTTCGTCACTAGTTGTAAGTAAAAGCAAAGTAGCCGCGAGTGGCGAGCGTCGAGGTACGAGTAAAGCAAAGCTGCAAGTCTTAAGCTGTAAGCTATAAGTACGAGCAGTTGCGAGTTAAGAGCAGCGAGGAAAAGCAAAGACTAATAGTTATAAGCTGTAAGAATGGCTGCGCCACTAGTTGTAAGTAAAAGCCAAAAAGCGTTGAGTTTCAGGGGTAGCCGTTTACCATTTTTCGAAACTCGAAACTCGAAA
>JABXID010000228.1 GCA_013373245.1 Gammaproteobacteria bacterium
CGGCCTGGTGGACGTTTAAGAAGCAATGAAATTTGACGGTAAGCTACTGCTTGCTTAGACAAATCATCATATACGATAAGTGCATCTTCACCGTTATCACGGAAGAATTCACCCATAGTACAACCAGCAAATGCTGATAAGAATTGTAAAGCCGCAGATTCAGAAGCAGATGCCGCAACAACGATAGTGTTTTCTAATGCACCGTGCTCTTCTAACTTACGTACTACGTTAGCGATAGTAGACGCTTTCTGACCGATAGCGACGTACACACACTTAATACCAGAGTTCTTCTGGTTAATGATGGCATCGATTGCTAACGCAGTTTTACCTGTTTGACGGTCACCGATAACTAATTCACGCTGACCACGACCAACTGGGATCATGGCATCAACAGATTTATAACCAGTTTGTACTGGCTCATCTACCGATTGACGTTCGATAACACCAGGTGCAATTTTTTCAACTGGTTCGAAACCAGTTGCGTCGATTGGACCTTTACCGTCGATAGGCTCACCTAATGTGTTAACAACACGGCCTAATAATGCGTTACCTACTGGAACCTGTAAGATTTTGCCAGTAGATTTTACTTTTGTGCCTTCTTGTAGGTCTGCATATGGACCCATAACTACCGCACCTACAGAGTCGCGCTCTAGGTTTAATGCGATAGCATAACGGCTACCAGGAAGTTCGATCATCTCACCTTGCATACAGTCTGCAAGACCGTGGATGCGAATAATACCATCTGTTACAGATACGATAGTACCTTCGTTACGAGCTTCGCTGACAACGTCAAACTGTTCAATACGTTTTTTGATCAGTTCGGCGATTTCAGTTGAGTTAAGTTGCATGCTCAAATCCCCAATTACGATTGCAATACAGTTGATAGACGGTCTAGTTTTCCACGAAGTGTTGCATCAATTACGGTATCTCCCGCTTTGATTAACAATCCGCCAACTACGTTGCTATCAATGTTGCAATTCAGCTTAATTTTGCGTGCTAGACGTTTTTCTAATGCGTTTACTAATGATGTAGTTTGCGCATCGCTAAGTTCTGTTGCTGAAGTAATATCTACTTCAATTTCATTTTCATACTGTGCTTTCAGTTCTTCGAACTTTTCCGCCACAGCAGGAAGGGCAACTAAACGTCCATTTTCGGCCAAGACTTTTACAAAGTTTTGACCCTTTTCATTCAGTTGTTCACCGCATACTTTGATAAATAAATCAGAAGTAACTTCCGGTGACTGAGAAGCAGCCAAGAATTGTTTAATGTCATTATTTTTTGCAACTTCCGCTGCAAATAACAACATATCATTCCACTGGGCTACTGCTCCGCTTTCAACAGCGAAATCAAACGCAGCTTTAGCGTATGGACGAGCGATTGCAGTCATTTCCGACATAGCTCTATTCCTCGCTTATAGTTCTGCAACAAGTTTGTCTAAGATATCGCTGTGAGCAGACGCATCGATTTCTTTACCGATAATCTTCTCAGCACCAGCAACGGCTAAAACAGAAACCTGATGACGAAGATCTTCTTTCACGCGATTGCGCTCAGCTTCAACCTCAGCAGCACCTTGAGCAATGATTTTTTCACGCTCATCGTGGCCTTTCTGAGTTTCTTCATCAACGATTTGTGTTGCACGCTTTTTGGCTTGCTCAATGATATCAGCTGCTTGAGCTTTCGCTTCTTTCAACTGTTCTGCCGCTTTGGCTTGAGCAAGTTCTAGATCTTTTTCAGCACGCTCGGTAGCGGCAAGACCATCTGCTATTTTATTTTGGCGTTCTTCAATTGCGCCGTTTAACGGTGGCCATACATACTTCATGCAGAACCATACGAATACCGTAAACGCAATTAATTCACCGATAAGAGTGGCGTTTAAATTCACAACCGCTCCTCCTTTATCTTAAATAGTAAGTTATTCGATTCGATAAGTAAGATTTAGAATACGAACAACAATACCATTGCGATACCTACACCGATCATTGCTACCGCATCGATAAGACCAGCTAGGATGAACATTTTAACTTGTAGTGAAGGTGCTAATTCTGGTTGACGAGCACAAGCTTCTAAGAACTTACCACCCATGTTACCAAAACCGATTGCTGTACCGATTGCACCGAAGCCAATTAGTAAAGCTGCAGCAATATATTTAAGACCTAATACTAGTTCCATTTTTTTCTCCAAAGTTTAAGTGTAATTTAAAGTTAAAGTATAAATATTAAAATTAGTGGCTATCAGAGCTGGCCATGCTCAAGTAAACGATTGTTAACATCATAAATACGAATGCTTGTAATACGATTACTAGAATGTGGAACACTGCCCAAATAAAGTGCAATGGTAATTGCATTAAACCAATTGCGCCAATTAATATGAAAATTAGTTCGCCGGCATATAAGTTACCGAATAAACGTAATGCTAGTGAGAACGGTTTAGCTACTAATGCAATCGTTTCAAGCAATAAGTTAAATGGGATCAAAATAACTTGAACCAATTTGTTGCTAGAGCTGAACGGGTGCAACGTTAGTTCTGCGATAAAGCCTGAAATACCTTTGATCTTAATTGAATATCCGATCATTAATATAAACACACCAATCGCCAAAGCAGCCGTTAAATTGATATCAGTAGTTGGTACGATTTTCATGTAAACGTCATGACTATCCATCCCAAACGCCGTTTCGCCAACAAAGCCAGCAAATGCAGGAAGGAAATCAACTGGGATTAAATCCATTAAGTTCATCAAAAATACCCAAACAAAAATTGTTAGGGCAAGTGGAGCAATTAAACTGCTTTTACCGTGATAAGTGTCTTTAACGTTGTCGCCAACAAACTCGACAATCATCTCAATGAAACATTGAAATTTGCCAGGGACACCTGTGGTTGATTTTTTAGCGGCGCTACGGAAGATCCATAAGAAAATAAGACCTAAACCGATTGACCATGCGAGCGTATCTACGTGCCATGTCCAGAACCCACTGTCTGCGCATGCTTTATTGAAGGCTAGACCGGCATCGGTCGAACACATCTTTGCATTCGTTAAGTGGTGCTGAATATGGCCAGATAGAGTAAGTTCTTCTGCAGCCATGTTTTATCCTAAAAGTTAATGATTAAAAAAAATCGGTGCCGACCATTGTGAGAACATCACCAGTATGTAACAGATGAAAAATGGCATAGCCATGACTGAAAAATACTTAAATACTAGTGTAAAAAAACAAATAGTTAGCAAAAACTTTAACGCATTGCCTCGTTTGATTGAGGCATATACTTGCTCTGTCTTTGACGCGCCTACATAGCGAAATGCATACAAAGCAAATACAAAATTAGGGAGTACCGACACCAAACCACCAGCCATTGCTGATGCTCCTGCAGTCACTCCCCAACCTATAAAAACAATAAGTGCAATTACAATTGCAACCACCCCTTGAAGTAATACGCCTTTTAATGCGGCTTGCCGATATCGACTCGCTAACGATTTACTCACTTAAATTAACCTGTTTGTACAATTTTAAATCGGGGTGTTAAAACCGGCGAAATTATACTTGCTAATGAGGTTAATGCAAGCTTTGCCAAGTATGTTGATTACGTTCAATTATTTATTCGATTTACGGCGCGTCGAACAAAAATGTAGTCATTTAACGACAAGTTTGAAATAAAGATGCACCATTTTGGAACTTTTACTGAAAAATTAAGTGCTTATACGAAAATATAGTTTTATAACATTATGAAAAACATGGAATTATGTAGCCGTCATTATTCCATTTATGTTTACACTTAAAGTTTTTATTCTAAATGATTATGACAACTATATGGCGAAGAACGTAAAGAAGAAATTATATGACAATCATATATTTAGAGTGTGATTAGGAATTAAACAAATTTATTGGGATGTGATAAAAGACAACCAAGAAAACCTATTGGTCTTCTTGGTTTGGGTTGATGTGGGCAATAATACCGTCAAGCTCATCGAGTGAAGCATACGAAATGACTAATTTACCTTTGCCTTTACGATTGTAGCTAATTTCAACATTTGCTCCGAGTCGCTCAACTAATTGTTGCTCCAAAAGTTTGACATCGGGATCTTTTACTTTTTCCGTTTTAGGTTTTTCACCTTCGGCAATAGTGTTAACCAGTTTTTCTGTTTCTCGGACGGTTAATTCTTTTGCCACCACTTTACGCGCCGCCATGATCTGCTCATCACCGGCTAAACCAAGTAACACTTTTGCATGGCCAAATTCTAAATCGCCATGTTCCATTAACGTTTTTACGTCAGATTCTAATTTATTCAGACGAAGGTAGTTTGTTACTGACGTTCTTGATTTACCAACAGCATCTGCCACTTCTTGGTGCGTTAATTCAAATTCGTCCTGCAAGCGTTGTAATGCAATGGCTTCTTCCATAGCATTTAAGTCTTCACGTTGAATATTTTCTATTAACGCAATCGCAACAGCAGCTTCATCTGGAACATCTTTAATAATGCAAGGGACCAAATCTAATTCTGCAATTTGAGACGCTCGCCATCTGCGCTCACCAGCTATGATCTCATAACTGCTATCGCCAACAGGACGAACAACAATTGGCTGGATCACACCTTGAGATTTTATTGAAGACGCCAGTTCATCTAACGCTTCCGGCGACATATCTTTACGAGGTTGGTATTTACCTGGCTGCAGCTGCTCGATAGGTAATTTAGCTAATCCAGCATTAGTCTCAACACTTGCACTTAAAGCTTCAGACTCAGAAGTTAAAGTTTTATTTGATTGCGTCGCGAGCAGGGCATCTAATCCACGACCTAATCCACGTTTTCGAGCAGACATAATATTCCTATAAATTTAAGCAGCTTTTGTTTTCTCAGAGCGACGCAATATTTCGCCCGCAAGTGCTAAATAGGCTTTAGCACCAGATGAAGATTTATCGTAATACATAACAGGTGCACCAAAGCTCGGCGCCTCAGCCAATCGCACATTACGAGGAATGACGGTACGATACACCTTTTCACCAAAGTGATGTTTTAATTGCTCTGAAACATCATTGGCTAAGCGATTTCGAGGATCGTACATGGTTCGTAAAATCCCTTCAATTTTTAATTCAGGATTGACCACACTAGCTAATTGACTGATGGTATCCATTAACGCTGTTAAGCCTTCCAACGCATAATATTCGCATTGCATCGGTACAATAACAGAGTCGGCTGCAGCCATTGCATTTACGGTAAGCATGTTCAGGGAAGGTGGACAATCGATAAAGATAAAATCATATTTGTCTTTCACGTTAACCAAAGCATTTTTCAAACGCAGTTCTCTACCGAACATTTCCATCATTTTTACTTCGGCAGCAGTAACATCGCCATTACCAGCAATTAAGTGAAATCCGCCGCTAGTGTCAGTCACAACCACATCTTCAAAAGGTGTATTTTCAACTAACAAATCGTAAGCGCTGCACTCAACTTCGTACTTGTCGACTCCAGCTCCCATAGTGGCATTACCTTGTGGATCCAAGTCAATTAATAAAACCTTACGTTTCGTAGCGGCCATTGAAGCTGCTAAATTAACCGCTGAAGTGGTTTTTCCTACACCGCCTTTTTGATTGGCTATTGCTATTATTCTTGCCACGTTATCCTCGATCCATTCAGACTTTGCTTACGCTTTACTCAATAACACTAAATGACGTTCACCTACTAGTTCCGGAACGTGTAGTGTATGTGTTTGCTCAACTTTAACAAAATTCGGTAAAGCTTCAATTTCTTCTTGGTCAATCTGACCTTTCAATGCAAAAAATTTACCTTTGGTGTGTAATAAATGATGACTCCAGTTCACCATATCCGATATTGATGCAAATGCGCGACTAATAACACCAACATATTCACCTTGATGATCTTCTACTCGGCTTTGCAAAGGCGTTACATTATTCAGCTTCAACTCATGTTTCACCTGAGTTATAAATCGAATCCGTTTGCCTAGTGAATCTAACAAAGTAAAGTTTTTCTGCGGATTAATAATGGCTAAGGGAATACCTGGTAAACCTGGCCCTGTACCAACATCAATAAAATTATCAGCAATACCTTCTACAGTTTGTAAGTACGGACTTACAACAAGGCTATCCATTATATGCTTAACAACCATCTCTTTTGGATCACGAACAGACGTTAGGTTGTACGCTTTATTCCATTTGTCTAATAATTCGACATAAGCAACCAATTGGTCGACTTGTTTGTCTGTAATATCGAGATCTGTTTGATTGATTAAGTTAGTTAACTTAACTTTCAGCATAGTATTTCAGTGGATGGTCGTAGTGAATTATCGCTAAAGTATAACCAGCTATTTGGGTCATACCTAGCGATAATTTGAAATTTACGTTTTTTCTAAGCAATCGCAATTATATAACGCGTTACCCAGCTTTTCTTAATGCACCTTGTTTTTTAAGGTAGACTAACAACAATGAAATAGCAGCAGGTGTTATGCCGGAAATCCGAGAGGCTTGGCCAAGCGTTTCTGGCTTTGCATCAACTAATTTTGCAACCACTTCATTTGATAAACCACTGACTGAGGCATAATCAAAGTCCGCTGGTAAGATCGTATTTTCATGTTTTTGTTGTTTCGCAATTTCTTGCAGTTGACGATCAATATAACCTTGATACTTAATTTGGATCTCAGCTTGTTCAGCCGCTTGCTCATTATCACATGCAGGTCCAATACCTTCGATTTTCATTAAATCTTCGTATCTAACTTCTGGACGACGTACAAGATCTTCCAAGCTCGCTTCGCGGTTAATTGGATTCTTAAGTAACGCGTTAACTTGATCAACGGCTACGTGATCTTTATGGATCCAAGTTGATTTTAAACGTTGTTTCTCTACCGCAATTTTTTCTATTTTTTCGTTAAATGCTTGCCAACGCTTGTCACATACTAAACCTAACTCGCGACCTTTCTCCGTTAGGCGAATATCTGCATTGTCTTCACGCAATAACAAACGGTATTCAGCTCGAGAGGTAAACATACGATAAGGTTCTTTTGTTCCTAAGGTCGCTAGATCATCGATCAATACGCCTGTGTATGCTTGGTCGCGACTAGGTGACCAGGACTCTTTATCTTGCGAACGTAACGCTGCGTTAGTACCTGCAATAAGACCTTGTGCACCAGCTTCTTCATAACCTGTTGTACCGTTGATTTGGCCAGCAAAAAACAACCCACTTATGAACTTAGTTTCTAATGATTGTTTCAGATCTCGAGGATCAAAATAATCATATTCAATAGCGTAGCCAGGTCGAGTTATGTGAGCGTTTTCAAGTCCTGAAATTGAGTGAACTAAGTCAACTTGAACATCAAAAGGCAAGCTGGTTGAAATGCCATTTGGATAAACCTCATGCGTTGTTAAACCTTCTGGTTCAATAAATATTTGGTGTTTATCTTTATCGGCAAAACGTACAATTTTATCTTCGATTGATGGGCAGTATCTTGGGCCAATACCTTCGATAACACCTGAATACATAGGCGATCTATCTAGGCCACCACGAATAACATCATGGGTTTTTTCGTTCGTGTAAGTAATAAAACAAGGAATTTGTTGAGGGTGACTTCCTTTTTCACTAATAAAAGAAAAATATGGAGTCGGCGTATCACCCGGTTGCTCTTGCATTACTGAAAAATCGATAGTTCTCGCATCAATTCTTGGCGGTGTACCTGTTTTTAAGCGATCAACTCTAAATGGTAATTCTCTTAAACGATCGGCTAATGCGATGGATGGTGGATCTCCAGCACGACCACCAGAATGATTTTCTAAACCAATATGAATCTTACCGCCTAAAAATGTGCCTACCGTAAGTACTACAGAACGGGCTTTAAACTTTAATCCCATTTGAGTAACAACACCAACAACGGTGTCATTTTCAACAATAAGATCATCACAAGATTGTTGGAATATTTTTAGATTGTTTTGATTCTCTAACGCGTTTCTAACAAATGCTTTGTATAGCTGACGATCCGCTTGTGCTCTAGTTGCCCTTACAGCTGGGCCTTTAGAAGAATTTAAAGTTCTAAATTGTATACCACCAGCGTCAGCAGCTAAGCCCATTAAGCCGCCTAGTGCGTCGATTTCTTTAACCAAGTGACCTTTTCCAATGCCACCAATTGCTGGATTACATGACATTTGACCTAATGTGTCGACATTATGTGTTAATAGCAATGTGTTTTGGCCCATGCGCGCAGACGCTAAAGCAGCTTCTGTACCTGCATGTCCACCACCAACAACTATCACATCAAATGTTTCTGAAAAGATCATTAATACCTCAGCTAATAAAATATGGTTTGAAAAAGATCCTTTTTAAAAGGGCGCGTATTCTATCTTGCTTTTTGTCGGATTGAAACGGTTAATTAATACACAATGTACTGTTTGAAGTATTAGCCTGTTACACGCTTTATATATATAAGATCTATTTAAAGATCTTTTATTGTTATTACTATTAGGTTTTGAATTTGTGTTAGTAAGTTAATTAATTCTATTTAATTCAGATCCTTATTAGAGATCTAACTTGTGATCTAATTTGGATCAACACGGTATTAACCTGCATATAACTAGGCTGTTTATCCACAAGCAATATCGCGTCAATAGTTATATCCTGGATACAATCAGTTAGATCAGAAGATCTTAACGATCTTATACACACCCTACGGATTGAGTTAATGAGTTTGTTGTTAATATGTTAGTAACTTGCGGGTTAATTGTGATCAGGTGATTTTATCGTCAGATATGTTTTATGAGTGTTAATAGAAATAAATTTTGTAAGGATCTAAATTTTTTTCAGATCCTTATGAAAATAATGTGGGATTTTTAGTTTTTAAGTTGTGTAACGTAGTTTTTAAGCTTTTCTAATGCAATTTCTTCGGGTAACTCATCATCCATTGCATCTATTTTTATGATTGGAAATATCTCTGTTGCACCTAATTTTAAGATATCCGCTCTAAGTTTTTCTCCAGCTTGGCAAAACGTGTCGTAGCTTGAGTCCCCAAGTGCTATTACACCAAAGTTTACCTCTGACAAGTCAATATCTGACTGCGTGAGCCAATGTTGAAATACATGTAAGTTGTTAGGCACATCACCTGCGCCATGAGTAGAAGTGCAGATAAGCCAAGTAGTAGAGTTTATTAGTTGATTAGGATCTACAGTTAAAGTTTGCTCTGCGTTTAACTGATGTTGTTCCAATAACTCTAATATTTCATCTGCGACGTATTCCGCAGTACCTGTTTCTGTGCCTACAATAATTGTGATCATGTTAGCTTCAATACTCTTTATTTTCCGATACAAAACGAACTGAAAATTCGGCCGAGCAGATCATCTGAGCTAAACTCTCCCGTTATTTCATTCAGGTGTTGCTGTGATAAGCGTAACTCTTCCGCTAATATCTCACCAGCAATAAAAGACTGCAACTGGTCCTTACCTGTGTCTAAGTGTTTGGCTGCCGCTTCTAGTGCTTCTAGGTGCCTTCTTCGAGCCATAAAGGTGCCTTCAGTAGTACCTTGATAACCCATAGCCTTTTTTAGGTGCTCAGTTAACCTATCAATACCATAACCTGATTGCGCTGATATAGACAATATTGGAATTTCGCCAGCGACAGAAAGATCTTTGTTTTGATCGGATACAAGATCTATTTTATTTCTTACGATTGTAATTGGCATATTGGCAGGTAACTTTTCCAGAAACTCGGGCCATATGGTTTGCGGATCTGTGCTGTCATTAGTGCTAGCATCCACTAATAAAAGTACTTTATCTGCTTGATTAATTTCCTGCCACGCACGCTCTATACCTATTTGTTCGACTTTATCTGGGCTTTCACGTAAGCCTGCTGTGTCAATGATATGTAGTGGCATACCGTCAATATGAATGTGCTCTTTTAAAACATCACGAGTTGTACCAGCAATGTCTGTAACTATGGCTGACTCTTTACCAGACAAGGCGTTAAGTAGTGATGATTTACCTGCATTGGGTTTACCTGCGATAACAACCTTCATGCCTTCACGCATAATGGCGCCTTGTTTTGCTTGTTTTTGGACTTGCTGCAATTCTGCAATGATTTGTAATAAGTCAGCTTCTACTTTGCCGTCGGATAAAAAATCAATTTCTTCGTCAGGGAAGTCAATGGCTGCCTCGACGTAGATACGCAGGCGGATCATTTGTTCAACAAGGTGGTGTATTTTGTTAGAAAACTCCCCCTGTAACGACTGCATTGCAGATTTTGCTGCTTGTACTGAATTACTTTCTATTAAGTCGGCGATAGCTTCAGCTTGTGCTAAATCTATCTTATCGTTTAAAAATGCTTGCTCGGAGAATTCACCGGCGCGCGCTAAACGAATGCCATCAATTTTAGTGATTTCTTGCAACAACATATCAAGAATTATCGGCCCACCATGTCCCTGTAATTCCAATACATCTTCACCGGTGAAAGAATTTGGGCCTTTGAAAAATAATGCGATGCCTTGGTCTAACAATTCCCCATCTAAAGATTTAAAAGATAGGTAATCTGCGTATCTTACTTTTGGGCATTTCCCCAGAATTTTTTCTGCAACTAAAGCAGATAAAGGGCCTGAGACTCTGATAATACCTACACCACCTTTGCCAGGTGCGGTTGCTTGAGCAGCAATAGTTTCATTGGTGTGGGCAAGTACGGTCATGTTTGTTCCAGTTAAATAGTCTTAATTTTGTTAAGTGAATTGTGGTTATTGAATAATTCTATGTCCAATTGCTTTCGATTTTTTATCGTCCTGATGTTATCAATGAATTTTACGTCCTTGTATCATCGATATTCCATCGTTCCTGATGTAAAAAAAGCGACCAAGTAGGTCGCTTTTTATTTTAACTGTGTTTTGCTAACTTTACGATTTTTTCGCAGCGGCTTTTTTATCAATAGCACGATAGATTATTAACATCTGGGCAATTGATATCACGTTCGAAATTAACCAGTACAGTACTAATCCAGAAGGGAACCAAAGGAAGAACACTGAGAAAATAACCGGCATCCACAACATCATTTTCTGTTGCATTGGATCCATGCTTGGTGTTGGTGTTAGCTTTTGCATCAAGAACATAGATGCACCAAACAAAACAGGCAAGATGAAGTAAGGGTCTTTCGCTGATAGGTCAGTGATCCATAAGCCAAATGGTGCGTGACGTAATTCAACACTTTCTAAGAACACCCAATACAAGGCCAAGAAAATAGGCATTTGTAAAAGCAATGGTAAACAACCACCCATAGGGTTTACTTTTTCTTTACGGTATAACTCCATGGTTGCTTGACCAAACTTTTGTCTATCGTCACCGTAACGTTGTTTTAACTGTTCCATTTTTGGCTGCAGAGCACGCATCTTAGCGGTCGACTCATATTGTTTCTTAGTCAGTGGGTACATCAATGTTTTCACTAGAATAGTGATAATGATAATAGCGATACCCCAGTTACCAACAAAGCCATAAATTGCAACAAGCGCTGAGAACAAGATTTGGCTGATAAACCATAAGAAACCGTAATCGACGGTTAAATCAAGCGTGTCGTGAATTTCATGCAATTCTGCTTGGTTTTTCGGTCCCGTAAATAACGTGGCGTTGGCTGAAACTGTTTCACCAGAATTTACGATAATAGCTGGCTCTTTAACACCAATAATAGCGGCTTGGTTATTACCAACAACACGTGAATATAGATTATTAAGAGACTCTTTATTTGGCACCCAAGCACTCACAAAGTAGTGTTGGATCATGCCAACCCAGCCACCTAAGGTGTTTTTGTTTAGTGAGTTGTCTTGCATGTCTTCGAAGTCGTATTTTTCGTACGTCTCTTCAGCTGTTGAATAAGCACCACCACGGTATGTTGGCATCATCATGCTTGACTCTTCACCAGCGATACTTTGTTTTAATTGATAAAACGGTTGGACCTCTAACGAGTTTGCTGAAGTGTTAGTCACTTCAAACGAGATGTCGATTGAGTGTTTATTACGTTCAAAAGCAAATGTTTTTGTTACTTGTAGACCATCAGATGTAACAAATGATAATGGAACAACTAACTCATTACCTTCTAATAGCCACTCGTTTTTTGAAGCTGTATAAACAGGGCGGCCTTTGCTAGATGCATCAGGTCCGTGACGACCGATAAGCCCAGATTGTGCAATATAGGTCGTTGGTTGTTGCGTTAATAATACAAACTTTTCTTCCGATAAGTGTTCAGCGTTATGTTTTAACAAAGTTGAAGAAACAACGTCGCCGCCTTTGGTATCAATTAAAACTTCCAAAGTATCAGTAGTTACTTTGATAAGTTGTTGATTGGCTTTTTTGGTGACTTCAGCAATTTTTGAATCTGAACTCGGTAAGTCTTGAGCAACGGCTGACAGATTGTTGTTGCCATCTATTTGATTTGAAAATTGTTCTGTAGTTTGAACAGGTTGTTCTGGAGTAGGCGTCGTGTCAATAACCCATTGTTGATACAACAAAAAAGTTACGAAAGCTAAGCCAATGGCTAATAACGAACGTTGAGATTCCATTGAATTTATTTCTCTTTATTATCTAAGTTTGACTTCGATGAATTTGGTACAGGATCAAATCCACCTTTGCTAAGTGGGTGGCATTTTAAAATACGTTTTAAACTTAACCAACCACCTTTTATCGATCCATGCTGATCAATTGCTTCTAAGGCATATTCAGAGCAACTAGGAAAATAACGGCATTTTGCCGGAAACAGTGGACTAATTAGAATTTGATAAAATCTAATTATTTTTTTAAAGAGTTTTCCGAGCGTTGAGCTATTTTTTTCCATAACTTATTTAACTGTCTTTGCAGTTGTTTGTTATCAGCTTTACCAATATGGTCTCGAGCGAGCACTACTATATCAATATTGGGCAGATTATGTTGATTTAAACGAAAACTTTCTCGAATAATGCGTTTAATTCTGTTTCGGCCAACGGCAGTCTTTTCTTTTTTCTTGGCAATAGTTAAACCAAGACGAGGAGATTGTTCGTTGTTGAATTTGGCTAGGAGAGTGAAGTGGTCTGAAACCGCTTTAATAGGATGATCGAAAATTCGAGAGAATTGTGAGGGAGTTAACAGACGTAACTCCCTTGGAAAAGAGTAACTTTTCACAATTATGCAGAAAGACTAGCACGTCCTTTAGCACGACGACGCGCTAAAACTTGGCGGCCGTTTTTTGTTGCCATACGAGCACGGAAACCGTGAGTACGTTTGCGTTTTAATACGCTAGGTTGAAATGTACGTTTCATATTAAATCCATCCGATCGGTTTAATGTTTACTTTAAATTATCCCGCAGGTCGCGACCCCTGCAGGGCCCCAAAAAAGGACGGCGAATAATATAGATGGAACGGAAAATAGTCAACCCGATCATACAAATAAAATCCTACTCACAAAGTTATCAACATAAATATATGTTTTTAACAGTTCAATGTGGATAAAAGCACTAAAAACATCAAACTTGAGTGCAACATTAAAAATTCTTATGAGTGAATATCCAATACGCATTTTTGGCTTTTAAACCACGGATAAAAGCAGCTCAAGGATTAATTTAAGTTTCTTTCTTTTTATCGCATTTCTTTATTGAGTTTGTGGATAATTCTAAGGCATAATGAGCGGCGCTTTTGGCTTTTAACCCTGTTAAAAGCTTAACAATAATTATAACCGTACATCATTTTAGGATCATCAGTGCATCAGTCTCTTTGGCAAAGCTGTTTACAGGTATTGGAACAGGAGTTGTCGCAACAACAGTTCAATATGTGGATCAGACCTCTTCAGGTTCACAGCTCCGAACAGTTTATTACCCTTTTTGCGCCAAATCGTTTTGTATTGGATTGGGTTAGAGACAAATACATGGATCGCATTACTGATTTATTAAATCAGTTTGGTCAACCTGGTAATGTGCCAAGCGTTAAGTTTGATGTCGGTTCGAAAGAATCTCTCACCACACAATCGAGTTCAGTTGCGGCAAAGCCGAACGAAACGGTAACTCAACCGACACTTGCAAAACCTGCAGCTGTGCCCACAAAGTCGACTCACAAGTCGAACATCAACGACTCTTATACGTTCGACAGCTTTGTAGAAGGTAATAGTAACCAATTAGCAAGAGCTGCAGCAATGCAAGTTGCTGATAACCCTGGCAATGCATACAACCCACTGTTTTTATATGGCGGTACGGGTTTAGGTAAAACTCACTTATTACATGCTGTAGGTAATGGCATTATGGCGAATAAAAAAGACGCCAAAGTGGTTTACATGCACTCAGAACGATTCGTGCAAGATATGGTAAAAGCATTACAAAATAATGCGATTGAAGAGTTTAAGCGTTATTACCGTGGTTTAGATGCACTCTTAATTGATGATATTCAGTTTTTTGCTAAAAAAGATCGTTCACAAGAAGAGTTCTTTCATACTTTTAACGCTTTGTTAGAAGGTAATAAACAAATTATTTTAACCTCTGACCGTTACCCAAAAGAAATTGACGGTGTAGAGGATCGTTTAAAAAGTCGATTTGGTTGGGGATTAAACGTTCCAATAGAGCCACCCGAATTAGAAACTCGTGTGGCGATACTGATGAAAAAGGCACATCAAAGCAGTATTAAGCTGCCAGAAGAAGTCGCGTTTTTCATTGCTAAACGATTGCGTTCAAATGTTCGTGAATTGGAAGGCGCATTAAATCGCGTAATTGCTAACGCTAATTTTACAGGGCGACCGATCACAATCGATTTTGTTAAAGAAGCGTTGCGCGACTTATTAGCTTTGCAAGATAAGTTAGTGACGATAGATAACATTCAAAAGACGGTGGCAGAGTACTTTAAGATTAGAGTTGCTGATATATTATCTAAACGCCGCAGTCGTTCAGTGGCAAGACCACGACAAATAGCAATGTCATTAGCGAAAGAGTTGACCAATCACAGTTTGCCTGAGATTGGTGATGCGTTTGGTGGTCGAGATCACACCACCGTGCTACATGCTTGTAGAAAAATTAAAGAATTAAAAGAAGAGAGTCACGAAATAAAAGAAGACGTTCAAAATTTAATCCGAATTTTGTCTTCATAGTGGGAATTTAAGATGCATATTATAATTAGTAAAGAAGCATTGTTGAGACCATTAACCTTAGTGTCAGGGGCTATTGAGCGCAAACACACACTTCCGATTTTGTCTAACGTGTTAATTGAAACCTCGTTGGATGAAGTTAAGTTAACCGGTACCGATATGGAAGTGGAATTAGTTGCTGCGACTGCGCCTGATAATGTTATTCAAGCGGGAGCGATTACCGTTCCGGCTAAAAAGCTATTTGATATATGTCGTTCTCTGCCAGACGGTTCAGAGATCGAGTTTAAAGTAGACGGTCATTCTGCAATCGTGAAAGCAGGTAAGAGCCGATTCAGTTTATCTACTTTGCCTGCTAGTGATTATCCTAACTTGGAAGAGTGGGACAGTGCAGATGAAATTGAGCTTACTCGTCACACAATTCGCGCGCTAATTGAAAGTACCCACTTTTCGATGGCAAACCAAGACGTTCGTTATTACTTAAACGGTATGTCATTTGAACTTGAGCCAAATATAATGCGCACGGTTGCCACAGATGGACACAGGTTAGCGCTTGCACAGCAGTCAGTAACCAACGGTGTTTCTGAGCAGAAACAAGTTATAGTGCCAAGAAAAGCGGTCTTAGAGATCATTCGCTTATTGGAAGATGATGACGCGGTTATCAAGTTACATATCGGCGCAAATCACATTCGAATTTCTGATCAGAATTTTGTATTTACTACAAAATTAGTTGATGGCCGTTTTCCAGATTATAGACGTGTATTACCGCAAGGCGGTGATAAAGTGATTGTTGCTGACAAGTCGATGTTAAAAGACGTGTTCCAACGGGTATCTATTTTATCTAACGAGAAGTTTAGAGGCGTTCGTTTAAACTTGTCCGATGGTGAGTTGTTGGTTTCAGCAAACAACCCTGAACAAGAGCAAGCAGAAGAGTCTGCGGCGGTCGATTACAAAGGGGATTCGTTAGAGATTGGATTTAACGTGTCATACATTATTGATGTATTGAACAATATTAAAACCGACACGGTAAAGATCATGCTAGCTGATTCGAACAGTAGTGTACTTATTGAAGGTTATGATGACGCGTCGAGTTTGTACGTAGTCATGCCTATGAAGCTTTAGAATAAAAAAGCCAGTTATTTGGAATGTTAGTTAAACAGTTAAAAATTTCTGGCTTTCGAAATATCGAACAAACACATATCGATACTCATAAAGACGTAAACGTTTTTTATGGGGCAAACGGTAGCGGTAAAACCAGCATTCTAGAATCTGTGTTTTATTTAAGCCGAGCGAAATCGTTTAGAACGAACAAGCGATTAGAGTTGTTAAAAACGTCCAGTAACTATTTAGCGGTAAACGCAGATATTATGCAGGACGAAACAGAGAAAAATATTGGAATAGGGTTAGACGAAAACGGAAATGGGTTGTTAAAGCTTGATGGGCAAATATCCAACAAGTTGTCTGATGTTTCGAGGTTAACACCAGTACAGTTAATTACTCCAGAAAGTTTTGATTGGTTTTGGAGTGTACCAAAGGCAAGACGTAACTTTTTAGATTTTGGTTTGTTCCACGTGGAACATGAATTTCAAAATCTTTGGCAAAACTTTAATAAGTTGCAAAAACAAACGAATAGCTTATTAAGGCAAGTAAAATGGAATGCAGATCCTAAAAATGTAAACCGAGAGTTAATTTATTGGTATAAAAGCTTAATTGAGGCTGCACAAAAAGTAGATGGTTTTAGAGAGATGTTTTTAGAGAAACATTTGTCTAAAGCTATTACTGAATTAGAAAGTTTACTAAGTGAAGACGATAAATCGCATTTGGTAACAGGCATGAAGCTTAAATATAAAAAGAAATCAGTAACACTTGAGTCTGATGAACAACTCGAGAAACTTATAGAAAAAGATAAAAAGTATAAACAAGTTAGTTTTGGCCCCAACCGTGCCGATCTTCAGTTTATTAAAGAAGGTGAAGATATCTCGGCTAAGTTGTCTAGAGGGCAATCTAAGATGTTATTTTATCTTTTAGAAGTCGCTATGGTTAAGATAATCAAAGCAACAACAGGAAAAAACCTTTTGATGTTAGTGGACGATTTACCCTCAGAAGTTGACGTGACATCAAGAGATACGATGCTCAGAATGTTAATACATTCAAAAGCTCAAATATTTGTAACAGGGATTGAAAATAAAATCGCAATGGAATTTATGAAATACACAGATTCTGTCAATGTGTTCCATGTGGAACATGGAGCTGTCAGAAGAGAAAATATGGAGCAGTTATGTCCGTAGAAAACGATTATGGCTCGTCCAGTATTAAAGTCCTAAAGGGGCTTGATGCTGTTCGTAAACGTCCAGGTATGTATATTGGTGACACTGATGATGGGTCCGGTTTACATCACATGGTTTTCGAAATTTTAGATAACTCTATAGATGAAGCTCTTGCAGGGCATTGTAGTGACATAGTAGTTAAAATTCATTTAGACGGCTCGGTTTCTGTAAAAGATAACGGACGTGGTATACCTACTGAAATTCACCCAGAAGAGGGTGTCTCCGCTGCAGAAGTTATCATGACAGTTCTTCACGCAGGCGGTAAGTTTGGCGGTGATGATTCAGGTTATAAAGTGTCTGGTGGTTTACACGGAGTAGGTGTTTCAGTTGTAAACGCCCTCAGTGACAAACTTGTACTAACGGTTAGACGTGATGGAAAATTGCATGAGCAAGAATATCACTTAGGTGAGCCTGTAGCGCCATTAGCTGTAATTGGTGATGCAACTGAATCTGGTACCGAAGTTCGATTTTGGCCAAGTGCGGATACTTTTTCTGATATTACTTTCCACTTTGATATCTTAGTTAAACGTATTCGAGAGCTCTCTTTCTTAAACTCTGGTGTTTCAATTCGAATTATTGATGAAAGAGAAGAAGACAAACATGAACACTTTTTCTTCGAAGGTGGTATCAAGGCATTTGTCGAGTACTTAAATGTAAATAAAGCACCGGTTAACGAAGAAGTGTTTTATTTCTCATTGGAAAAAGATGACGGAATCGTTGTTGAAGTTGCGATGCAGTGGAACGACTCTTTCCAAGAAAATATCCTTTGTTTTACCAACAACATCCCGCAACGTGATGGTGGTACACACCTAAGTGGCTTCCGCGGTGCCCTGACTCGTACACTCAACAACTATATGAGTAGTGAAGGGCTTAATAAAGGTAAAGGCAAAAATGCATCTGAAGTCTCTGCTTCTGGTGATGATGCTCGTGAAGGCTTGACTGCTGTAATCTCAGTTAAAGTTCCAGACCCGAAATTTTCATCTCAGACGAAAGATAAGCTTGTTTCTTCAGAAGTTAAACCTGCGGTTGAACAAGCCATGGGTGAAAAGCTTCAGGATTATTTGGTAGAAAATCCATCTATTGCTAAAAACATCATAATGAAAATTATTGATGCAGCTAGAGCACGTGAAGCGGCTCGAAAAGCAAGAGAAATGACTCGACGTAAAGGTGCGTTAGATATTGCAGGCTTGCCTGGTAAATTGGCAGACTGCCAAGAAAAAGACCCTTCGTTGTCTGAACTATACATAGTGGAGGGTGACTCAGCTGGCGGTTCAGCTAAGCAAGGTCGTAATCGTAAAAACCAAGCGATATTGCCTCTTAAAGGTAAAATTCTTAACGTTGAAAAGGCCCGCTTCGACAAGATGATTTCATCTCAAGAGGTTGGTACGCTAATTACTGCATTAGGTTGTGGTATAGGTCGTGACGAATACAACCCAGAAAAACTTCGTTATCACAACATCATTATCATGACAGATGCCGATGTTGATGGTTCGCATATCAGAACGTTATTGCTTACGTTCTTTTATCGTCAAATGCCAGAGTTGGTAGAACGCGGTTATATCTACATCGCTCAGCCTCCACTTTACAAAGTGAAAAAAGGCAAACAAGAGCGTTATATAAAAGATGATGAAGTCCTTACTGAGTACTTAACAACTCTTGCTCTAGATGGTGCTACGTTACATGTAAACGAGCAAGCTCCTGCTATAAACGGTTCTGAGTTAGCTAAGTTAATCTTCCAATATCATGAAGCTGAAAGTGCACTTTCACGTCTTTCTAAGAAGATAAATCCGAAAATACTTACTCAATTGATGTACCAAAAAGCACTTGACTCAGATGTGTTGTCTGACGAGTCTGCGGTTGGAACTTGGGTTAATAACTTTACTAAGCACTTAAATGAAGTTGAAACTGAAGGTGTAGTTTATACAGCCTCAACAGAACATGATGAAGAGCGTAATTTAACATTACCTAAGATTGTTGTTCGTCAACATGGTGTAGATCGTGACTATGTGTTCACAAAAGACTTTATTGAGTCAAAAGAATTCAAGCAGATCATACAAGTGGCTGCCATTAATATGGAGCTACTTGAAAAGGGTGCTTACGTTAGTCGTGGTGAAAAACGTTATCCAATTGAAGACTTTGCTGATGCCGTACAGTGGTTAATGAAAGAGTCAAAACGTGGATTGTATATACAACGTTATAAAGGGTTAGGTGAAATGAACCCTGAGCAATTATGGGAAACAACAATGGATCCTGAATCGCGTAGAATGTTGCAAGTAACAATTGAAGATGCCATTGCATGTGATCAGCTATTCACTACGTTAATGGGGGATCAAGTTGAGCCACGTCGAGACTTTATTGACCGCAATGCACTTAAGGTAGCTAACTTAGATGTTTAACAAATAAGTAACGCGAATAACCAGAGTCTTTTAAAAAGATTCAATAAGCCTGAACATAATATGTGTTCAGGCTTAGTCGTTTATAAAAACGATAAAACTGTTGAAGAATTGTAAGAATATTAAAGGTTCAATAGAACAATATTATGAGTAAATACGATATTAAAACTTTCCAAGGTCTTATCCTTGCCTTGCAAGATTATTGGGCCAGACAAGGCTGTGTCATAATTCAGCCACTTGATATGCAAGTTGGTGCAGGTACGTTCCATCCTATGACGTTTTTACGCTCGTTAGGCCCTGAACCTATGAGCTCTGCGTACGTGCAACCATGTCGTCGTCCTACCGATGGCCGTTACGGTGAAAACCCAAACCGCCTACAACATTACTACCAATTTCAAGTTATGTTGAAACCATCGCCTAAAAACATTCAAGAACTGTATTTAGGGTCTTTGGAAGAACTTGGTTTTGATACTTTAGTTCATGATATCCGTTTTGTTGAAGACAACTGGGAGTCTCCAACTTTAGGTGCATGGGGACTTGGCTGGGAAGTATGGTTAAACGGCATGGAAGTAACGCAGTTTACCTATTTCCAACAAGTAGGTGGCTTAGAGTGCTCGCCAGTTACAGGTGAAATCACATACGGTCTAGAACGTCTTGCTATGTATATACAAGGTGTTGATAGCATCTACGACTTGGTATGGACTGACGGCCCAATGGGAAAAGTAACTTATGGCGATGTGTTTCATCAAAATGAAGTTGAGCAATCAACTTACAACTTTGAACATGCGGATGTAGACGCACTATTTGCTGAGTTTGACCAAGCAGAAAAAGAGAGTCAAAAACTGATTGACGCTGGTTTACCATTACCAGCGTACGAGCAAGTAATGAAAGCATCGCATGCGTTTAACATGCTTGATGCTCGTCATGCTATCTCTGTTACAGAACGTCAGCGTTATATCTTAAGAGTTAGAACATTATCCAAGGCATGTGCGCAAGCATATTATGATGCACGTGAAGCGTTAGGTTTCCCGCTTTGCAACCAAAGTGATAAGTAAGGTCGTAACACATCATGAGCAAAGAAAATTTATTAATTGAACTTGGTACAGAAGAGTTACCACCAAAGTCATTAAAAACATTAGCAATATCGTTTAAAGAGGCGATTGAAAAAGAAATCATTGGTGCAGAGCTAAGTTTCGACTCTGTTGAATGGTTTGCTGCACCTCGCCGATTAGCGGTGAGAGTCAATCAGTTGGAAAGCCAACAAGCTACTAAACAAGTTGAAAAGCGTGGTCCAGCGGTGCAAGCAGCATTTGATGCTAACGGTGAACCAACAAAAGCTGCTTTAGGTTGGGCTCGAGGCAATGGCATTGAGGTTTCCGAAGCAACACGATTAAAAACTGATAAAGGCGAGTGGTTATTACATGTAGCGACTGTAGAAGGTAAGTCCTTAGCAGAGCTAGTTGAAGGTTTTATTAACAAAGCCATTAAACAATTGCCTATTCCAAAACCAATGCGTTGGGGATGTGGTAAAGAAGAATTTATTCGACCAGTGCATACCCTAATCGCTCTATATGGCGACCAGATACTTCCTGCGAGCATATTAGGTTTAACATCAAGTAACCAATCACAAGGTCACAGATTCCATCACAGAGGTTTAGTTGAAGTATCTCACGCTGATAACTATGAACAAGAGCTAGAGCAAGCGCATGTCATAGTAAATTATCAACAACGACAACGCATGATTGCGAATCAAATTGCAGAAATTTGTCAGAAAGACGACGCTATTTCAGTTGATGACCCAGACTTACTGGACGAGGTGACTTCATTGGTCGAATGGCCAGTTGCGCTTGTAGGTACATTTGAAGAAAGGTTTTTAGACGTACCGCCAGAAGCCTTGATTTATACCATGAAAGATGACCAAAAGTATTTCCCTTTATTGAATAAAAACAATGAATTACTACCAAAATTCATCTTTATCTCCAACATTGAAAGTAAAGACCCAAGTCAGGTGATCAG
>JABXID010000163.1 GCA_013373245.1 Gammaproteobacteria bacterium
CGCATTTCAAAGTACAGGGTGTGATTTATGCGGTGCTGGGCCATTTGCTACTGAATTGGAAAGAGTTGAGCACCAAGCGTCAAAGAAACATCAGCGCATGTTAGATTTCGACAGACAGTGGCAAAATTACTTGTCTGCCGAACATACTTCAGAATAAATTGGTTTTAGTTCTTGCTGCGTTTTTTCTTAACTTTCGGGTTAACCTTGGCTTTTGATACTTTGTTTTCCTTCACTTCGATGATATCAATCGGGTAACCCTCAATTTGTATTGATACGCCAATTTCAGGAATATCTTCCATGTACTCTAGAATGAGGCCGTTGATAGTTTTAGGGCCGTCGGTCGGTAACTCCCACTCCATTTCTTTGTTCAAATCACGTATGGATGTACCGCCATCTAATACGCAGCTGCCGTCCACTTGTTTGGTCATTTCAGTATTGGTGTAAATTGTCATGCCGGTGGTAAAGTCACCTACAATTTCTTCCAGAATATCTTCTAACGTGAATAAACCTTGAATATCGCCATATTCATCCACAACCAAACCGATGCGCTCTTTGTTTTGCTGTAGCTTCTGTAACAGCACAAAAAGTGAGGTGCCTTCCGGGGTAAAGTAGATTTCTCTTACCGCGCGTAACAGGGCGGTTTTACTAAAGTCTTCTTTGGCTAGTAGGCGTAACGCATCTCTAACGTGAATAAAGCCGACTGCGTCATCGATGTTGTCACGGTAAAGCAACAAACGTGTGTGCTGGGCATTTTTTAAGCCTTTCAGTAAATCTTTCCAGTCGTCGTTGATGTCCAACGCAAAAATCTCATTGCGCGGGATCATGATGTCGTCGACGTTAATTTTTTCCAAATCTAGTAAATTAACCAACATGCTCTGTTGTTCGTCTTGCAACAAACCACCGGACTCATTTACAACGGTTCTAAGTTCCTCTGAACTCAAACTGTGTTGCTCTCTATCTTCTGAACTGACCCGAAATAATATGAGAATACCGTTCGTCATATAGTTGATGAGCACAACAAACGGATAAAATATTTTCATTAATATCATCAGCAACAACGAACTCGGATAGGCTACTTTTTCAGGGTAAAGCGCCGCCATAGTTTTAGGCGTTACTTCGGCAAAAATCAAAACAATGAACGTTAAACCTACGGTGGCGATAGCTGGTCCCAAATCGCCCCAGAGTCTAATAGAAACTATGGTAGCAATGGACGCTGCGGCAAAGTTAACTAAGTTATTGCCAAGTAATATCAAACCTATGGTTCTGTCTGGACGTGACATTAGCGCAGATACGCGTTTTGCACCCTTATGACCTTCGTTTTCTAAGTGTTTCAGTTTGTATTTGTTGATGGCCATCAGCCCAGTTTCTGAGCTAGAAAAATACGCAGACATGAAAATGAGTACCACAAGAATTATGATTAGCGTACTCGTTGATATGTAGTCCAAGAATGTAGTCCTATGTTACTTTGGAAGTGTATAAGTATGATCTTATATGTTAAGAGTCAAGTGTTGCGGTTAATTTAATAGTATTTCTTTGACAAAACGGCTGCCAAAGTACGCTAACGTTAAAACAATTGCAGCGATAATTGTTGCAATTGCACTGTTATTGCCTCGCCAGCCATATTGTTTGTGACCATAAGCTAGGACCGCAAACATGCCCCATGCAATGACAGACAATACAGTTTTGTGAGCATACTCTTTGCTCCACATATTATCTAAAAATGCAAAACCTGTGATAAGGGCTACAGTTAGCAAAATTAAGCCAATGCTCATTAGTCTAAATTGTTGTGATTCAACCACATTCAATGGCGGTAAATGACTATTTAAAGACAAGGTTTTTGCTTTTAACTTGGCGTCTATGTATCTGAATTGAACTGCATACAAAGAAGCGATAACTAATACACAGTATGCGGCCATAGACAAGACAACATGAATAAATAAAGGTGTCGAAGAGTCAACAATTGACCCTGAGTATATTGATGCATCAGACGGCACTATTAATAAACCTAGGCAAAGTAATGCTGAAAAAAGGTACGTGACGAGCAAAATGGTCAGATTAGCGTGTTTTAATGAGCGAATTGTTAACACTGAAGTTATGAGGACATTGACCAAAAGGCACATAGCAGCAAGGGGAAAGTGTAATTCACCTTCTGCAAATAAGATGCTTTTTACTGAGATCAGCTGAAAAACAACGGCGATAGAGGCAAGCGAAAACAGTAATTTATAATTTACTTTTGCATCAGTAAACACCGACTTAGCGGTCAAACCACTCGCGCCTAAAAACGCGATAAATGAAATCGTAAGTCCTATTGTGGTGGACATATTTGAAACCTTTATTTGTCTCTGTTCCGTTGCTCTAAAATGATGTTATCACGCCAAAATTAAACATTCTAAAATAATTAGTTAACTTAGGTTTTTTAGGCTGGCGTTGAGATCTGAGATTATGCCTATATTTAACAAGCCTACAAAGCTATAATTGCAATTATCTTATAACCAGTGCCTAAAATTTTAAATGGCGTTGGTTTAAATTTTATTAACCTCGAAGAAACAGAGGTTCGCAGCAAAGAGTTATCGCAGACTATGTTTAGCAATTTATCTGATAGATTATCGGAGTCACTTAAAAAAATTAGTGGCCGCGGTCGATTAACTGAAGACAACATTAAAGACACCCTTCGAGAAGTTCGAATGGCACTATTAGAGGCGGACGTTGCTCTGCCTGTCGTTCGTGAATTCGTTAAGTCGGTGAAAGAACAAGCCGTAGGCGAAGAAGTTGGTAAAAGTTTAACCCCAGGTCAAGTGTTCGTTAAAATCGTTCAGCGTGAGCTTGAAAAAGCCATGGGCGCACAAAACGAAGAATTAAACTTGGCAGCCCAACCTCCAGCCGTAGTAATGATGGCTGGTCTGCAAGGTGCTGGTAAAACGACCTCAGTTGGTAAGCTGGCTAAATTTTTAAAGGAAAAGAAGAAAAAGTCAGTATTGGTAGTAAGTGCCGACGTTTACCGTCCTGCAGCGATCAAACAGCTGGAAACACTTGCTAGCGAAGTTGATGTTGAGTTCTTTCCAAGTTCTGTAGAGCAGAAACCGGTTGATATAGTTAATGCCGCCATTGACCATGCAAAACGTAAGTTTTTTGATGTTTTACTGGTGGATACCGCAGGTCGTTTAGCGGTTGATACCGAAATGATGGATGAGATCAAAGCGTTACATGCAGCGATAAATCCAGTCGAAACCTTGTTTGTTGTCGATTCAATGACAGGTCAAGATGCAGCTAATACAGCGAAAGCGTTTGATGAAGCTTTACCATTGACGGGCGTTATTTTAACGAAAGCTGACGGTGACGCTCGTGGCGGTGCTGCTCTTTCAATTCGGCACATTACCGGTAAACCTATTAAGTTTATAGGTGTCGGCGAGAAAACCGACGCGTTAGAGCCTTTCCACCCTGAGCGTATTGCTAGCCGAATTTTAGGCATGGGTGATGTGTTATCTTTGGTTGAAGAAATTGAATCTAAGATAGACAAAGAAAAAGCCGAACAAGTAGCCCGCAAGGTAATGAAAGGTAAAGGCTTTAACCTTGAAGACTTCCGTGATCAATTATCGCAAATGCGCAACATGGGTGGTATGGCGAGTTTAATGGACAAGATGCCGGGTATGGGCAAAATGTCGGATGCTGTTAAAGGTCAAGTTAATGACAAACAGTTTATTCAAATGGAAGCCATTATTAACTCAATGACGCCAAAAGAGCGTGAATTTCCTGAACTTATCAAAGCATCTCGTAAGCGTCGTATCGCAACAGGCAGTGGCACGCAAGTGCAAGACGTTAACCGTATGTTGAAGCAGTTTACTCAAATGCAAAAAATGATGAAAAAGATGAAAGGCGGCGGCATGATGAAGATGATGCGTGGTTTAGGTGGCGGTATGCCAAAACTTCCGGGCGGCTTTCCTAAACTTTAAGTTCTTTCATTTTATAAGATCAATAAGCTCTAAAATCGAGAAACAAAAAACCAGCATCAGCTGGTTTTTTTATACATGGATGTTTGGCGTAGAGGGCTTATACATGGATGTAATTATCCTCATAACCCTGGGAACATTGGCTCAGAGGATAAGTACATAGATGCTAATTTCTTAGTTAAGGCCAAGCTTAGCAAGTGTTTTGTTTACAACAGCTGCTGGTAAAGGGATATAACCGTCTTTTTCAACAATCTTTTGACCAGATTGTGAAAGTACCATTTTAACAAACTCAGCTTCCATTGGAGAAAGTGGTTTATTAGGGTGCTTGTTGATGTAAGTGTATAAGAAACGAGATAATGGGTATTTACCGCTGATGGTATTTTCCATGTTAGCTTCTACGTAGTTAGTACCTTTTTTCGCAAGAGGAACTGTGCGAACACCAGAAGTTAAATAACCGATGCCTGAATAACCTACTGCGTTAAGAGATGCAGAGATAGACTGTACAACAGACGCCGAACCAGGTTGTTCGTTTACGTTGTTTTTAAAGTCACCTTTACATAGGCCTTTTTTCTTAAAGAAGCCGTATGTACCAGATACTGAGTTACGACCAAATAATTGAACGTCACGCGCGGCCCATTGGCCTGTAAGACCTAAATCACCCCAACGAGATACGTCTGCGTCTGCACCACACTTACGTGTAGAAGAGAAGATCGCATCAACGTCAGAAATAGAAAGACCTTTAATTGGGTTATCTTTATGAACAAATACTGCTAGTGCGTCAATCGCAACTGGTACAGCTGTTGGTTTGTAACCAAAACGCTTTTCGAATGCTTCAATTTCTTTTGACTTCATTTTACGGCTCATTGGACCGAACTGTGAAGTACCTTCTGTTAATGCTGGTGGAGCAGTAGAAGAACCAGCAGCTTGAATTTGAACATTAACATTTGGGTAAATGCGTTTAAATTCTTCAGCCCAGAACGTCATCATGTTTGCTAACGTGTCAGAACCCACAGATGATAAGTTACCAGAGATACCGCTGGTTTTTTGGTATTCAGGTACGTCTTTGTCTACAGCAACAGCAGATGTTGATACTAATGTCGCCAGTGTAAAACCTAATGCGCCGATAAGTGCTTTTAGTTTCATTTTTTTGCTCCGGTTATTTTTACCCTGATGGATAATTCAAAAATATATTCTGCTACTTTTTAAAGTCAGCATTTTATGAAGTGTGGCTATCTTAAGAGCTTTATGTGTCAATTTTATTACACTTGTCACATTTCTGTATTTTTTATGGTCAAAATGCGTTCCTAACCATAGTAAGTTTCTATTATTTAAATAGTTTTTTTATTAACTGCTAAGTATAAAAATATTTAAATATTGCAAAGGTAAGTCAATATAGTGTGATGAATATTGCGTTTGTAATAAAAGTGAAATAAAAAAGCCGATGTGGTCGCATCGGCTTTGATATATCTTTTATATTGAGTAGACGTTATTTAATAAGTTGGTAACGTTCACTTAGAATATCGATGATTTCTTGTTTCGGGTTGTCTGAAAGTATTATTTTAGAGCCAGTGATCTTTTCCGCTATATTGGTGTAGGTTTCGGAAACGCCCATGATAACGTCTAGCGGTAACGGATTATTTTTGGCCAGTTCAGCACGTTCTGGCATGCGATCTTTATTTAATAATATGTCTGGATCTGGGAAGTGGTTTAACAACATTTGGCGGAAACCTTCTTTAGAGTTTTCAACCACTTTGCCATTTCTATAGCTAGGACCATCCCAAATACGAGATGAATCAGGTGTACCGACTTCGTCCATATAGATTAATTTATCATTGCCTTGTGCGTCTTTTACATAACCAAACTCAAATTTGGTATCAACAAATACTTGATCTATTTTCGTCAGAGCGTCGCTGATTAAATTAAAACCGTCTTTTAGCAGCACTTCATAACGATCAACATCATTCACATTTAAAAAGTTGAATGCTTGGTAGTTTTCAACGATGTCTTGACGTCTAATGTTCACATCATCCGCTTCAGGTACGTTTGGAATACCTTTTAAGATACCCTTTGTTGAAGGTGTGATTAAAATATCTTGCAGTTTTTGATCGCGAGAAAGTCCTTCTGGTAACTGAATGCCACAGAACTCGCGTTCTCCTTTTTCGTAACTGCGCCACATAGAGCCTGTAATATATTGACGTGCGATGGCTTCAATCATTACTGGTTTTGCTTTTTGTACAATCCATACAAATGGATGTGGAATATCGAGAATGTGGCTGTCTGCCAATCCATTTTCTTTGAATAACTTAAACCAATGATTAGATACTGCGTTTAATGCTGCCCCTTTGCCTGGAACACCTTTTACGCCGCCTTCACCCTGCCAAATACAATCAAATGCCGAGATACGATCGCTGATCACCATGATTGCCAAAGGTGCATCTGGTTCAACATCATAGCCGTTTTGCTCAATTAAACGGCGACTGTCTTCCGCGGTAAGCCAGTATACTGAACGTACTTTTCCGCTATGTACGTTTTGGTCAGTAATAATTGGTAAATCGTTGTTAACGGCTAAAACCGAATCGGCGATTGACATGGTCAGTTCCTAAAAATTAAAAAGGGTGGAAGAAATTTGGCGCTAGTTTAGCAAATGCCTTACAGACACAAAATAGTGTCGAACAAATATTGTTGTGCAAAAATTAAAAAAGGTCACATGAGTGACCTTTTCTTTAATGGGTTATACAGGGTTTTAAAGCTTAAATTTAGAAGCTGCTTCTAACAAGTCGTCAGATAGCGTGTGCAAATTGCTCGACACATCTCGAATACCACCTAACGCTTCTAGAGATGAATTGATAGATGTATTCATATCTTCAACATTGCTGACAACAGTTATCGCCACCTCTGTTTGATGTTCTGTTGCGGAAGCAACTTGTGCATTTAAGCGATTGATGGTGTTGATGTGGCTGGCAATAACTTTTACTGAGTCACCAGTTTGCATTGCATATTCTTCGTTTCGTTCAGCTTGTGCACTGGCACTTTCCATAGAGTTAACGGAAGCACTGGCTGCTTCTGTCAGCGCGTTAAGTAACTCTCTAATCTCTGTGGTTGACTTTGACGTGCGAGAAGCAAGCTCACGTACTTCATCGGCAACCACCGCAAATCCTCGACCTTGCTCACCTGCACGAGCAGCCTCAATCGCGGCATTTAATGCAAGTAAGTTAGTTTGTTCAGCGATGGATGTGATCACGTCTAATATTTTATTAACGTTTTGTGTATCTTGCGCTAATTGATGAACGACGGATGACGCACCTTTGATCTCTTGGTTTAAGGCTTGGGAAACTGCCATTGATTGACTTAATATTTCCAAGCTTTGATTGGCTTCAGACTCCGCTTGTTGTGTCGCTTCTGCTGCTTCATTTGCTGACGCTGTGATTTCGTCAACACTGGCTTTCATGTCTTCCATTGAGTGGCGAACTTGCTCAGAATCTTTGCCTTGTTTGTGCATCGCAGACTCTGCAGTTTCCATGCGTTGAATCAGTCGTGTTGAGTTGTCTAATAATGGCTGTACTACCGCCATGACATCACTGATAGAGCTTTTTAGCACTTCCATGAACCGGTTGAAATTCATGGACATTTGTCCAATTTCATCTTGGTTATTTACGTGCAGACGAGAGTTTAAGTCGCCTTCACCTTTTGCTAATTCCCCTAACGTTTCTGCCGCTTCAGAAGCTGTTGACTTGATAGCTTTGCCTATGAAGCCGCCTAGCGCGATAATAACTAAGGTGAGGACCACGGCGATAATAATGCCTTGAATGATGGCACTTTCTGAACGCGCTTTGGCGTCTTCGGCCAGTGACGTGTAGTCATCGTCCGTTTTTTTACTGAAACGCTCTAATTCGGCAGTTACCTTTTCGAATAAATCGGCTTTTACTTTTGATTTTTCTTGGATGATCGAAAAGTCGAGGTTGCCATTAATAAAGCCATTTACAATTTCTACGGCGACATTGTTATATTCGGTTAAATCATCTTTAAATGCTTTCAGAGCTTGGCGATTACTGCCGTCGTCTAGTGCAGAGATCTTCTCAATGTTTTGTAAAATGATTTGATATTGCTCGTTTGCAGAGGTGATCATATCTTGATCGCTAAACGTTACCGCTTGTGTGTAAAGTTCATCGATACGATTAACAATAAAAGAATTAGCCGTCGAATATTTGGAAATGAGATAAACTTCGTCTTTAAGTTTATCTAAGTTTTTGTTGTTGGCGTTAATAGCCACAGCATTCAAAATCAGGACGATTACTAGCGCTACCATAGCGATCACAGTGATCACATTCACCTTGATAAACACACTCAGGTTTTTCAGATTGTCCACAAATGCTTCCTCAATTTACAAAGTTTAACGGTCTTTTATCGACGTTTTTATTAGATTCTTTAATACCTTATCGCATTGTTGATACGGCGGTATAGCCGCATTTCTCGGCCATTACTGAAAGGATAGACGGTAAAATAAAAACTACCAACTAGGATGCTACCTAGATGGTTAATTTTTAATAGGTTTTTAGGATAAACTGGAAAGTGAAGTGGAGAGCTGGGATCACGAACGGAGCCCAGTGCCTTTATTGATTAGATACATAGTTATTGCAAAAAATACCACAACAAAACTAATGATCATGGTAAATGCAAAACTTAAATTTACATCACTTATGCCCAAAAAGCCGAATCGAAACGCGTTAACCATATACACGATTGGATTAATTTGAGAAACGGTTTGCCAAACATCAGGCAATAACGTCAGACTATAGAAAACGCCGCCTAAATAAGTCAGCGGTGTTAAAACAAATGTTGGAATGATTGAAATATCATCAAATGTTTTGGCAAAAATAGCATTGATCAAACCCGCCAAAGAAAAAACCATAGCGGTTAACAAGACAGTTATCACTAGTGTTAAATAACTATGGATTTGAATGTCGACAAATAACATAGACACTAAAGTCACAATCGCTCCAACCAATAAACCACGTAACATACCGCCGCCGATATAACCCAATACTATAATGTAATTAGGCACTGGAGCGACAAGCAGCTCTTCAATATTGCGTTGAAATTTGGCGCTAAAAAATGAGCTGGCGACGTTTGAATATGAGTTCGTGATCACCGACATCATGATCAACCCCGGTACGATAAATTCCATGTAGCTAAAGCCACCCATTTCACCAATGCGCGAGCCAATCAAACTACCAAAAATAACAAAATACAGTGTCATGGTAATCGCAGGTGGAACTAGGGTTTGTACCCAGATACGTAAAAATCGCGTGCATTCTTTGATTAAAATAGATTTAAGTGCGATGGAATAATTGAACATTATTTACTCTCCTTATTCTTTTTTCCTTCTTCAACTAGACGCACAAATAATTCCTCTAGGCGATTGGATTTGTTTCTCATACTTAAGACTTGAACATTCTGCTCTGTCAGTTTGGTGAACACCTCATTTAAACTTTGTGTTTTAGGAACTTCCACTTCGATAGTGTGATCGTCAATAATGCGGTGTGTGAAGTCGGCTAACTCTGGCTCATTGTTAAATGGCTTAGTGTCTAGAATAAAAGTTTCTATGTTGAGTTTTGCCAACAGTGATTTCATGTCGGTATTTTCGCCGATTTCACCTTTGTCGATAATGGCGATGTTGCGACACAACATTTCAGCTTCTTCGAGATAGTGAGTTGTGAGGATGATGGTAATGCCTTGTTTATTTAGGTCTTGTAAAAACTCCCACATACTGCGGCGAATTTCGATATCGACCCCGGCGGTTGGCTCATCTAAAATCAGCAATTTAGGTTCGTGCATTAAAGCGCGTGCGATCATTAAGCGACGTTTCATACCGCCGGATAGTTCTCTGGCGCGTGCATCACGTTTTTCCCAAAGGTCAGTTTGTTTTAAATATTTTTCTGCTCTTTCAAAAGCGATAGAACGCTCAACGCCATAATATCCGGCCTGATTAACCACAATTTGCATTACGGTTTCAAACTGATTGAAATTGAACTCTTGTGGCACTAAGCCTAACTGAGATTTTGCCAACTCCAGCTCTGTATCTAGATCGTAGCCAAAAACTTTGACCGAGCCGGAACTTTTGTTTACTAAAGAACTAACAACGCCGATGGTAGTTGATTTGCCTGCGCCATTTGGCCCCAATAAGGCAAAGAAATCGCCTTTTTTTACGCTCAGGTCAATGCCTTTAAGCGCTTCAACTTTGCGACTTCCCGTCTGATAGGTTTTTGTTAACCCTTGAATTTCGAGTGCATTCATATGTATTTCTTATTTATTTGAATAGCCCCAACGAGGGACTATGGATTGATCTACTTTTAAGTGGTCTAAAATTCGAGCCACCATAAACTCAACCAGATCTTGAATCGATTGAGGTTGATGATAAAAACCGGGCGCTGCAGGCATGATGGTGACGCCAAGGTTAGACAGCTTCAACATGTTTTCCAAATGAATAGAGGAAAATGGCGTCTCTCTTGGAACCAAAATTAATTGACCGCGCTCTTTTATCACCACATCGGCGGCGCGC
>JABXID010000066.1 GCA_013373245.1 Gammaproteobacteria bacterium
AGAATCTAACGGTTCATCTTCAATGGCTTCTGTTTGTGGTTCTTCACTAGCGCTTATGGACGCTGGTGTTCCAATTAAAGCGTCTGTTGCTGGTATCGCGATGGGTCTTGTAAAAGACGATAACAACTTCGTTGTTTTATCTGACATCTTGGGTGACGAAGATCACTTAGGTGACATGGACTTTAAAGTTGCGGGTACTTCAGAAGGTATCACAGCGCTACAAATGGATATTAAGATCGAAGGTATCACGCGTGAGATCATGGACAAAGCATTAGTTCAAGCTAAAGCAGCACGTCTTCACATCTTAGGTGTTATGGACCAAGCAATTGGTGGACACCGTGAAGAAATGTCTCAGTTTGCTCCACGCATCTACACAGTTAAAATACCTCAGAAGAAAATTGCTGATGTTATCGGTAAAGGTGGCGCGACTATCCGTGCACTTACTGAAGAAACTGGTACTACAATCGAAATCGAAGACGATGGTACAGTTAAGATTGCTGCAACTGACGGCGAGAGCGCAAACGCGTGTATCGAACGTGTTAAGCAATTAACGACTGATTTAGAAGTTGGCACTATTTACCAAGGTAAAGTTGCTCGTATCGTTGATTTCGGTGCGTTCGTTAACGTTCTACCTGGTAAAGACGGCTTAGTTCACATTTCTCAAATCTCAGAAGAGCGTGTTGAGAAAGTGTCTGACGTATTATCTGAAGGTCAAGAAGTGACTGTTAAAGTACTTGAGATTGACCGTCAAGGCCGTGTACGTTTAAGCATGAAAGAAGCGGTAGCTAAAGAAGAAGCTTCTGCTGAATAATTAGCTCGAAACGTTTAAAGAAAGGCTTCCAACTGGAAGCCTTTTTTTATCTTCAAGGAAGAAGGTATGCCGAAGATACATGGAAGTATAATCTTCGGCTAGAATGTTCAACCACCCGAAGCCTAGGGACGGAAAACTCAGGGTATTTGTTTATTGGTAAAGTGCCAGTTTACTGTGTAACTAAAAAAACGCGTAAATACAGTCCATGTAGTTCCAAATTGTCATCCATGACTAGATGACTTTATCCAATAAATTAACTTTTTGTCAGCACTAAGAGGATTACGAAAGAGATGAATGTGTCTAAACCCAAAATAGGCGTTTTTGTCGACGTACAAAATATCTATTACACCACCCGTGATGCGTTTAAGCGCTCTTTTGACTATCGTCAGTTTTGGCAGTACTTATCGCAGCAGGGAGAGCTTGTTGTGGCAAATGCTTATGCGATAGCTTCAAATAATGATGGTCAAAGAAAGTTTCAGGATGCTTTGCGTCACATTGGTTTTGAGGTAAAGCTTAAACCGTTTATACAAAGAAGTGATGGCAGCGCAAAAGGCGATTGGGATGTTGGTATTACTATCGACATCATGGAAGCTGCCAGTGACTTAGACGTGGTGGTTTTGCTTTCTGGAGATGGCGACTTTGAATTGTTAATGAATAAAATTAAACAAAAGCATCAACTTACAACCAAGGTGTATGGGGTGGAATCTCTAACCGCAAACAACCTTATTCAAAGCGTCGATGAGTTTATAGCAATTCCTTCGCATTTGCTGATGTAAGAACAAATAATTAGCGAGAAAATACTGCGATATTATAGAGTTACAGGTTTGTCCATGCTTTTTATTCTGTCGTAGTTACAGACTTGATTTTTACCATTCTCTTTAGCGAAGTAAAGCGCTCGGTCTGCGTGTTTCATCGTTTCAGTAAGAGTGTCTTTCGGTGTTATTTCACAGACACCAATACTCAAGCTAACTTTCACATCACAAATATGCGACTGGGTGGTCAGTGCAGTTGCTTTTTCCTTAATTCGCTCAGCTAATAAACAAGCGCCTTCTTGATCGCAGTCGGGCATAAATACAGAAAACTCCTCTCCACCTATGCGTGCACAGATATCTGAATCTCGAATCGTGTTGGCAATAACATCAGCAATATTTTGTAGTACGGAGTCGCCAATATCGTGACCAAAAATATCGTTTATAAACTTGAAGTCGTCGATATCAATCATGAGGAGGCTAGCGCTTTTATCGTTTCGTTTGCTTAACTTAAGAAATTCCTGCACTGAGTTTATAAAATAACGTCGATTGTGTAAGCCGGTTAAAAAGTCGGTATTTGACTCTTTTTTGTATAGGTCAGCAAAATCAGACATAAACATGGTTTGAATGGAGCCCATTAATAAAACCAATATCGAAGAATACGCGATGGTTAACAGTGAAAAGTACAAATCTTCATTACGAGTTATGACGAGTACTAGAATTAACCCCGTTATAGTTGCAACGGTTATATTTAAGGTGATTTTAGAGGTTTTTTCACCGTAACTTTCTTGTTTGGAGTCGTTTGATATATAAGGGATGGTCAATAAAACTATGACCATTAACACCACCAGCAATACAGTTGCTCGAATATATGTCTCTGAAGGGCTAGCAAGATATAAGATGCTGTTGATAAGGGCAGGAGATAAGGCCGTAAACCAAAACTCTTTGGTTTTAAAAAGCAGTTCGTGTTCTGGGTTATTACGTTGTTTAAACCCCCTCATCAAACACAAAAACGCGCTAACAAATACAAAGTTGGTAGTAAATATTGCTGCTAATTTTAGTGAGTTGTTCGGTAACGTAAAAGATGAAAAGGCAATTGCCGATAAACCAAAAAAAGCGGAAAAGTAGCTTAGGGAGATAGTAAACTGCGTTTTTTCCCTAGCGGGGTTCGCATAAAAGAAAACCGACGCAGTGGCAGATAAAATAACAATAATTAATATGTATGTTAAATCATTTATCACAATGTCATTGATCCAGCTTGAGAAAAAGTCACTCCAAGTGTTTCAACTTTAGGGGGTGTCGTTGCGAAAGGCAATATCGAATGGAATAAAATATCTTTATTTTGTTACGTTTTAATGACTCTCCATATTTGCCACATATTTTATTGTCAAAATTTATCCTGAAACTCAGGCAGATCATAAAACAGTGTTAGAACACGCTTTGGTCACTTAGAGAGAAATTAATCATATCAATGCTGTTACCGTGCCGGTGCGCTGTGCGGTAGTTACAATAGCATGTTGTTTCTGTGCCAAGGTATAACTTTGGTATTCACATAGCGACTAAGCAATGTGGCTCTAAGTGACTAACTTCAATGATCGTTGCTTGTATTTAGCAGTAACTCCAGCCTCCCTGCTTAGGTTGGATGATAAGGGTAAAACAAGAGTGAAATCTGTAAAATTAACAATAATAAAAACAACTAATCGTCTC
Organism: Gammaproteobacteria bacterium; assembly: GCA_013373245.1. GTDB lineage: Bacteria > Pseudomonadota > Gammaproteobacteria > Enterobacterales > Alteromonadaceae > Psychrosphaera. Next base: position 3,268 of record JABXID010000066.1, read on the forward strand.
GCTAATTTTGTTTCCAAAACGTGGGCACTAAATTTAGCAAAAGAATATTTATTAAAACCAACAACCCCTAACATTAAGCGACCAAAGGATGTGAAAGCCACCCCAGTATTTTCGTCTCAAGGCATGTTGGCGACTTATACCTATGGAGAGGGAAAGGACATTTGGCTAATACATCATTGGTCGAAATCATCCTTAGAATTATTGCCATTGATTAAGAAACTGGCACGACAAGGGTATTGTGTTCATGCGCTTGATTTACCAGCCCATGGATGCAGTGAAGGTACGTATACCAATATCATTCAGATGATCAATGCGTTTGATGACTTTGCAGACAGTTCCCTAATGCCGGAAACAGTGATAACGCATGGTTTAGGCGCTTGTGTTGTCGCAAACAGTCAATTTTTTCAGCGTTACTCCAATAATTTGGTAATGTTAAATCCAAGGTTAAACGCGGTTGAAGTACTGCATAAAGTCGCCGACCGGTATGGTATTTCTAGTGGCATATTAATGGAGTTAATGAAGCAACTTTATAGACGTTACGGCGTACATTTACGAGATCTAGACGCCACTGGTAAAATTGCTGAGTTTCCTGGTTTCGTTAAAGTTGTGGAGGAAACAGCTAAGATCAGCACATTTAATTTATCTAAACAATTGGCATAAGTTTAATTAGTAGACTAAACCTATATTAATCAGTCTGTTATCAGTTCCAGGGAGATGTGATGAGCCTTGCTTTTATGCGGGCTCATTGCTTTTTTCTGCAATAAAACGATAACCCACGCCATACACTGCTTGCACAAAATCGTGATCCGGCGAAATGCTTTTCAATTTCTTACGCAAATTTTTAATGTGCGTATCGACAGTGCGATCGCTGACTACGCGGTAATCTTGGTAGATGTGATTTAAGATCTGATCTCTTGAAAACGCTTTATTTGGATGTTTACTGAGCAAATGCAGTAGTTCCATTTCAGACTTAGTCAATTCGATTTGTTGTTTCTGGTAACACACTACAAACTCGTCAACTCAATTAAATGGTGCTTCAGTACCAAGTCCAGATCCAACTCGTTCAGTTATTCCGCTCGACTTATTTCCAGCTGAGATCATTGAAGGGCTAGCGGTGCAAAAATCGTATTCACCGTCAATGTCTGCAGCGTTTGGTGGTGGTAACGTTGATATTCGTTTAAAAAGCATCCCAAACCAGCGCGTGATCATTGCAGGTATCGACGGTTTTGATGATGCGATGGAGTTACCATTCCACTCACTTGATTTAAACTATACTTACTGCCCGACTTTTGATAGTCAAGTGAAGTTCAAAGTCAGTAATTTATTGGACGAGAAAAAAGAAATTCGTTTTGATGATGAGTTATTACGCTCAAGCACCAAAGGCACCAAGTTGAGTGTGTCTTACAAAATAGAGTTTTAAACGTTCTAGTCGTAAAAAACCGGTTTTATGCCGGTTTTTTTGTTTGTTAGCCTGTTGAGATCAGTGTAAGTAATCGATCTCATAGGCGTTTTTGCCTTTAAGTTCGGCGAGATCGGCTAACTCTTCTGCTCTTTCAAATACATCAGCAATATTTATGGCATTTGAAGGATGTACATTAAGTGCGCCAATAGATATATCTATGTTTGGTAATAACTCGCTTAACTGTGGTTCAATTGCCGCAAGAATGCGGTTCACTATTACTTCGGTGCCTTCGCTGTTTAAATTAAATAAACCAATTGCTATTTCATTAGATTGAAAGCGGCAGACAATGTCGGTTGCGCGCTTGGTTGATGAGCCTACTGAGTCCGCAATCAATTTAAACGACAGTTGATCGTTTTCGTTGCTGATATTTAAATGTGGATGAATAATTATTACCGACAAAGCATCTTGCTCTCGTAACATCCGATGCCACTCTCGCTGGAATACTTCGGCAAAATACGCTTCACTGTATAACCCTGATAACCCGTCTTTAAAGGACGTACTAAAAGTATCAAAAATCATAAACACCTCGCTTGTATCTTGATTTCAGTATAGTTCTAATATTTCACTCAGCAAGCTTGAACAAAGGCACTTTAAGAAGGTATAAAAAGCAATAATCAAAAATATTAAAGTTTTTTTGAAATAAACTTCAAAATGGTGAGGTCTATTACTACAACTAAAATGTGTTAATACCAACACGTGTAAACACACACTTATATTATTGACGAGACAACATTATGAAAACATTAAAAAATAAAACATTAACTGCTATGGGAATTGCTGCTATTGGTGCAGCGTCGATAGCGTCTGTACAAGCGGTAGAGTTTCAAGCGCAAACGTTAGAAGCCGGTTACCAAACATTTGCTGCTGAAGGTAAGTGCGGTGAAGGTAAGTGTGGTGGTGACGCCAAAAAAGGCAAAGAAGGCAAGTGCGGCGAAGGTAAGTGTGGCGGCAAGGCTAAAAAAGAAGGTAAGTGCGGTGAAGGTAAATGTGGCGGCAAAGCCAAAAAAGAAGGTAAGTGTGGCGAAGGTAAATGTGGTGGCGCTCACTAAAAGTTAGTTTTAAGCTGTAAGTTAAAAAGTAACGAGTTTCTAGCCTCGAGTGACGAGTAAGAGCAGTTTCGAATAAAAAGTTGATGCTCACTTGGAGTTGCTTACAATCTTTTTCGAAACTCGAAACTCGAAA
>JABXID010000158.1 GCA_013373245.1 Gammaproteobacteria bacterium
ATGGTTAAATTAGCAAAAACTAATCTACATATGCGGCATTCTCGATAATAAGCGTTAGCCCTAAATAGGAATTTTAGTATGCTCCCTAAATATAAAGATATTGTTGAGCTTTTAAAAAAAGGATCAACCATTGAGGCTCAAGAGCAAATTATGGATCTTCGTGAGGGCGCTCTTGAGCTTCAGGAAGAAAATTATGAACTTAAAGAAAAAATTCGAGATCTTGAAGCTAAGCTAAAAGCTACGGAAGATTGGAGTATTGAAAAAAGTAGGTATGCACTTGTAAATCCTTGGCGAGGAGCCGCACAAGTATATGCTCTAAAAGAGTCTAGTTCTGATGGAGAGCAAGCCCATTTTATTTGCCCTAACTGCTTTCAAAATACAACCAAAACAATTTTGGTGCCCGTTAGAGAGCCTAAGAATGGGGATGCTCTTATGAACTGCCCAGCTTGTAAGGCTTCAATTAATACTGGTTATAGTGGTATAGGTGCAGCAGAATATGCCGAAAAGTTTCTAGAAAAGGCTAACAAGTAAATCTAGCGGGACGTTACGCCCCTACCGCAAGGCTACTATGCCTTTAACTGCAACGGGTTTTGAACAAACTCGACTTTACTCCAGCCATATTTTATAAAATTCCGAATATTACCGTGATCTGTACCTTCAGGATTTTCAAGAACGTCTTTGCGATAAAAGCGGCCAAAACAGTTTAATGTTTGCTCTGGTGTTAAATCTATCAACTTAGCAAATGCAAATATTTTACATGAACCTTCATTTGTGCCCGCCTCGTTCACCACATCACCATTACTAAATTGGCTTGGTGTATAGTTGAAGTTATCACTGATTACTTGCATGACATTTTCAAACTCAACAGTTTCCGGCTGTTTTTGTAATTTTTCGATTAGTTCTTTCACTGTTAATTCCATTAAAATTCAGATTGCACGTATGGTAAGTTAATTAAAGATTGGAACAAAGTGCGTGTTGCAATCAAATCGCTTTAAGTTATGACTATTGTTTGATTTAAATGAATTACTCCAGTAACCGATAGAACGTTTTTTGTAATAAAACATAGCCAAATTAAGTGACGTGGTTCATTTTAAACAAGTTTAAAAACCACTATCATTGCCTGCAAAGTTATCTCAATAAATGGATTAATATTATGAATAAACTCAATAATTTGATTTGCACATCGCTGCTAATGCTATTTTCTGTGCAAGCTTCAGCAAACTTATCACTAAATAATGAGCAATCAGCCTTACATTTTGTATCAGTAAAGAAATCCAGTATTGCAGAAGTACACCACTTTTCTGAATTAGCGGGAAAATTTGACGACCAATCAGGTGAAGTCAGCATTGAAATTAACTTGGCTAGTGTAGAGACATTAATTCCTATTCGTAACGAACGCATGCAAGCATTGTTATTTGAAACCGAGTTATATCCAAAAGCGGTGATCAGTGCCAAAGTCGATGTTTCAAAAATTAATAAATTAGCCGTTGGTGAAATTTACCACACAAAACAAAACTTCAAGTTAAATCTGCACGGTATCAATAACGCCATGGATGCAGTGGTTGCAATAACTAAATTGAAAAATGGCAAATTCAACGTAACGTCGGTTAAACCCGTGATAGTACAAGCTGCGAACTTTGAGCTACTAAATGGAATTAACTCGTTAAAAAATATTGCAAACTTGCCATCTATTACTACGCAAGTGCCTGTTACATTTAACTTAGTATTTGAATCTAAGTAACAGCAGTTAAAAATAATTCGGCGTTTGAATCACGCACACTCAAACGCCTTTATTCATCACTCAGCGTTAGACTTGATGACAGCTCTTAGTTCGTTAAGGGCATTGACCGAAAATCCTCTGTCGTAAAAGTACAATACTTTTCCTTTATCATCGAGCAATACCACGCGAGTGTTGTTCGGTTTTTCATTACCAGTAAACGACTGTATTTTATCACCATCTTCATAAACGGTGATCACCCCTTGCCAAAGCTCCTTTGGAATACCCGAACGCATGCCTTCATCAATCACGGTACTGAATATTTCTGGGAACATGCCTCTTAGGGTTGGCACCTCATATACCGCTACGTCTGTATTGGTCATATCCAAGCCAATCAACCAACGATCAACATCAAACTGAGAACGTTGTTTATAAGCCACTAACAATAAAGTTAGCTTGTTGTTAAGCTCATTTGGTAGAGTAATAGTCTGCCCTTCCAATGTATTGCCCGTTACAGTTGGAAAAGACTCGCCAATTGGCATTTGGTTTTTGTAACTCACGCTGCAGCCAGTTAGCCAAACCGCTGCAAACAAACAGATGATCTTTTTCATATCGCCTCTAAATTTTAAACACTTTGGCTCTACTACGTCGAAGTCACTGATTTAGATTACAAAAAAGTAAAAATAAAGTACCGCGATAAAACAATACAATCCTAAACTGCGCTGCTATAATCTCGCCGACTTTTTATGAATTATCCGTCGACAAAGATAAATCTGAATGAACAAATACAAACAGGCTTTAGCATGATTTCAAAAAGCCAACTGAAATTAATTCGAGCACTCGGACAAAAAAAACAACGTAAACAACTTGGCAAGTTTTTAGTGCAAGGTGAAAAAAACATACTCGAATTGCTCAATTCCAATTTGGATATCGAACAAGTCTTTGCGAGCTCGACCTTTTTGTCACAACACAAAAGTGTTTTAAAAGGCATTTCGATAGAAGAAGCCAATGAAGCGGAACTTTCAAAAGCCAGCACGCTTATGTCAAACAACTCTGCCATTGCAATTGTGCGTCAACCTGCCGTTTCAGAACTTAAAGGAAGTGGCAAAATTTTAGTATTAGACGGCGTATCTGACCCTGGCAACCTAGGCACTATAATTCGACTTGCAGATTGGTACGGTGTCGTTCAAGTCATTTGCAGTGAAGATTGCGCCGACATCTACAATCCCAAAACAATTAGCGCAACGATGGGCTCATTTGCTCGCGTAAATACATTGGTGACCAACATTGTCGAGTATTTATCTAACTGCAACTTGCCTGTTTATGGCGCGTATTTAGGCGGTGACAGTGTGCACGACTGCAAATTTACCACCGATATGGTCTTGGTTATGGGTAGCGAATCACATGGTATTCGAGATCACATTTCCTCGCTCATCAATAACAAAATCACCATACCAAGTTTTGGTCACGCAGAGTCACTGAATGTGGCGATGGCTGCTGGTATCATTTTAGATAATGTGGTTAGGCAACACGCCGCAAAATCTCAGTCAAAAAGATAATCATCATGTTTTTACTCATTACGTATGCGTTGTTCGCAATTTTAGTTTCTTTTATTTGTTCAGTAATGGAAGCCGTACTTCTTAGTATTACCCCCAGTTATATTGGCAACTTAGGTAAAACTAATCCAAAAGTTGCAGAGCGCATTAAAAAGTTAAAAGACAAAGTTGACCAACCATTGGCGGCGATTTTATCGCTAAATACCATAGCACACACTGCCGGTGCCGCGGGTGTTGGTGCAAAAGCCGCACAATTGTTTGGCGACACTGCCATTGGCATAGCATCCGCTATTATGACCTTATTAGTATTAGTGTTCTCTGAGATCATTCCTAAAACATTGGGCGCAAATTACTGGCGTGCGTTAGCACCTAGTGTTTCATTAGTATTGGTTTGGCTAGTAACAGCATTAAAACCGTTTATTGTAATGTCTGATCTCATCACAAAAATATTCAGTAAAAAACAAGACGATAGTCAGTTTATTCGTGACGAAATTGAAGCGATGGCAGAAATTGGTACTGAGTCGGGTGCACTGCATCAAGAAGAGTCTGAAATCATACAAAGCCTAATGCAGTTCAGGCACTTGGAGTTGCGTACTGTAATGACTCCGCGTAATAAGCTGTTCAAAGTACATAAAGACCTTAGTGTAGAAGAATATACTCGACTGCACGGTTCTGTACCCTTTTCTCGTATTTTAGTGTTTGATAAAGCGCCGGACGACATCATAGGTTTTGTGTTAAAAACTGACATCATGTTAGCGCAAAGTCGAGTGAAACCAGATTATCGCATCAGTAAAATGGTAAAACCTATTTTCACAGTCTCAGAAAAACAAACGCTGCCATGGTTATTTGCCAACATGTTAGAACAACGCAGTCACATCAGCATGGTGATCAATGAATATGGTGACGTACAAGGCATTGTGACGTTAGAAGATATTATAGAAGCGTTACTACGTGTTGATATTTTAGATGAACGAGACGGTACTGGAATTTAAGTTGTTTTTGAGCGTTAAACTAACGCTCAAGAAGTTCTAGTTTATTGGGCACACCATTCCACTTATCGGCATCATCCGGTGCCGGTTTTACTTCAGTAATAACAGACCATTGCTGGGCTAATTCTGCATTTAATTCAATAAATTCAACTTGATCTAACGGTACAGAGTCTTCTTGATAAATAGCTTCTGCCGGACATTCCGGTTCACATAAACTGCAATCGATACAAATAACGGGATCAATCGCCAAAAAGTTTGGCCCTTCAAAAAACGCGTCAACTGGACACACGGCCACACAATCTGTGTATTTACATTTTATGCAATTGTCGCCGACTACAAACGCCATAAGCTGCTTATTCTCACTTGTTGAAAATCATGTGCGATCATACTGAAGCAATTTGAAACTACAAACACTTTTCGGTCGATTCTTTATTACTTAACACGTAAAATAGCGCCTTATTTTCCACAGCAGTTAACAATAACTAAGAAGATCCCCCAAGCCATGATCAGACTTACCGAAATCAAACTTCCTCTAAATCACGAAGAAGATGACTTAAATAAAGCAATATGCGACAAACTGAAAATAGCTGAAGGTGACATTAAATCGGTTCATGTTTTTAAGCGTGGATATGATGCACGAAAGAAAAACGCAATTTTACTAATTTATACCTTAGATATTGAACTCAGTGGTGGTCAATACGCTGAATCTGAAATCTTAACGGCATTTAATAAAGATCCGCACGTTAGAGAAACGCCAGACACCAGTTATAAATACGTCGCTACGGCACCGGAAAACTTAACAAACAAAGAGCGCCCAGTCGTTATTGGCTTTGGCCCGTGTGGTTTGTTAGCGGGGTTGGTTCTGGCACAAATGGGCTTTAAGCCTATCATCATTGAGCGTGGTAAAGAGGTTCGTGAACGAACTAAAGACACATTCGGTTTTTGGCGAAAACGCGAACTAAATACAGAGTCAAACGTGCAATACGGTGAAGGCGGTGCGGGTACGTTTTCCGATGGCAAACTCTACAGCCAAGTAAAAGATCCAAATCATTACGGCCGAAAGGTAATGACAGAGTTTGTTAAAGCTGGTGCGCCAGAAGAAATCATGTACGTTAGCAAGCCTCATATTGGTACATTTAAATTGGTAAGCATGGTTGAGAAAATGCGCGCCGAAATAATAGAACTTGGCGGCGAAATTCGTTTCAGCACCCGAGTAGATGATTTCATCATCAATGACGGTCGCATGGAAGGTGTTGTATTACATAATCCAGATGGCGGTCAAGAAACCTTATTGTCTGATCACATCATTCTCGCCATCGGCCACAGCGCACGTGATACCTTCCATAAGATTCATGACAAAGGCATCTTTGTGCAAGCCAAACCGTTTTCGGTTGGTTTTCGCATCGAACACAAACAATCGATGATTGACGAAGCGCGTTTTGGTAAGAATGCAGGCAACCCTATTTTAGGCGCAGCCGACTACAAACTGGTACATCACTGTAAAAACGGCCGCAGTGTATACAGTTTCTGTATGTGTCCGGGGGGCACCGTGGTGGCTGCTACATCGGAAGAAAATCGTGTCGTAACCAATGGCATGAGCCAGTATTCACGTAATGAACGTAACGCTAATAGTGCCATTGTGGTCGGTATTGACCCGGAACGAGATTATCCAGAACATCCATTAGCGGGTATTGATTTACAACGCAAACTGGAATCGTTGGCGTTTGAACTCGGTGGTAAAGATTACAATGCACCTGCACAAACCGTTGGGGACTTTTTACAAGGTAAAAAAGAATCCGAGTTGGGCGACGTTCAGCCGTCTTTCACACCAGGGATCACTTTAACGGATTTATCTAAAGCTTTACCAGAGTTTGCAGTCGAAGCAATACGAGAGGCCATTCCCGCGTTTAACCGAAAAATAAAAGGCTTTGCCTCTGATGACGCTTTGTTAACGGGGGTTGAAACCAGAACTTCATCGCCAATCAATATTAAACGCAATAAAGAATTTGAAAGTATCAATACTAAAGGCCTGTATCCGGCAGGTGAAGGTGCTGGTTATGCCGGTGGCATTTTATCAGCGGGTATCGATGGCATCAAAGTAGCCGAAGCCGTGGCGAAATCAATCTTGGCCAGACGCTAACTTACAAATGTAAAATAGGAATATAAAATGGATAAAGAAATTGAAATTCAAGCGGCCGTTTTTCGTCGCCTATTAGCTCACTTAGACAATCGTAAAGACGTACAAAACATCGAGCTGATGAACCTAGCAGGCTTTTGTCGCAATTGTTTTTCAAAATGGACCGTAGCCGAAGCAGAAAAGTTAGGGGTTGAAGTCGATATTGATACCGCGCGAGAGAGTGTTTATGGCATGCCCTATTCTGAGTGGAAAGAAAAACACCAGTTGCCTGCTACAGAAGAGCAATTAGCCAAGTTTAATGAGTTAAACAAAAAGTAAACGCTAAGTGTAATTAATCTTCAATAAAAAAGCCCCACCGATTAATAATCGTTGGGGCTTTAGTTATTTTATCTCAGTGAGTTAATGACTGCAGAGATGACTAAAGAGCTAAGTCAGACGCTTGGATGTTAGCGCCTAAAAGATCTATCTCTAAATCAGCAACGCCATCACCATCAACATCACCTTGTAGCTTGCCGTCTGTATAAGCCAATTCACCAGCTTGCCCAGATAGTCCGTTTTCACCAACAAAAGTAAAGGCAACACCTGTTGCTCGCAGGTCAATAAAATCTTCGCCAGTTGTAAAGTCGCTTATAGAGTCTCCGGTTTCAATAACGGAAAACACAAAAGAATCGCTACCAGCACCACCAACATATACGTCTTCACCTGCTTGGCCGTCTAATACATCATCGCCAGCGTTGCCGTTTAATACGTTAGTAAACTCGTTTCCTAACAGGTAATCGCGCTCAGATGAACCTACCGCATTTTCAAT
>JABXID010000206.1 GCA_013373245.1 Gammaproteobacteria bacterium
GGTTTTTCCCAAAACATTGCTTTACCCATTTCAGGATCAAGTTCGTAACCAGTAAAACCAAACTTTTCATAGGCTGCTTGTGCAATTTTGTTACCTTCTAAAACTTCCAAAGTGAGTTTACAGGCGTTACGCTTTTTCGCTTCTTGCTCAACAAGTGCCATCATTTTAAGGCTCAAGCCCAAACCACGAAACGGCTTGGATACACTAATATCGTGGATATTTATCAACGGACGACATTTAAACGTCGAAAAGCCTTCAAAACAATTAACCAACCCCGCAGGCTCGCCATCAACAAAAGCCAACACGGTAAACGCATGGGGAACTGTCGCCAGTGTTTTTGCTAAATTCTGCTGGGTGAACTCTTTTAGTGACTCACCGCCGCCCATAGGGTCTTGCGCGTAGTCATTTAACAATTTGACCAAGTGTTGACCGTCTTGTTGATTATTATAATCCGCTAGCCTAACTTCGATGTTTACTGTCATATTTTTTCCTAACCCCATTAAATAAACGCAAAGGCGTCGGCAAACATTTGTTCTTTAATTGCGCCTTTAGCAATAAAATCGTCCCTTGCAACTCCCGCCATTTTGAACGGTCCTGCTAGATAAATATCGTAACTTGCCAAATCCGCCACATCTGCCATGACCGCTTGGTGCACATAACCTGTTTTGCCTTGCCATGTGCTGTCGGCTTGTTCGATAACAGGAATAAACTGGAAATTTTCGTGAGCATTAGCCCACGCCTGCATCGCCTCAATTGCATAAAGAGCCGAAGCTTCTTTTACGCCCCAGTACATAATAACGTTATGCTGAGGTTTTGTTTGAGCTAAATAGTCAGCAATTGATTTGGTATAAGAAAACCCTGTACCACCAGCCATTAAAATAATTGGACGTTCAGAATTATCATTTAAATGCGCACTGCCTAAACCAATTTCTAATGTGACAGCTTGACCTTCCGTTTGTTTTTGCGCCATATGATCCAAAGCACCCTGCGGATAAGCATCTTCAGGTCCTGCGCCGATATGTAATTCAATCAACTCATCTTTAGGACTAGAAGCAATTGAGAAAATACGTTTATCTTCATTCGACAATACGATTTGAAGGTATTGTCCGGCAAGAAATTGAGCCGCTTGTTGTGGCTTTAATTTTACGATTTTAACGTAATCCGTTACTGCTTCGATTGAAATCACGTTTGCTTGAATCGTTTGACCTGGCATTTATTAATTTTCCTAATATTTGAATTTTTTACTTTATGAACGGGTGATGCAGCGTCATATCTGTCTTGGGGTATCCGATACAACAATAGGTAAATTTTTGTGTGTCATCAGGAGATGTCATTAATGTATTTTCATCTCTATCACCGTAGCTGACATCTCCAGCAATAGTTTTACACACACATGATGTGCATACCCCTTGTCGGCAGCGATACGGGAAATCAATTCCATTGCGCTCTGCGGCCTCTAATATGGTTTCATTGTCTTTAACGGTAAATTGAATACCGCTTGGTTGAATGGTAATGGTCGCCATTACAAATCTCCCTGCTGGTCAGTGTTGCTTGGCAAAGGAATTCCTAAGTCATCCCAAATATCATCCACCCGCTTTTTAATTTCGTCGGTCATGACAATAGGTGCGCCCCACTCACGGTCAGTTTCCCCTTGCCATTTGTTAGTCGCGTCCAATCCCATTTTGGAACCAAGACCAGACACTGGCGAAGCAAAATCTAGATAGTCGATAGGCGTATTTTCAATCATGACGGTATCACGAGCAGGATCCATACGTGTGGTAATGGCCCACATCACATCTTCCCAGTTTCTTGCATCAACGTCATCATCACAAACGATAACGAACTTAGTGTACATAAATTGACGTAGAAACGACCAAACTCCCAACATCACTCGTTTTGCATGGCCCGGATATTGTTTTTTCATCGTCACTACTGCCATACGATACGAACAACCTTCCGGTGGCAAATAGAAATCAACGATTTCAGGGAATTGCTTTTGAATAATCGGCACAAACACTTCGTTCAATGCCACACCTAAAATAGCAGGTTCATCCGGTGGACGGCCCGTATAAGTACTGTGGTATATCGGGTCTTTACGATGAGTGATGTGCGTAACTGTAAACACTGGAAACTCATCTACTTCATTGTAGTAGCCGGTGTGGTCGCCATAGGGGCCTTCTGGCGCGGTTTCATCAGGCGCAATATAACCTTCTAATACAAATTCAGCAGACGCAGGAACTTGCAACTCATTCGAGATACATTTAACGACTTCGGTTTTTTCACCACGCAGTAAACCAGCAAAACCGTATTCCGATAATGTATCTGGTACTGGAGTGACCGCTCCTAAAATAGTGGCAGGATCTGCACCTAGCGCCACAGCAACGGGATAGTTTTCACCCGGGTGCTCTTTTTTGAATTCAGCAAAATCTAACGCGCCACCACGATGCGATAACCAACGCATGATAAGTTTGTTTTTACCTATGACTTGCTGGCGATATATACCTAAGTTCTGACGAGGTTTATGAGGCCCTTTGGTGACCGTTAGTCCCCAAGTGACTAATGGTGCAACGTCCCCCGGCCAGCAATGTTGAATCGGCAACTTAGATAAATCAACATCATCGCCTTCAATAATAACCTTTTGACAAGGTGCCTTTTTTACTTGTTTTGGTGATAAGTTTAATGCCTGTTTGAATACCGGCAGTTTTGAAAATGCATCTTTAAGCCCCGCGGGCGGCTCAGGTTCTTTTAAAAAGGCTAAGGTTTTACCAACTTCTCGCAGAGCCGATACATCATCTTGCCCCATGCCTAGGGCAACACGTTTTGGTGTACCAAATAAATTAGCAAGTACTGGTATTGAGTGACCTTTCGGGTTTTCAAATAACAACGCAGGACCTTTGGCGCGCAAAGTGCGGTCAGCAATCTCCGTCATCTCCAAATACGGATCAACTTCCTTACTGACACGAACCAGCTCACCTCGCTGCTCGAGTAAATCTATAAAGTCTCTGAGATCTTTATATTTCATCTGCCACCCTAAAATATTGCGCATCGGTTATTTGATTAACGCAGCATTTTATATTTAACCCAGCTAAATTTCAGACTTTTTTCACAAATAATTCGGTATAACACCATTCTGAATTGATTTTAATTTACCCCAGCTTGGTTAGTGCGGCTTTCACACTCTTTTCTAATTGGTTCAAGCGGTCAACATTGTTAAACGATACCAAACGATATAATTCCAATAAATACAGTCGAGTATTGTGTAATTTATGTAAGCCAGCTTCGCTTTTATAGACATCTTGCCACGACGCAAACGGGGAAGGGTCAATAAGTTGATTCAGCATTGCTTGCCACTCTGTTAAGTCATGTTTTTCCGCCATCCAAGAATAAACAATTGGCGTAACAAAGCGTTTACTTTCACCAAAGCGATAGCTGTGATTCTCTGGCGCTATTTTTGAATACAAGGCAACTAGCAGTTCATCGTGTTGTGATTTGGTTAATCGTTTATTTAAGATAAGTTGCAAAGTGACATCGGCGCTGTGGGCCACTAAATGACGCCAACCTATTTTGCCATCGAAACCTCGAAAGTCATCGGCCTCCAATAATAAAGAGCTGATTGCTGTGACGGCACGCTGCAATTCTTGCTCGGTCAAATACGGCGTGATCCGATCTACTCGCACAAGCTCAGCATAAACCAACGTCAAAAACGGCAAATAAACTTGATGTTCATCATTACGACGTTGATTCATTTGTTCCGTGAACCGATTGAATAAAGCCCTTATTGTGCTTTCGGACGGCTTTTGTTCGCGTAACCAAGTTACATAAGACATATATCCAACTTCATCTCTTATGTAAGGATCGTGACTTGCTAAACAGCCCATCATAGACAGTGAAAGTTGGTCTAGATTTTGATTCTCTATCGTGAACTTGTTATCAATAAACTGCGTTATCTGCTCTGTTGTCCAGCCATCCAAAGGGCAAGTATATGATTTGTTATCGCTTGCCAGTAACTTGTTGGAGCTCATCACAAGCAACAAAAAAATAATCTGTTTCATATCGCCTCTCTTTTTATTTATCCTACTCCGATTGCACAGAGAGCCGCAGTCTATTCACCGAGAGTAGTTATTCATTGGTCGAAAATGGGCGAATAACAAAATAATGCGATAGAAATCAAACAACTTCACCACACACTCTTAACTACAAAAAAAGCCCAAACATTGTTGGGCTTTTAAAGAGGTTCGTAATGAAGTGAATATCTATCCGCCTTTTTGGCGCTTCATTGCTTCAAAGAACTCATCGTTGGTTTTGGTCATCGCCAGTTTGTCGATTAAAAACTCCATAGCTTCAACTTCTTGCATTGGGTTAACAATTTTACGAAGGATCCACATTTTTTGAAGCTCGTCTTGCGATGTCATTAACTCTTCACGACGAGTACCAGAACGATTGAAATCAATCGCAGGGAAAACACGGCGCTCAGCAATCTTACGGTTTAAATGCAGCTCCATGTTACCAGTACCCTTAAACTCTTCGTAGATAAC
>JABXID010000275.1 GCA_013373245.1 Gammaproteobacteria bacterium
AGGTATTTAGGCGCTTACGCCAAGTTAAAAGGTCAAAAGGACGTTGATTTTCCAGCGTATTTAGATTTTATCACCAAGAAAACAACACTAAATACTGGTGTATTAGCGGTTAACATGCATGTTGAGCAGTACACAGCGTTATTGAAATACAAACTTGATGTATTTAATTTGAATTTTGGTTCTATTGTTTATTTGGAACGCAAGGATAAACTCGCCCAAGCTGTTTCATTGTCTAAAGCTCAGATCACTGATCAATGGTCGTCTCAAACTCAAGCTGTGGCAGAACTACCGACAAATATTCCTCACAGTCATGTCACTAAGTCGTTACTTCACTTAGTTGAATCACATGAGTATTATTTAAATCAGTTAGCTTCTAAAACGCATTTCCACTACGACTACGAAACATTTAAGAGCTTGGATTCGCTTACTTGTTATCAAGAGCCTCTAGCAAAGTTAGGCATTGAAATTCCACAATCAGTTAGTTTAGAGACTGGTTTGACGCAGCAAGCAAACAAACAATCTGATGAAATAAAGGCAAATTACCTTTCGTTCATTAATGGAAATTAAATAGAAGATTTATTGTCAATATACAACCTTAGTATATTTGGCACACAATTTTCATAATTGAACCATTAATAGCGTCAAATCGGCGCAAAGCGGCAGCAATTAGAACACTGAGCGGCAACGTTATGCAGATAGCTACAAATACAATGAAAATTGGTTTAAACAATGATATGCGAACTAATCAGCTTGAACTGAGCGATCGTATGTCTAAGTTGAGTACCGGTAAACGCATTTTATCGGCATCGGACGATACGGCAAACCTTCAGATATCTAACCGACTTGGCAAGTTGAATAACGGTATGAACGTGGCAATTCGAAATGCCAATGACGGCATATCGATTTCGCAAACCGCCGAAGGTGCCGCGCAAGAAATTACCAATATGTTGCAGCGTATGCGCGACCTTGCCGTGCAATCGGCCAATGCGTCTAATTCGTCATCCGATCGTAAAGCTTTGCAACAAGAAGTGGGTCAGCTTAAAAACGAAATTAACCGTATTGCGGAAACCACGAGCTTTGGCGGTCAGTTTTTATTAAATGGATCGTTTGGCTCGCAACAGTTTCAAGTCGGTGCTGATGCCAATGAAACAATCAGTATTGCCCTTGGTTCAGTGCATTCTTCAAAATTAACACACAACGAAATTAATTTAGAAGGTGGTGCAACTCGCTCATCTTATGTCGGTACGAGTTTAGCAGATGCTAGAGCCACCATGACCAGTGATAGTTTTGGTAACGGCGGCGCAGGTCCTGCAACTGAAGCACTTACAATTAAAGGTTTCAATACGCAAGTGGTGGAATTAAATTCTTCTGATTCTGCCAAACAAATGGCCAATGATATTAACTCGGTGTTTAGCCAGACAGGGGTAAATGCGACGGCCTCTACATCGCTTGCATTACATGTTCACAGTGGTGTTGATACCGGTCGAGTTGCATTTGAAGCAGGCGAACAGATTAGTTTTGAATTGGGTAATGGCACACTCAGTGAAACCATTTCATTTACCGCAACTGGTGATTTAACTGATGACTTACATAGTTTATCTAACCGTATTAATGAAAATGCGGTGGTTACCGGTATCGCGTCTTCGGTGGATGTAAACAATAATCAACTAATTTTAACTTCAGACTCGGGTGATAACATCGAAATCTCCGGTTATAGCGAAAGCTCAGAAGGTGTTGATAATCAACTCGCGGTACGCCCTTTAAATTATGATGATGGTTTTGCTGCTACAAGTTCAATAGCCAATGACGGCAGCGCTGCTGTGGTGCGTGGTACGATTAAGCTCAATTCAATAGAAAACTTTAACGTGACATCTGATGTCGACTTTGGAACGACCAATAACGGTCTGGGTGAGTCTGCTGGCTTTAAACTGTCAAAAGAAAGCAGTGTGGCGGATATAAACATTTCGACTGCAGATGGTGCTCAAGCGGCGATTAGTGCGCTTGATACGGCAATTTCACATGTTGATAGTATGAGGGCGATGTTAGGTGCGGTGCAAAATCGTTTCAGTACATCAGTAAGTAGTTTGGCTATTACTCAAGAAAACTCGATAGCTGCCAGGTCGCGTCTATTAGACAGTGACTTTTCGAAAGAAACAGCAGAATTAGCCAAATTACAGGTAACTCAGCAAGCAACAACCGCATTAATGAGTCAAGCAAATTCTCTTCAAGATCAAGCAATTAGACTTCTTGGTTAAAAAAAGGTCAAAAAAAGTTTAATTTTTCGCTAAAGGGCGGCAAAAACTTGCCGCTAACGACAATGTAGAAATACGTTTGTTGAGAGCGAATGAATATAAACACCAATATAAATGCACTTCGAATAACAGGTCTGTTCCGTCAGAACAGCACTGCTTTGTCGAGCACTTATAGTCAACTCGCCTCAGGACGTCGTATTAATTCGGCAAAAGATGATGCCGCAGGCTTACAAATTTCCACTCGAATCACCTCTCAAATCCGAGGTATGGGCGTTGCGATTCGTAATGCTAATGATGGTATTTCCATGATGCAAAGTGCCGAAGGCGCAATGCAACAAATCACCAATAACCTTCAGCGAATGCGCGACATTGCGCTGCAAGCGGCAAATGCAACCAATACAGGTGTTGACCGAAAAGCATTAAACGAAGAATACCTACAGCTTAAAACCGAAATTGATCGGATCAATGAAACCACAACGTTTGGTGGTCAGCGCTTCTTCGATAGCAATACAACATCAGTCCCAGATCAATTTGAACGTGAAATGGTGTCAGGTCTACAAACGACTTGGTTAGGTGAATCGGAAAAAATCATAGAAGAATACTTTGGTATTATTGGTCAAGGTGAGCTGAAACTTGACTTAGAACGTGATGCTGATGACGGCACTTTAGCTTACGTGCAATCGCAAGTGGTCGGTGGCGAAACCAGAGTTAAATTAGTCATAGATCTGGCTGAGTTCAGTTCGTTTGATAGTATTCATGAAGGACTTGATGCTTATGGTGGTGTTAAGTTAGATGAAGTTATTTTGCATGAAATGGTACACGCCACCATGGCTTCGACTATGGATGAGTATTCCAATATTTCCGCTTGGTTTATTGAAGGTTCAGCCGAAGTGCTACGTGGCGCTGACGATCAAATAGCAGGCAGTACAGCGGCAGCAGTGGTTACTGCATTCAACGCGCAAGGTACCAATACAACGGTTACCGATAATCTAGGTGCGTATGGTGGCGGTTATGTTGCTATGCGTTATTTGGATTATACATTGGGTAACAATGGTACTCAGCGTCTAATGCAGTCGTTGGCAGATGGGTCAACCTTTGATGAAGCGTTTGACGTAGCATCAAACGGAGCTTGGACCAGCGAAGCAGACTTTTTAGCTGAGCTTAATGGGGCGGCAAACGATAACGTGACTTTCGGCTCACGTATGGAAGAATTTATTTCGACACAGATGGACACCACAAACAAAGACAATGGTGCCTTAGGTGGCGAAGATGCTGATGGTGGCTTTTCAAGAGAAAACACCATGACAGGCTGGGGTAGTGGTAGTAAAGGGGGAACTCGGGGTTTCACCGAAACGTTGGTGTTAAACGACGATGACGGTGATTCTTCCGATTTCACCACCGCTACTAATTGGACCGACTCAGAACGGGGCGACATTGCGCTGGAAGATTATTTATTGGAGCCGACCGGAGCGGGAGGCCGCATGTATACCTTCCAAGTCGGCGCAGAAGCGAACCAAACGATCCAGGTCAATTTTGGCGCTTTGGGCACCACTACCTTAGGTTTAGAAAATGTTGATATTCTTAACCGGCCACAATTTGCCGTATTTGCTTTGGACGACGCGCTGAAAATTGTAGACTCGCAAAGAGCTAGATTAGGTGCAACGCAAAATCGTTTAGAAAGCACGGTAAACAATTTATCTAATATTGTGGAAAATCAAACCGCCGCACGTTCGCGTATTCGAGATACCGATTATGCGTCATCTACCGCAACGTTAGTGCGTCAGCAGATTTTGCAACGAGCATCTATCTCTTTAATTTCACAAGCTAATCAAACTCAGCAACTCGCACTGCGTTTATTAGGTAATTAGCTCCTAATCGTCGAACCGACATAATCACCCCTAAATATAATTCTAATCGTTTTAAAGACTTAACTATTTGTACGAAACGTTTTGTTTGAAATTTAATCACTTTGGTTGTTTTCAAGGTGCGTATTTACTATATTTGTTGATGAGATAGCGATTTATATCGCTGGGGGTAGTAAATGAAAGTAGGTACAAATAATCAAAGCGTTAATTTGCAAACGTCCAAAGTGCGTGAGCAACAAGAAGACGCGATGAAAAAATTAGTGACTGGATTAAGAATTAATTCAGCACAAGACGATGCAGCAGGGCTGCAGATTGCCAACCGTTTATTTGCGCAATCGTCTGGAACGCAAGTGGCAATTCGAAATGCAAATGACGCCTATAGTTTGGCTTCCGTTGCAGATTCTGCACTAGCGGGAGTAAACGATGCTGCTGATCGGATAGGTGACTTATCACTTCGAGCGGCAAATGCCTCATTATCGGCGGCTGACAGAGATGCTATTCAGCAAGAGATCAATCAATTGCAAGGCCAAGTGTCTGACATTCAAACGAATACGACCTTTGCTGGGCAAAGTTTATTTGCTGGTTCAAGTAATAGTGAATTTCAAGTGGGTGCAAATGCCAATACAACGGTTGGCTTATCGCTACCCGATTTAACCGACCAGCTTGGTGAGTTGCAAATTATTGACGTTACAACGCAAGACGGTGCACAAGCTGCAGTTGAAACTAGCCGTTCGGTTGGCGAATATGTTAATTCGGTGCGTGGTCAAGTTGGCGCATTTCAGAATCGTGTCGAATCGAGCATCAACACATTAAATAACAGTTACGAGCAAAATGAAGTGGCAAGGAGTCGAATTCAGGATACGGACTTTGCTCAAACGTCGGCAGATAAAGCACAAGCAGATATTTTGTCGAACATAGGCGTGTCTTTGCAAGCGCAGGCTAATGTTTCTCGTGGTCAAGCCTTGAGTTTGTTAAATTAATAACCATAAACTTAGTAAGTTATTGTGAGCCCAGCATTAGCTGGGCTTTTTATTGTCTGTAAAATTATCGAGGAACCGTCGAGTGGTACAGTGGCAAGACTTCGACTTTGAAGGGAAAGTTAAAATCCCACTGGGTTATTATCTGGTTTTACTATATTTACTCAGAGCTTA
Source organism: Gammaproteobacteria bacterium (assembly GCA_013373245.1). GTDB lineage: Bacteria > Pseudomonadota > Gammaproteobacteria > Enterobacterales > Alteromonadaceae > Psychrosphaera. The sequence continues at coordinate 5,269 of JABXID010000275.1, forward strand.
TGCTTTGTGGGTTGTTTCTCTTACTTATAGAGAAGATCCGACACTTATTTTGTCTTTGGTTTACAGTGACAAAAGTTTGTTCTTCTATTCATTAGTGATTGGTATTCCCGCCATTCTCACGTTCACCTTATTTTCGTTAAAATCTCAAAAAGAAAAACCTTGGTTTGCTCGATTGTGGCGTAAACAGCATTTAGTTCTTTCATTAGCTTTGGTGTTGGATTTAGGAGGTCAATTCATTGCCATTGTTAATGGCCAAAGTAATGGTCATTGGAGTCAAATTTTGTTGCTGATGACTGGATTTTATTTAACTTGGTATTGGATTAAGTCGTTAAAGGTGAAGCGTTTTTTTGGTAACTGGCTGTTGTAGTGTATGAGCGTTCGAAAACGACTTATTGCTGCATTACGTTTTTATCACTCAAAATTTCGTTGAGTTTATCGTAACGAGCGAGTTGTTCTGCATTTAACTTTGGCGTGCTGATACTCTGATGGCAGCGGGAAATAATTTGTTTTAGTCGCTTTTCGTCAGAAGATATTAAGTCAGATTCTATGGCTGTTTGCATTAAGTTTAAGGCAATTGAAGAACTTTTCGGCATAAGCCTAAACGCCATCTCAAATGCACGTAAAGCCAAGCTGTAATTGCCTTTATCGTGATACGCAACCGCTTGGTTATTGAGTTCTTTAGGTGAATCTTTAATGTCTTTACGTAGTTGCTGTTCTTCTAAAATATATTGACGAGTAATGTCACTGCAATAATTTTGTTGGCTGTATTCGACAAGTTGCTCAAATACTTGCTCTGATTCGTTGTAAAAGCCAACTTCGTGCAGCGCTTTGGCTTGCTCTAATGTGTGCTCAAAATTATCTAATGAACCTGTTTCGCTTGAGTGCTCTTGCTCTTTGTTTGGTCGATGTTCAAGCAATGGTGTTAATAGTCGTTTTGCTTTGTTTTTTTCTTCGCGCAAATTATAGATGCGTGCTTGAGTTACATCGATTGCCGTATTAGTTGCTAGGCTAGGGTGATTCTTTTTGAACAGGGAAAGCATACTTTGACTTTGATGAGCAAGCTTTCTGCTTTCTTCCTCATCTAATAATGTGTAAGCGTAATCAATATTGGCACGAATGGCCGACAAATAATACCCGGGGTTATAGTGTAATGAATGTTTGCTATGTCGGGCTAACGTATTACTGGCAGTATAAAGACTCTCAAAATCGTGCAGTAGTCGCGATAGCTCAACTAACTCTTTCATTCGCGTTAAATTTCTTGGCGATAATTTTATAGCAGATTTTAAATGTTCTGCAGCTGCTTGATATTCTTTGTTGTGTTTGAATAATCGGGTCAGCATATCGTGCGCAGGTAATTTGGTATTGTGCTTTTTCAGCATGAATTCCAATTTATGTTGGGCCTCGTCAAAAAGTTCAAGCTGCAAAAAACACTCAACTTGGCCAACTTCCGCCCAGGTGTACGGGTGGATGTTTAAAACCTTAGCAAAAAATTGCATGCCGATGCCCCATTGTTGCATCAGCAAAATAAGTTCGCCTTTGAGTTTCATAAGGTAGGCAACCCATCGGCCAGTTTTATTCTCTGCTATATAATCATTTAGCGCCTGATTTGCCGCTTGCATATTGTTGTTATCAACTTCTTTGAAAACATCGTAAAATCGCGCTTTTTTGTTAAGAACTTTGAGTAAGCGCTTTTCAATATCCATTGCAGAGTAGGGCTTTTGTACCACATCGTCCGGTTTTAACTCGACAATACTCTGTGCATGTGCGAGATTTTGAGTCGAGCTTAAAAAGACAAAACAACTGGAAGGTTTGACGCGTTTTTCCGCGACCAATTGCTCAAACAGTTGATAACCATCGGCGTCAGAATTGAGTTCAGAAGAGCAAATGATCAAGTCGTAATGTTTGTTTTCTATCGCTTTAAGAGCCAAGTAGGAACGATCAACAAAGTCTACTTGCTTAAAGCCGATAGCTCTGAGCGAGTATTTTAAATGACTTTGCGCCAGTGGTTGTTGTTCAATCACCAGAGCATTGTTTGTATAATCTTTTAGTTCCATACGGTAGATAAATTACCTTAACGATTAGCTATCAAGATTGGTATCGGCCAAGCCGAAAAAAAATAAAGACTATTTTCACTCTAAAATTACATAGAATGTTATGACAGAAAATTGTGAAAACTCTAGCTTGCGAGTTGGCGATGTTGCTCGCGAATATGGGGCGTTAGCACACCCGGGGTTTTAGCCTGTTAATATTAATGCACCAATTCGCGCACTGAACACACAAAGTGGCTTTTTCGGGTCAGATATTTTAACCACTATTACTGAGATATAGTTATTGAGGATTTTTCTCGACAGTCGATTTATTGTGTTTTTTATCTTGAACCATTTGAAGAGATAAAACAGACTTCGCTCGATGTTTGACAGTAAGCTTATTAGCTTATAAAAAAACAGCAGAGTGACAGTCACCTGCTGTTTTTATTGTTTAATTCTCGCTTTTTTTACAACTTACTGCTTAGTAAGGCCTTCTTTTCTGAGTCTGATAAAAACGCAGCTTTAACGCCATTTTTTTGAATTTGACTAAGCTGCTGCTCTGTTAATCCGAGTGTTTCTTTGGCGACTTGGTATTCGTGCACCAGCGTAATATTCGACACCGCAGGATCATCGGTATTCAAACAAGCTAGAATTCCGTGTTGTAAAAATATTGGCAGAGGGTGCTCTGTCAACTTTTTAATGGTTGCTGTTTGATAGTTGGATGTAGGGCAAGATTCTATGGCTATTTTATTGTTTGCCAGGTAATCCATTAATTTAGCGTCGCTAATCGCGTTAACACCATGACCAATGCGGGTTGCACCTAATAATTCAATTGCTTTCCAAACACTCTCTGGACCGTCGGCTTCGCCTGCATGAACACTTACTTGCAAACCTGCGTCTCGTGCTTGTTTAAAATGATCAACAAACCAATCGGCTGGGAAGTTCAGTTCATCGCCGGCTAAATCTAAAGCACAGATTTTTTCTTTATGATCTAATATGGCATTTAGCTCTTTGGCACAAGTTTCGACGCCAAACGTACGACTAAGAATACCTATTAAGTTAGTTTTAACGCCAAAATCTTTGCTTCCGGCGTTTACTGCATCAGCTACTACATTAACCACTTCAGACATATTTAAGTTGAAGTTCATTGCCATATAGTGTGGTGAAAATCTAAGTTCTGCGTAATCAATGCCTTGTGCTTTAGCGTCTTTCACATTTTCATAAGCAACTCGATATACAGCATCGTAGTCTGCCAACACAGAAACCCCGTAATCTAACTTTTGTAAAAAGGCCAGCAAGTCTGATGTTTGATCTTGAATTTGAGCATGTGGGGTGAACTCTTCCAGTGTGTTGCCCGGAAGCTTAATACCGTGTTGCTGTGCTAATTGCCAGATAGTTTCTGGCGCAATGTTGCCATCCAAATGACGGTGTAGGTCGACAAGTGGCAAATTGGGATTGATCATAAATAAAGCCTTAAACGGTCCAACTTTTAAAATTTGCGGTAGTATACCATCGGTCAACAATAGGAAAAACAGGGACAAAAATGGCGAACGAAAAAATAAATTACTTAGAGTACCCCGCTGCGAATTTAGCATCGACTAAAACCTTTTTTAGTGAAGTTTTTGGCTGGACCTTTACCGATTATGGTCCTGAATATGTGGCGTTTGATAAAAGTGCTGGAATAGATGGCGGGTTTTATCTGTCGGATAACGTAAGTCGCAGCGAGGCTGGCGCATGTTTAACGGTTTTTTATAGTGACGATTTAACGGCGATTGAGCAAAAGATAATGCAATATGGCGGCAAAATTACCAAAGCCTGTTTTGACTTTCCTGGCGGTCGGCGTTTTCACTTTTCCGATCCTAATGGTAATGAGTTTGCGGTTTGGTCTGATAAATAATGTTCCCGCTATCCATCAAAAATATGTAGGCGACTAAAGTACCATTTCCAGCTTCATCTTTTTGTTTAACGATTAAGCAAATTAGGTGAGGTGATGTATGAAAAATAGTTACTTAAATATTAGGCACTTTATTGCGGTGTTATTTGTCAGTTGTTCGTTTTCAGCAACGAGTAATGAGCTTGTATCTTTAACTGACTTTGGAGCCAACCCCGGACAGTTAACGGCGCAATTCTACGCGGCAGAACAGAGTAGGGATTTAATCGTTACGTTACATGGTTGCGGGCAATCTGGGGTTTTATTTGCTGAAAATTCAGGTATTTTGGCGCAGTCGAAATTAGCCAATGTAAATGTATTGATACCGCAACAAAACAAAGAGAACAACAGCACCTTATGTTTTAATTGGTTTTCTCCTGACGACCAACAAAAAGGGCAGGGAGAAAGCGAATCCATCGTCAATATGATCGAAGCTGTTAAAGCTAAATATAAAATCGCTCGTGTATTTGTAGTTGGATTGTCGGCTGGCGGCGCTATGGCTAGCAATTTGTTAGTTAATTACCCGAGTTTGTTTACCGCAGGTGCTGTTGTGGCTGGCATTCCCTTTCCTTGTGCGGACGATTTAGTCAAGGCTATCTCTTGTATGAAATCAGGTTCGTCGATCTCTGCACAATTGTTGGCAAAAAAAGTATATAAAGATAACTCTACTTGGCCTGCATTGACTGTGGTAACAGGTAAAAAAGATACAATCGTTAATCCAATTAATTCAGAGCAGATGGCTGAACAATGGGTTTTACTCAACAATACCTCACTCAACAAGACAACAGAAAATAAATCGGATTGGCAAATTTCCCGTTGGACTGACGCGGGTGTTGAATTAATAGAAGTCGAAAATATGGGACATGGCTTTCCAATCGATATAAATCCAAAAGGCAACTCATCGCCTGCTCCTTTTTTTCACCCTAACCAGATAAGTTTGGCTAAATATTTACTGAGAAAATGGATAAATTGATTAAAAACAATTAGATAGGTGGTTGTAAAGTATACTACCAATGTACCACTTATTTCTTGAAACATTTGATATAGAGTTTAATCGTCAAATAAAAAACAAAAAATATTAGCTTTAACAGGGTATCAACATGACAAATAACAAATTTAAAATTACAGGTTTAGCACTGGCGATATCTGCCTCGCTGTCAAGCGGTTCAGTTATTGCTCAAGAAGAAAAAGAAGAAAAAGAAAGTGGCCTTGAAGTTATTGAGGTTACGGCTCGTAAAACGGCAGAAAATCTTCAGCAAGTGCCAGTTGCTGTGACTTCTGTTAGTGCATCAGATTTAGCAGCGAAAGGTGTTGCTAACATTACCGAAATTGAGCAGTTCTCACCAAATACAACATTACAAGCGAGTCGTGGCACCAACTCAACGTTAACCGCGTTTATCCGTGGTATTGGTCAGCAAGACCCATTATGGGGATATGAGCCGGGAGTTGGTATTTATATCGACGATGTATACATGGCTCGTCCTCAAGGTGCGGTTTTAGATTTGTTAGATGTTGAACGAGTCGAAGTTCTGCGTGGCCCACAGGGTACTCTATACGGCAAGAATACGGTGGGTGGTGCCGTTAAATACGTGACTAAAGAAATGTCTGGCGAGACCGAGTTTAACATTGAGGGAACCATAGGTAGTTATAACCAGAAAGACGTCAAACTTACCGGTCAAGTGCCTATTATTGATGATATGTTATACGTTGGCTTTGGTCATGCAATGTTAACTAGAGATGGTTTTGGTGAATTTGAAATTGCCCCATCAGGTGAGAAAACAGAAAATTACAATAAAGACCTGACTGCGAGCCGATTAACGCTTGAGTTTAGACCTAAAGATGATTTGTTCTTCCGTCTGGCTTGGGATAAAACGGAAGACGATTCAGCCTCAAAAGGCGGTTATCGTTTAACACCTAGTATTATTACAGAAGCACCATCACCTGACTCAGTTTTTAACTCTTATACTAGTTTGCCTACGTGGAACCGAGTTGAGTTAGAAGGTCTTAGCTTTACTGCAAGTTGGGAAGTAACCGACGCACTTTCATTAAAATATGTGGGCGCTTCGAGAGAGAGCTATTCTCCAACAAATATCGATTTTGATAATACGGGTTTACAGTTGTTTGATGTACCAGCCGTATATGACGATGAAAATAGCAGTCATGAATTACAAGCGAGTTATGTCGGTGATAACTACAAAGTGGTCGGTGGTGTTTATGCGTACAGTGGTGAGTCGTGCGGCATTTTCGATGCGATTTTGCTTCAAGCAATTACGCTTGAAGTGTCAGGGTGTAACGAAAGTGAATCCACTGCCGCATACGTGCAATCTAGTATAGATTTATCTGATAAATTATCTCTAACATTAGGTGCTCGTTACACTAATGAAGAAAGAAGTGCTGACGTATTTTATGGCATAGCTGGTGGCATACACTATCCATACAGTGGTTGGATTGAAGGTTACGACCGTAACTCGGATACAAATGTTGCCCTTCGCGCCAGTGTAGTTCAGTCACTTGGTACGGATACAGACGGCGACGGTGTGTTAGATGCGATGAAAACAGCTGACTGGTCTCGTTTCACACCGCGTGTAGGTGTCGAGTATCAAATGGATAGTGATACGATGTTTTTTGCATCTTATTCACAAGGCTTTAAATCTGGTACGTTTAACCCAAGAGCATCAACTAATGAACCAGCGGCAGATCCGGAAATTGTAAATTCGTTTGAAGTAGGTATGAAAAAAGACTGGGGTAATACCTTACGTACCAACATCACGTTATTTGCTACAGAGCATGATGATCGTCAATATGTAATCGTTGATCCTGATGCAGGTGAAGGTGAACTTGGTCAGTATCTAGGTAACGCTGCTAAGTCAGATATCACAGGTATTGAAGTAGAAAGTACAGTTGTTGTTACTGATGATTTAAGTGTGGATTTCGCGCTGGGATATTTAAGCGCTGATATTGAACAAGATCCAAATCTAGATGCACCACTGGTTGGTATATCAAATACCCCAGATATGACATTTAGTGCCTCTGCTAATTATTTATTTGAGACAGGCTTAGGTTATTTTGCTGCAAATCTTGGTTATTACTACCGTGACGACTATATCTTGTTCGAAGACAATGAAAGTTTGAAACAAGAGGGTTTTGGTCAAGTTAACGCAAGTATAACTTGGGAAAGCGAAGAGGGTAATTGGTATGGCGGTTTACATTTGAAAAACTTAACAGATGAAGAGTATATGGTCGGTGGCTATAACTTTGTCGGGCCTAAGGATGAAAATGGCAACTATACGCCTCATAGCTTAATTCAAGATACGACATTAGTGAGCTACTATGGTGATCCTATGACAGCCCACTTAACGATAGGTTATCGATTCTAATAACAGTAATTTAGAAAATTGATTGTGTTAGGGCACATTAGCGTATGCTAATCTGCCCTTTTTTTGTAATGAAGTTTTAACAGGAAAAGTATTATGTCTGACACAACCGTTGTAATCGCTGATGATCATCCGTTGTTTCGTAGTGCATTAAAACAAGCAGTTAACCAAAGTTTTGAGCAACAAGACATTCTTGAAGCGGAAAACGTTGATGACTTGTTTCAACTTATCTCCAAGAACCCTCAAATAGAGTTGGTTTTTCTGGATTTACATATGCCCGGAAACGATGGCTTTACCGGCTTAACTCAACTTCAAAATCATCACCCAGACATAGTTGTTGTTATGGTATCTTCTGATGAAGAGCCGGATATCATGCTCAAAGCCATTCAATTTGGTGCCGCTGCATTTATTCCCAAAAGCGCCGATTTACAGGTGATTTCGTCCGCTATCGAACAAGTGCTTGACGGCGAAATTTGGTTGCCTGAAGGAATAGACGCGACATCTAATTCAGGTCAGCTATCAAAGCATAAGGAATTGGCTGAACAACTAGCTCAATTAACCCCTCAACAATTTACCGTACTTAAGATGATCGCTAACGGTCAGCTAAACAAACAAATAGCTTACGAGCTCGACATCAAAGAAACCACAGTGAAAAAACACGTTTCCGCAATTTTAGATAAACTAAACGTTACTAACCGCACCATGGCGGGACTAGCGTATCAACAGCTGAAACTAAATTAAGTTATCGAGACTACATTCACCCAATAGAAATAGACAATTAAGCAACTTACAGCAGTTGCTTAATTTGCCGCTTTAGTGCCAATGACTTAATCGGCTTTTTCATAAAATAAAACTGCGCATCGTGACATTTTTGTCGCAAATTATCGGAAGGGTCTGCCGAGCATATAATAACGGGGCAGGATTTTGACAGATTCGATAATGCGAGTTGGCTCAATGTAATACCATCTTCATTATTATCCAGGTGATAATCGGCAATGATAAGCTCAAAGGATTGCTGTTTTTGTTTAGTTAATTGTAGGTATTGTTCATGGCCATTGATGGCCGTTACGTCACACTGCCAATTGAGCAATTGTTGTTTGAGCGCATCGAGTAGTAAAGGTTCGTTATCGACAATTAACACGGGTAATTTATTTAAGGTTTCTGTTTTATCGGTTGTCTCATCTTGGTTTTGAACCTGAGCACTATTCGGTGTTTTGACCCTACTAATGGCGACAGAGAATAGGGCACCGTTATTGATTTCTGATCTTATATCTACCGGCAGTTTTAACAGTCGAGAAATACGTTCGACAATAGCTAATCCTAGGCCCAACCCCGCTTTATCTTTGGTAAGGGCAAGACGCTCAAACTCAGCGAAAATTTGAGTCTGTTGTTCTTTTGGAATACCCGGACCATTATCTACCACCACTATTTTGACTAGACCATTACTGCGTTTTATACCGAGAGTTACTCTTGCTTGCGCTTTATGCGTTAATGGCGAGTAGTTGATAGCGTTTGAAAGCAAGTTCTGTATAAGACGTCGTAACAAACGTTTGTCGGTATGAACCCAGACACTAGATGGAACATAGCGAAATTTAATGTTTTGCTTTTCAGCAAGCGCACTAAACTCTGCACTTAACGGGCGCAAAATATCATCTAAGGCAAAGGTTTCGAGGGTAAGTTCTTGACCATTACCATCCAGTTTAGAAATAGTGACCAAATCGGTCAGTATTGCTTCTACCGACGATAAAGATGATTGGATTTGGGCAGCTAATTGCTCAGTATCGCTGCCTCTAAGCTGTTTATGCAACATTTCGGTAAATAACGACATGGCGTTAAATGGCTGCATTAGATCATGACTTGCCGCTGCTAAAAAGCGGGTTTTACTTTTGTTTGCAGCTTCTGCCTCAGCTTTTGCGGTTTGTAACTCCGCGGTTCGCGCCAATACTCGGTTTTCCAAAGTTTCGTTAGCTTTTTGCAGTGCACGTTCGGCTTCAATGTGTTTGGTTATGTCGGAGAATGTACTGACAAATCCGCCTCCCGGCATGGCTTGTCCGCGAATTTCTATCACCAGACCCGAAGGCATAGAACGCTGAACATAATGAGGATGACCTGCCTGCATGTGCATTATGCGTTTATTAATGGTTTCGTCGACATTGTCGCCTTTAATAATGCCACGGTCGATATTAAATCGAATGAGCTCAGAAATGTGCATGCCGGCTTGTAGAAAGTTAGCCGGGTAATCTAGCAGGCTGATATATTGCTTGTTCCAAGCTACCAGTCTCATGTCAGCGTCTATAACGCTGATACCTTGCTCTATGTTTTCAAGACCCGCTTGTAAAAGCTCTCGGTTGAACTCAAATAACTGACTTGCCTCATCGACAATGCCTGCCACCCGCTCTAATGCAAGTGCGTCGTTGTCTGGGCTTGATGTAGCGGCTTGCATAACTAAACGTGTTGAAGTGGTTCCTAGAACGCTGGCAAGAGTCCGCTGGGCATATTCGATATATTGTTTTGGTGCTCTCTGATTACCTTTGTACAAGTTAAATCGTTTAAGAGCTGATTCCGCGGTTTGGGTATCCAAAAAACGTTTTAATAATTTAGTGACATCAGCAACGGTTAAATCGTAGTCCGCTTGCGATGCATTGGCTTTAAGGAATTGCTCTGCTTGTAGTTTCTCTCCGACGGTTCGATGGCTGTTACTTGAGATAAAAATAAATAATATGGCGTTTGTTAATAAACTGCTAAATACACCGTGCGAGACAATATCCAATTCAGTTAGACCAAATAGTGCCGTTGGTTTTAGCCAAGCAATATTAAATAGGCCGTGCTCAACGATGGCAATATTGGGGAAAATCATAGGTAACAATAGGGTGTACGCCCAAACGAGTGTACCGAAGACTAAACCAATCATTGCGGCCATTGAGGTTGCTTTTCGCCAATATAACGCACCGATTACCGCTGGGGCGAGTTGCGCTAACAGTACAAACGCTAGAATGCCTAAGTTTGATAAGTGACTTTGCTGATTGACTAATCGTTCAAAGATGAAGCCTGAAATCAATACTACAGCAATGCCGCCGCGGCGATAGTTCAATAAGGTTGAAGTGTCTAACTCGGTATTATTTTTTTGCTGCCATTTCAGTAAAGTAGGCGCAATCAACTCGGTAGTTAACATACTGCTTAATACGATGGCTGCGACGATAATCATTGAGATTGACGCTGCTAATCCGCCGATGTACACCAAGCCACTTATCAGTGCCTCTTGGTGAAAAAGTGGCAATGTAAGAATGTAAGTGTCTGAGTTAACACTGCCTCCCGGAAACGTCGCTTGTCCCGCTAAAGCAATGGGTAATACAAATATGTTTATCAAGATCAAATATAGCGGATATAGCCATCTTGCCTTTTTCAAATGCTGTTCGCTGTTATTTTCGATGACAAACATGTGGTACATCTGTGGCGTCAGGAATATGGTTAAGCCGCCGAGCAGAATCTGAGAGAACGTGAGGTAAATCGTTTGACTGTTATTGATGACCGCTTGGCTAGAAGGTAACGAGGTTAAATGATCAAAGCCGTCAAAAAGACTAAAGGTGATATACAAGCCGGCAATGATAAAAATGAATAATTTGATCAACGAGCTAAAGGCAATGGCAGCAATTAAACCGGGGTTTTGTTTGTTCACTTTGTTGTCGCGCGCACCAAATAATATACTAAATGCAATCAATACTGTGGTGACCGCCAGAGTTGTTGCTGTCCCCGATTGATATGTTCCCGTTGTTAAGTCGAAACTCTGGCTAATGGCTCTGAGTTGCAATGACATATAAGGGATAGTGCCAATCAGTGCAATAACGGAAACAGTGGCGGCAATTTTGGGGGTGTTTTCATAACGACTGGCCAGAAAGTCAGCAATAGAGGTTAGGTTTTGTTGTTTGCTAATTCGCAGTAACTTAACCAATACCGGCCACGCCACGATAAAAAACGCGATGGTGCCAATATAGATTGGTGACAACCATTGACCGGTTTGACTCGCTTGTCCAACAATGCCGTAGAATGCCCAGCTGGTACAACTTACTCCTAGCGATAAACTGTAAATGTAAGGATTATGTATCCACTTTCTGTTTTGCGACTTTTGTCCCCAATAGGCGACATAAAACAGTACCAACAAATACAAGATCGAAATGCCTGTGATCACCCACGTGCTGATTGAAAGCCAAACTAACAAATTGTGTCCTTTATTTTAATGCTTGTGTATTTTTCGTTATGTCATGTCGTTAGACAAAACTGACAACGCCATACTACTTTTTAGTCTCAGAGCTTACCTTACATGGTAGCTATGCGCAGGTGCACTAAGGTAGTAGATATTTTTTACAACGCCTAGGCTAACCTGCCTATATCCAAGAAGTAAAAGAATTAATCAGACATGAAAATTAGCAATAAATACGCGATTGAAGCAATTGTTTTTACCAGTTATGTGTTATTCGCGATGGCCTGGGTTGGTGGTACGTCGAGCATGTCACAAATTATGGCATCCATGAGTGTAGACAGCTTAGCATCCGCCAGCTTTATTAGTGGTGCTGTCAGTTTCGCAAAAATAGTCGGGACGTTTTTGGCGGCGTGGATCGCGGTAAAAGTTGGAATTAAAATGGCATTTTTTATTTCGAGTTTGTTGGTTGTTGTCGGGTTTTTAACGCCAATTGCCTCAAATTACGAAGTACTTTTATTCAGTCGCTTTTTGATGGGGTTAGGCGGTGCATTGATGATTGTCTATTTCAATCCAATTGTCATGAAGTGGTTTTCTGTTGAAGAGCGCTCCACCATTAACGGCCTTAATGCAGTAGCGTTTAATGTTGGCACAGCGATTATTTTGTCGTCCATGATTGAGATTAACTTGTTCACTGGCGGCTGGCAAAACTCATTGTTACTTTTTTCTATCTGTAGCTTGGTATTGGCTGTTTTGTGGTTGTTGGTTGATTGGCAATCGGAAAATAAAGGTGAGGCTGGCAACGATGAAACGCCAGTTGAACACTTTAGCTACCTCGACGGTTTGAAGGATAAATTCACTTGGGCTTACGCATTGTGTTATTCCGGTTTGCTGGCTTTTTATATTTGTTTATTTACATTTTACCCAAAAGCGGGAATCCAAGCCAGCAGTTGGGTTATTTGGTTTGGTATTCTAGGTACCATAGCAGGCATGATTTACAGCCGAAAAATAAAACAAAGAATTCCAGTGATCCGCTGGTCTGGCTTAGTACAAGTGTTGACGATATGCGGATTGACGTTTAGCGGCAGTGCACTAGTGCAATTGATTTGCGCCATGATATTAGGCTTTTTTGTTTTCTTACCTATCACCGCACTTGTTACCATTCCGCATGAATTGAAAGGCATGACGCCACAGAAAATTACAGTTGTGTTTAGTTTTTTCTGGTCAATTAGCTACTTAATCGCAACGCTTGTTTTATGGGTGTTTGGTTATTTAGTTGATGTTTGGTCTGGAGATTACTTTTACGCTTTTGTACTAATTACGGTGTTAAGCAGTAGCTTTTTCCTTGGCAGTTTTTTCTTACCAGAGACTAATCCTAAAAATAAGGAGACAGTGTAATGAGAGGTCAATTAGCTCCGCATTTGCAAGACTTTATTGATTCAGTAAATCAACTGATTCTGCAAGCAAAAAACGACGGTGTCGTACCAACCCCTGAAATGGCTAGAGAGAAATTAGCCGCATTGTCGAGCCTCAACACATCCGTACCCGACATTTCCTATAGCGAAGAGCGAATGTTGGTAACTGATGAAACTTCGGTGCCTGTAAGAGTATACTCTGCTAACCCCAATGATAGTTTGCCGGTTGTTATTTACTTTCACGGCGGAGGACATATGTGCGGCGATGTTGAGCTGTACGATCCTATGTGTCGAAAAATAGCGTTAGCCAGTGAATGTCATTTAATTTCAGTAGATTATCGATTGTCACCTGAATTCCCATATCCAGCTGGGTTAGAAGATGCAAAGGCTGTAGTACAAAATTATCAGTCGGTGCTTTCTCCATTGCAAAGTAATGAACGAGTTATTATCGCCGGAGACAGCGCAGGAGGAGCTATTTGTGCCAGTTTATCTATGGCAAAAGCCAATGGCGAAGAACTAAAGATAGACCAACAAGTGTTGATTTATCCGAGTCTAGATTACACCTTGTCACAACCTTCAATTGAGGAAAATGGCACGGGATACTTTTTAGAAAAGCCGAGAATTCAGTGGTATTTTGATAACTATTTTTTAAACAACGAAGACCGAAAATTAGCATCGCCGTTGTTTGGCACAATTAATGAAAAAATACCTAACACTCTAGTGGTTACCGCTGGTTATGATCCATTGCGTGATGAAGCTTTAGCTTATAGTAAATTGTTACAGGGCGCTGGTGTTGAAAATCAACACCACCAGTTTAAACACATGATCCACGCCTTTATGAATATAGAAGATTTGGTACCTAATGAATGCGCGGAACTTTTTGAAACCATTGGACAGTTTATTAAGCAAGGTTAGTTAAAATAGAGTAGTGCTTAATTAATATATAACAGCAAGAAAAAAGCTCCTTTAAGGAGCTTTTGTTGTTTTTGTTTTGAGGTTACTGAGCGGTCCAAGCACCATCGATTGGCAAACTTGCACCAGTAATTGAAGATGCAGCATTGCTGCAAAGAAATAATATAAATTCACCAATTTGTGCAGGTGACGCCATTTCTGGTAGTGGTTGTTTGGCGGTGATCAAAGCTTCCTTGGCTTGAGAGATATCAATGTTTTGTTGCGCAGCAATATCTTCAATTTGCTGATTGATTAACGGAGTTTCAACCCAGCCGGGACAAATTGCATTAACCGTTATACCTGAGCTCGCAAGTTCCAATGCGCTTACTTTAGTTAAGCCAACTAAGCCGTGTTTAGCTGCAACATAAGCGGATTTATTAACTGAGCCTACTAATCCATGCACTGAAGCGATATTAATGATGCGACCCCATTTGTTTTTATTCATCGAGGATAAGACACCTTGAGTTGTGTGGAAGGCCGACGAAAGGTTAATCGCTATAATATCGTTCCATTTGTCGGTTGGAAATTTTTCGATAGGCGATGTGTGCTGTATGCCTGCGTTATTTACTAAAATGTCAATGGAGCCCAGAGTATCAATCGCTCGGCGGATCATTGTTTCTATTTGTTTGGGCTCCGCCAAATTAGCACCGTCAAACATTACTTTGATTGCAAACTCTGTTTCGAGTTCACGAGCCAATTGGCTGCCTTCTTCATCGGACATCAAGCCATTAATTACTAGGTTTATTCCTTTTCTTGCTAAGACTTTTGCGGTTGCAAGACCGATACCGCTGGTGGAACCAGTGATCAAAGCTACTTTATTTTTTAACATGTGATTTCCCAAAATCGATGGTCTCGAAAATAAGCGTATCAAAGTTGTTGAAGCACGACTGTACTACCTTGGTACCGTGCGATTTGAGGGAACTTTGGAACTAAAGTAGCACTGCAATTTAACGCGCTTTGAACTAAGGTTTTATGGTCTTGATATGAGTCTCTGTCAAGGTGCCTTTACTCGAGCGACAAGTAAATCTGAGTTTGTAAGCTAGGTGGTGGCATTCGAGTTTGGTATAAGTAAACAAAAATAATATTAATAGGGGAGAACTATGTCAGGTTTCGACAAAGTAGTCGGCAGTTATAGCGAGGCAATGGCTGGGCTGACTGACGATATGACAGTAATCGCTGGCGGTTTTGGTTTGTGTGGCATTCCTGAGGGACTAATTTCACAAATCAAAACAATGGGTGTTAAAGGTTTGACTGTGGTGTCTAACAACTGTGGTGTTGATGGCTTTGGTTTGGGTATTTTATTAGAAGACAAACAAATCAAAAAAATGGTGTCGTCGTATGTTGGCGAAAATGCCCTGTTTGAAAAACAACTATTAGACGGTGAGTTGGAAGTAGAACTTACTCCTCAAGGTACGTTGGCAGAAAAAATGCGCGCTGGCGGAGCTGGTATTCCTGCGTTTTATACGGCAACCGGTTACGGCACTTTGGTTGGAGAAGGAAAAGAAGTTAAAGAGTTTAATGGCCGGAACTACATTTTAGAGGAAAGCATTACGGGCGATTTCGCTATTGTAAAAGCATGGAAAGCCGACCGCTTTGGCAACTTGGTATTTCGCCATACGGCGCAGAATTTCAATCCGATGGCGGCAACCGCAGGCAAAATTACAGTCGTGGAAGTTGAAGAAATTGTTGAGCCGGGCGAGCTTGCGCCAACGGAAATTCATACCCCAGGTATTTATGTTGATCGAGTGATCCAAGGAACATTCGAAAAACGCATCGAAAAAATTACAACTCGCACCGCAAAAGCATAAGGAGCATTACTATGGCGTTAAGCAGAGAACAAATAGCACAGCGCGTTGCTCGTGAGTTTAAAGATGGTGATTACATCAACTTAGGTATTGGTATTCCTACATTAGCAGCGAACTATGTGCCTGATGACATTGACGTTATGTTGCAATCGGAGAATGGTTTGTTAGGAATGGGCCCTTATCCCACGGAAGATGAAGTTGATGCAGATATGATCAATGCCGGCAAGGAAACCGTAACAACGGCAATCGGCGCAGCCATATTCAGTTCGGCAGAGTCTTTTGCCATGATCCGTGGTGGGCATGTTGATGTAACTGTGTTGGGTGCTTTCGAAGTTGATCAAAACGGCAATATTGCCAGTTATATGATCCCTGGAAAATTAGTTAAAGGCATGGGCGGCGCAATGGACTTGGTAGCAGGTGCTGACAACATTATCGTAACCATGACTCACGCGAGCAAACATGGCGATTCTAAGTTATTGGAGCAATGCACTTTGCCGCTGACCGGCGTAAACTGCATAACTAAAATCATTACTGACTTAGCTTATTTGGAAATTGAAAATGGCGAGTTTGTATTAAAAGAACGAGCTCCTGGCGTATCAGTTGATGAGATTAAACAAAAAACAGCTGGTAAGTTGCGTGTTGATGGCGACGTACCTGAAATGCAGTTTTAAAAGTGTTTGTCTTTCTGTGAAAGTTGGAGATCCCGTCTAACAACATGACGGGATGACGAACCTTGTATAGTCCTGTTTAACTTTCGTCCTCACGAAGAGCAGAGTTATTGTAACTTTCTAATCTGTCATCCCCGAGAAGATCGGGGATCTCGTACAAAAAGTATCACTCCCTATAAATTACAATAAACACAAAATATTCACTTGATTTTCATCTGTTTCGGGCACATTTTAAGTTCCGTTAACTATTTAAATTTTTGGAGTAACACTCATGCGTATCATGCTGTTTATTGCAACGAACATCGCAATTATGGCGTTGTTGGGGGTCACGTTTAGCCTGTTGGGATTTGAGGGACTTTTGGCACAAAATGGTGTCGATCTCGACCTTACTGCTTTGCTTGTCTATTCCGGCGTTATTGGTTTTGCAGGCGCACTTATTTCGTTGTTTTTATCAAAAACCATGACCATCAAATCGATGCGAGTGCAGTTGATTAAGCAGCCGAGTAATAACACTGAACTATGGCTATTGAACAAAGTAAAGGAGCAGTCGCAGAAAGTGGGTATTGGTATGCCTGATGTTGGTATTTTCCAAAGTGATGCAGCAAATGCATTTGCTACCGGCTGGAATAAAAACAGTGCATTAGTGGCTGTAAGCACTGGATTAATGCGTGAAATGACCGACGATGAAGTTGAGGCTGTGTTGGCGCATGAAGTTAGCCATATTGCCAACGGTGATATGGTAACTATGACTCTCATTCAAGGCGTAGTGAATACTTTTGTGGTGTTTTTATCTCGAGTGATTGGCCATGTTGTAGACAGAGTGGTATTTAAAGTCGAGCGCGGTCATGGGCCAGCTTTTTGGATAGTGTCTATTATTGCAGAAGTTATTTTGGGTGTTTTGGCGATGATGATTGTAATGTGGTTCTCGCGACTTCGAGAATATAGAGCCGATGCAGGCGCAGCGGAGTTAGTAGGAAAGCAAAAAATGATCGCCGCATTGCAACGATTAAATAAAGGTAAAGAGCCTGCGCAAGTACCTGATGAAATGGCGGCGTTGGCTATTAATGCGGGTAAAGTCCACGCATTATTTTCAAGCCACCCACCGTTAGAGTCGCGAATCGAAGCGTTACGACAACGCTAAACTTCAATAACGATTGTTAACCCTATCGTTTAATCAATTCGGCCAGATGCGTCTATATCCCGAGTCGCATCTGGCTTTTTAAATTGCACCTATCAGCATTGGCCGTTGTTAATCGTTCGCACTTTCTAAATTTTATCAATTAAAACATGAGTTTTTTGTGCAATGGTCTATTCTAAAAATAGTTCCCGTTTGAGCACTTTCAGGAAAAGTCTGCAAAGGAGAAGACGATTAAATCTGGATTAAATAGAGCGATTATAGTTGTCATTATTGTCAGTTTTGCCGTGCATTTGTTGACATTTATTTTGGCTAAATCAACCCTAGCCGATTGGCGTTGGCAGCACATTCCGTTTCATTCAGCGATTGAAGTGTTTGGCGGCGCTATTGCGTTGTTTGTTAGCTACTTGCTTATAAACTTGCAAGAGAGTCGGCGCGGGACCAGTTTTAATATGGTAATAGCCGGTGCATTATTGGTTATGGGGTTATTTGATATTGCTCATGCCTTAGTTAGCCCTGGCAAATTGTTTGTTTGGTTACATTCAAGTGCTACCTTTTTAGGAGGCTTAATCTTTGCTTTAGTGTGCCTGCCACAAGCTTGGCATCAACGCTTAACGTCTCGGTTGTTATATTGGTTAGCTTTCCTTTCAATCGTTGTCATTACTTGGACTTTTTTACGTCCGGATAGTATCCCAACTATGTCAGAAAATGGCGAGTTCACAACGGTTGCTATGTTTATGAACAGTGTTGGTGGAATATTACTATTAATTGCATCTTTACGACTGCTTATTCAATTTAGAAAACATAAAAACACAGATGATTTATTGTTTATATTACATTGCTCTATGTTTGGGCTTGCCGCAATTATGTTTCAACACTCTTTTTTGTGGGATGTTTCCTGGTGGGGGTGGCACCTACTGAGATTGTTGGCTTACGGTGTCGCTTTGTGGTTTGCCTTACTTAATGAAAAACATTTATTTTCCAATATAAAACAAAAAAATAAAGAATTAAAACAACAATCGAAGCAGCACTTAAAGTCACTAAAAGACGTAAGTAAGCAATATAAAATGTCTGAGCATCAGCAGCTTGCGACGCTGTCTTGTTTAAGTGATGCGGTAATTATCACCGATCGAAAAGGCACAATTAAATTGTTTTCTGAAAGTGCAGAAAAAATGTTTTTGTATGAAGAGGCCGAGTTATTAGGGGAAAACATCGCCTGTTTAATGCAATCAGATATAGCCGAGCAACAATCTGGTTTTATGAGTCACTATACGCCGAAAAAAATGAGTACCGTAATAGGTAAAAACCGAGATTTGGTGGCAGTTAATAAACTCGGCGACGAATTTGAAATTGAGTTAACGATTAATGAAACCTATTTTGCATCTGAACCTGCATTTGTTGGGCTTATAAGAGACATATCGGAGCGTAAACAACAAGAACAAGTACTGCTTCAAGCAAAAGAACAAGCTGAAGAAGCCAATTTGGCAAAAAGTCAGTTTTTGGCCAATACAAGTCACGAAATTCGAACCCCGA
>JABXID010000217.1 GCA_013373245.1 Gammaproteobacteria bacterium
CGTTTTCCTGTCCTTGAGGAATAACAATCTCTTGCTTGATACGGCCATCATCAGGAATAACGACTTGCACTCCCATTTCAACAAAATAACGACCGATAATTGGCGCTTTACGCGGCTCAACCACACGAATAACACGAGCTTCGGTTTTTCCTTTGAATTCACCGGACGATTGTGCCACGACAACATCACCGTGAATTAAACTACGCATTTGGCTATGACTGACATACCAATCATTTTTACCCGGTTTGCTACCATCTAATTGTAAAAAGCCAAAACCATCGCGATGGCCAATTATAGTGCCCTGCACTAAGTCATCTTCATTAGGGATCACGTATTTGTTGTGTTTGGTATACAACAGCTGGCCGTCTCGCTCCATAGCGCGTAAACGGCGCTTTAGTGCGACTTTTAAATCTTCGTCTTGGATTTTGCAGAGTTTTATTAAATCTGAATAGCTTAGAGGCGATGGGGCTTGTTCAATTTGTTCTAAAATGAATTCGCGACTTGCGATTGGGGTACCGTACTTTTCTTTTTCCCGTGCATGGTGCGGGTCGTGTTTTGGCATTAAGTCTACTTTTGTTAATTAGCTATAAACGTTTGTTGTCTTAAGTATAACGGTGCTCAAGCAATAGACAAAGGTTAGTTTAAGATATTTTAGTAATTCCTTCTTTATTAGCCTTTTTTCGCCCGCTTGATGGCTTTTGGATGCATACGTTTTCCCAACTCCGCTAATAATTCAGCTGCTTGCTTGTGTTGTTTTCGGTCAGCAATCACCGCATGATGCAGCCATTTGTAGCTGTTTTCGTAATCATATGGACTGCCAAGCCCATCAAGTTGCATTTCAATCAATCGAAATTGCGCGCCTAAATTGCCTTGCTCAGCTGCACGTTGAATATATACATAAGCTTTTTCTTCATCTTTTTGCACGAAGCGACCAATATGATAGTACCGACCAAGTTGTTCGATAGCAGCTACTAGACCTTGCTCAGCCGATTTTTTGATGTAATACAAACCTAATTCTGGGTTTGCATCTAAACAAACGCCCCAGGCTAGCATATCGCCATATAAAAATTGATACGCAGGAATATCAAGTTTTACCGCTCGGTCTTCAATATCGCGGTTAAGCTGGCAACGATCTGCCTTCACTCGCTCTAAGTGTTCGTTTTTTTTAATTAAATTCAACAACTCGTCTTGAGTGTATATTTGAACAGCCTGCAGCAGTTCCCCCTCTTGCGCACGCAGCGGAACAAGCAAGCAGCACAATAGAACTGCACTCAAAAATAAATTGTAAATTAACTTCATAACCATCTGACTTTTCACAATGACATATCGGACTTTTATTTAACTCAATATCAAAAGCAAAAATTAAGCCAGAGGTTTATTCTAAGCTCTGGCTTGTTTAACACTCACGATAAGGTGTAATAAGAGTAATTACAGCGCATTGCGCATTTTCACTGGGCCTTGACTAAAGTCGACTTTAGGCGATGGCGCGTATTTTAGTCGTTTGGAAAACGCTTGCGCCGCAGTGCTGCACTGACCGTTTTCTAAATAATACAAGGCTTCTGCCAATAACGGATCGGCTTCATCGCCCCAGTCACCAACAATCGTTTCCGTAACTGCACAATCGGCGGGCAAACCATCAAAGTAATCTCCAAAACCTACCGCATTTTGGGTTTGGAAGTTAATGGCAAACACCGTCCAGTCATTAATTTCCTGTGGATACATACCGATAGGTTTACCACAAGTCTCATCACCAATTGTTACAACATCAATAAACGGCATTAACGCATTGATCACTAACTCGCTGGCTGAACAACTATTGCCAGACGTTAAAACGATCAATCGGTCTAAATCAAGTTCATAACTTGCTGTCGAGAAACTCACGGCTTCATTGTATTGCGACCAATTGTCATTGTGCACATACTGGACAAAGATGTTCGACATGTTGTTATCACGGACATTATCGCCGGCAATTTGCGTACTTAACTGCTGAGCAACTGAAATTCGACCACCACCGTTATATCGCAAATCAAGGATTAGTTCGTCGACACCCGTTTGTGAAAATTGAGAAAACGCGGTGTTGAGCTCTGCCGCAGAGCTTTCTTTAAACGAATCAAACACCAGATAACCAACGTTTTTCTGACTCACATTGTTGTTCAAATCAGTGACGGGTTTGTTTTTAACTTCACTTGCCATCACAGTATTGGCGACAATTTCTGATTTTGAAAATTGAGTTTCAACGACGGTACCGTCAGGCTTTTCAAATGTAACGTCAATGGTATAACCATCTGTATTTGGACCAAACGCCTCTGACAGTGTGCGTGTCCCCGCAATGACATCCGCTATATCAATGCCATTAGCTCGAGTGATAGTATCACCGCGACGCAATCCGTTAAGATACGCTGAGCCTTGGTCAAATACGTAACGGATCACTAAACCGTCATTAGTATCATTGGCTAGATGGGAAAAACCGTAACCGAAAAACACAGAAGCAACGTAGTCTTTATACTCTTCATTCGTCATGACAAAGCTAAATCTATCGTCCGTATTTCTAAGGCCATACATAGCTTCTGGCATGGAACTGTAGGCCGAAGGATTGATTTCACTTGGTAACTCGTCGTTCCAAAAATAGGCTTGTTGCAAATATTCAAACAAATCAACATTATCTTGTTCTGCTTGCGTTAAGCTTTCATCATCAGGTGTTTTATCTTCGTACATTGGGTCATCATCAGAGCCCAAAGAACAAGCGGTTAGCGAGAGTAATAGTGGCAGTGTTATCAACTTGAAACGTTTTTTGAACATATTATTTCCTTATTAAGTCCATTTAATTTGCATGAAATACCTTAACAAAGCATACAAAAAAAGCTGTCAAATGACAGCTTTTTTGATGATTTAAGACGTGTACCGATTATGAAAATGGATTTCTTAGAATCATAGTTTCATTACGATCTGGGCCAGTTGAAATGATATCCATTGGCACGCCTGTGATCTCTTCTAAACGTTTGATGTAGTTTTGCGCTGCTTGTGGCAACTCTTCGAAACTTGTTACACCAAAAGAGTTTTCCGACCAACCTGGCATAGACACGTACTGAGGCTCTGCTTTTTCGTAGCCTTCTGCAGCCATAGGTGGTACGTCAACAACTGAACCATCTTC
>JABXID010000065.1 GCA_013373245.1 Gammaproteobacteria bacterium
CAAAAGCAGCGCTAGAAAAAATTAAAAACTACCCAGAATACCTGACTCAAACTACTAACCCAATAGTGATCCAAACGCAGGAGACTATGGCAAAATTATTATTTGCTGAAGACAAATATCAACAAGCGTTTGAAGAGTTACAGGTTTATGTTGAAGCCCTAAAGAAACAACATAAAGACGATTTAGAGACGTCTGAACAGCAAGCGTTTGAAAAACTCAGTAATACGATTACAGCCAAAGAAAATGAAGTCCTTAAGCTCGAGAACGAACTGCAGAGTAAAGAACTAAACGATGAAAAGTTACGTTCACGGTTCATGTTGGTGATGGTCATTTTATTTGCGGTGATCACTTTCTTTGTCACTTTATTACTTCGGAAAAATCAAAAACTGCGAAAGGATCTTAAACTACTGGCAACCACTGATGAACTGACCCAATTATATAACCGCCGCAAGATAATGTCAGAATTGTCAAAGCGTTTTATTGATTTTAAAACAACTGACTCGCCACTTTATGTTGCTATCTTTGATTTAGATTTATTCAAAAATATCAATGACTCTCATGGTCACAATATGGGAGATGAAGTATTAAAAGCGGTTGCCGAGTGTGCCAAAGCCAACATCGGTGAAGATAACTACATTGGTCGCTATGGTGGTGAAGAATTTCTTGTGGTGTTGACCTCAGGCGATTATGAGACCAATCACGCAAGGCTGGACAAGCTGCGTGTTGCCGTTTCGGAGTTAACCATTCGTCACTTATCTTATCCTGTCACTATCAGTATTGGCTTATCAGAAGCAACTCAGCAAGACGAGTTTCAAACCGATGTCATTCATCGAGCCGACAAGGCACTTTATGAAGCGAAAAAAGCAGGCAGAAACCAACTCAAAGGTGCTTAGCGGATTCAAAAGTCATCCCGTCGCACTCTTGGACGGGATCTCTAGCTAACGGCGACCATTACTCAGATTTAGGGTCTCTAGCCAACAAGGCTTTTGCAGCTTGTAGGGCGGGCACACCTTGATACAATACTTGATATATTTGCTCAACGATCGGCATTTCGACTCCAGCTTTTTGAGCTAACATATAAACTTCCTTGGTATTGCGATAACCTTCTACCACTTGGCCGATCTCGGTCATTGCAAGCTCAACGCCTTTGCCCTGACCTAGAGCAAGGCCAAAGCGACGGTTACGAGATTGATTATCAGTACAGGTTAACACCAAATCGCCTAATCCTGCCATGCCCA
Organism: Gammaproteobacteria bacterium; assembly: GCA_013373245.1. Lineage (GTDB taxonomy): Bacteria > Pseudomonadota > Gammaproteobacteria > Enterobacterales > Alteromonadaceae > Psychrosphaera. The sequence goes on from JABXID010000065.1 coordinate 1,239, forward strand.
TCATCGAATTAGGTTCCGCACCAAGTGCCACAGCAAGTCGAGTCATTTCCGCAAGACCACGGGTGATTAACGCTGTTCTCGCATTAGCACCAAAACCAATACCGTCAGCCATGCCAGCGCCAATTGCAATGACATTTTTAATAGCACCACCGAGTTGAACCGCGATAAAATCGCTATTGGTATACACTCTAAACTTACGTTCACAGTGCAATAACTCGCTAATTTGCTGAGCAAACTCTGGATTTTCAGACGATAAAGAAATCGCTGTAGGCAAACCCATTACCATTTCTTTGGCGAATGTAGGCCCAGACAACACCGCATAGCTGTGCTGCGTGCCCAATGTTTCGTGCGCAACGTCTTGTAATAGTCGGCCAGTCTCAGGTTCTAGGCCTTTTGTCGCCCAACAGATACTCGCAGTTTCAGGTAAATAAGGTTTGATGGCTGATAACGTTTCACCAAACACATGACTCGGTACAACGATCAAATGATAATCAGCACTTGTCACTGCAAACTCTAAGTCAGCGGTTACTTGTAAAGTTTCTGGGAACTCTGCACCTGGTAGATACTTTAAGTTTTGACGACTCGATTGCATGTCTGCGACTTGCTTTTCATCGCGCCCCCACATGATCACCTCGTGACCATTTCGAGCGAAACAAAAAGCAAGGGCGGTGCCATACGACCCCGCCCCTAACACTGCAATTCTGAATTGTTTCTCAGAATTCATAACAAATTTCTCTTTTTTGACGACTGTACTTAAGCGTCTAACTTTTGTGTTTGGCCTTCAGCTTTAGCTTGCGCTTGCTGAACGTATTGAGCAAACAATGCGTCAAAGTTAACAGGCGCTAAATTTAACGCAGGGAAAGTACCACGGTTTACCAAGTTAGATACCGCTTCACGAGCATATGGGAATAATGTATTTGGACAGAATGCACCTAACATATGAGCGATTTGGTTTTCTGGCATATTGCCGATTGCAAAAATACCCGCTTGTTGTACTTCACACAAAAACGCCGTTTGGCCTTCAACTGTTGCTGTAACAGTTAATGCTAAAGTAACTTCATAAACACCATCTTCTATTTTAGTGCTTTTGTTATCTAAATCTAACTTAACGTCTGGCTTCCACTCTTTAGTGAAAATAGCTGGTGAGTTAGGTGTTTCAAACGACATGTCTTTTACATAAATGCGTTGAATTGAAAATTGAGGTGTCGTTTGTTGATCTGATGCAGGCGTTGCGTTTTGTTCAGCCATTATAAATTCCTAAATGTTGTATGAGCTTCTTTGCTTTTTGCTCTAATTATTCAATAGTGGGTCGAGTTTACCTTGACGTTCCAACAGCATCAAATCGTCACAACCACCAACGTGAGTGTCATCGATAAAAATTTGAGGAACCGTTGAGCCGCCTTTGGCACGCTCAATCATTGGCGCTCTTAATTCTGGGTGTTCATCAATTTTAATTTGATTAAACTCCACATTTTTTGCCGTTAGAAGCGCTAACGCTCTGTGACAAAATGGGCAGTAATCTTTGGTGTAAATATCAATATTTGCCATAGTTAAAACAATTAGCTCTTAACGATTGGTAAATTTGCACTCGTCCAAGTTTGCATACCGCCTTGCAAAACAGAAACATTCTCAAAACCAGATTTTGTTAGCTGTTTCGCTGCAGTTTTTGCAGAAATCCCTGCATTACATACCACAATGATGGGGTCTGACTTATGCTTTTCAAGCGCACCAAACTGCTCTGTTGTAATTTTATCTAAGGTAAGATTAATCGCGTCTGTTATATGGCCTTTATTAAAATCAGCTGCCGCGCGAGTATCTACTACCTTAGCGTTCTCACGATTAACAAGTAACGTCATATCGTGGGTTGAAACTAACTTAACTTTTGACATCGCCGCACCAACAAAACTGGTGATGAATAAAAAGAAAAGAACAATCCACGCTGCAGTTAACATGTAGTGGTTGCCTAAAAACTCAATGTATTGATCCATATATTTTTAACCTAATTAAATTCTGGTTCAGTCAGCCATGTCTATATCAAGGCGACTCAACAAGAAGGCTTCAATAATTAAAAGTGGCGAGATTATACCTAGTTCCCCCAAAGATACCAAAAGCTTATAAACAGAAACTAAATATTTATAACCAAATGACTCAAAAATCAGTAGAATGTTTATTCTAAAAATTTGAATTTTTCTATTTACTCGCGAAAGAGGACGCCGCTATGACAACAAACGGGCCAGACAAAAAACCATTTGTACTCATCATTCTTGACGGTTGGGGCCACCGCTTAGACACAACAAACAATGCAATCGCTCACGCTAATACACCAGTGTTAGATGGTTTGTGGAACAACAAACCAAGCACGTTAATCTCAGGTAGCGGCATGGATGTTGGTTTGCCAGACGGTCAAATGGGTAATTCTGAAGTTGGTCACGTTAATTTAGGTGCGGGTCGTATCGTCTACCAAGACTTCACGCGCATCACTAAAGCTATCGAAGATGGTAGTTTCAATGAAAACCCAGCACTCGCAAGTGCAGTCGACAAAGCTGTTAGTGACGATAAAGCCGTTCACATTATGGGACTTATGTCTGCTGGCGGCGTTCACAGCCACGACGATCATTTATTAGCCATGGTAAAAATGGCTGAAGAAAAAGGCTGCAATAAAGTTTACGTACACGCGTTTTTAGACGGTCGAGATACACCACCTCGTAGCGCCGAACAGCCATTAGCTAAATTTGAACAACACTTTGCACAGTCAGGCAAAGGTAAAGTTGCATCGTTGATTGGTCGTTATTATGCCATGGATCGCGACAATCGCTGGGATCGGGTGCAATCAGCTTACGATTTATTAACACTAGGGAAATCAGAATACACCGCAGATAGCGCGCTTGAAGGTTTACAGGCAGCTTACGACCGTGATGAAAACGACGAATTTGTAAAAGCCACTAGCATTGGCGCTCCAGTAGCGATAGAAGATGGCGACGCTGTTATCTTTATGAACTTCCGTGCGGACCGTGCTCGTGAATTAACTCGCAGCTTTGTTGATGCAGACTTCGACGGATTCCAACGCGAAAAAACACCAGCCCTTTCTGATTTTGTCATGTTGACGGAATACGCCGCTGACATCAAAGCATCTATCGCCTTCCCGAAAGAGTCGTTAAACAACGTTATGGGTGAATGGCTAGAGAAACACGGCAAAACTCAGTTACGTATTTCTGAAACCGAAAAATACGCACACGTAACTTTCTTCTTTTCTGGTGGTCGTGAAGAATTATTCGAAGGTGAAAAGCGCGAGTTGATTCCATCACCACAAGTAGCAACTTACGACTTACAACCAGAAATGAACTCTACCTTGTTAACCGATAAACTGGTAGAAGCTATTGAGTCAAAAGAATACGACTTTATTGTTTGTAACTACCCTAATGGTGACATGGTTGGTCACACTGGCGTATTCGAAGCGGCAGTTAAAGCATGTGAAGCCGTTGATGCTTGTATTGGTCGTGTTGTTGAAGCCTTAGATAAAGTTGGTGGCGAATGTTTAATTACGGCAGACCACGGTAACGCAGAACAAATGACGGACGCATCTACAGGTCAAGCACATACAGCACACACCAGTGAGCCAGTGCCTTTCATATACGTTGGTCGTGACGCAAAACCTGTCGAAAATGGCAAACTCAGTGACGTTGCACCAACCGTATTAAAACTGATTGGTATGGAACAACCTGAAGAAATGACTGGTAAACCTTTGATGTTAGTTGATTAATTTGGTTATATAGACAGGGATGTCTAGCAACCTTATTAAAAGTCTGTGTTAAAACAAGTTAACCATTTACAGAAAATTACATTAAATGCGCCGTTTCAATTGATTCGCGCATTTTTTTGTTTTCTGTTATTTACCCTCAGCAGCAACGTCCTTGCAGAAAGTACAGCGCTGGAAAAACAAAACCAAAAGTTAAAACAAGTACAAGAACGCATCAAACAGCAACGAGTCGCTATTAATAAACGTATTGCCGAAAAAAATGATTTAGAAGCCACGTTTAAATCCGCTGAATTACAAGTTGCAGAAATTGCCCTCAAATTAACCCAAACCAATAACAAACTTGGCGCGGTAAACGACAAAATATCTGCGCTTGAAAAAGAACAAAACACACTCACCAAGCAAAAAAAACAACATCAAAGTGTGTTAGCCGAGTTGGTCAAAACTGCGTATTTACAAGGTAACCACGACTACACCAAACTATTACTCAATCAAGACGACCCAGCGAAGCTTGAACGCTTGATTGCTTATTATCAAGCACTGAACGATGCACGCGTTAACCAGTTAAAAGATATTCAAAGAGTGTTGAGTCGACTCGATGAAGTTGAACAAGAACTGTCTTATCAACGCACTGAATTAGTAGAGCTTAAAAGCAATCAAGAACAAGACAAACGTGAACTGGCAATATCGCAAAAGAACCGCAGCGCGAGTTTACGAAAACTCAACGCCCGAATAAGAACCGATCAACAAAAATTAAAACAATTACAAGAAGACCAAGCGAGACTGGCCAAAGCAATTGAAGATGCACAGCGTACCGCTGTAAAAACACCAGAGAGCTTGGTTGGTTTGTATAACCTGAAGAAAAAGTTAAAGTGGCCGACCAAAGGACGCATTAATAAGCGATTCGGTCAGCGCCGCAGTGGCGCACTGCGTTGGAAAGGCGTATTGATGTCTTCCGAACTTGGCAGTCCAGTTAACAGTATCGCAGAAGGCATCGTACTGTACGCCGATTGGTTAAAGGGTTTTGGTTGGGTAACGGTCGTCGATCACGGTAAAGGCTATATGAGTTTGTACGGTCACAACCAAGCACTACTAAAGTCGGTTGGCGATTTTGTCGAACAAGACGAACCGCTGGCACTTGTCGGACAAAGTGGCGGGCAATCCAGTCCGAACTTATATTTCGAAATTCGTTATAAGGGTAAAACCGTTGACCCAGCAAGATGGTGCCGTCGATAGTTATGATCGTTAACTTTTTCAAACGTGGAAAACATGGATGTGCTCTGGTAGCTTCACTTGTTTTATTGTTATCTAGCACTCATGTTTTCTCGGCGTCACGACACACAAAACCGGCTGATGTAATCAAAAAAACCACCGCGAGAATAGCCATTGTAATTGATGACATCGGTTATCAATCTAGCGATCAACTATTGCTGAATATTGACGCTCCGCTCAGTTACGCCGTATTACCACACACGCCATTAGGTTATCGTTACGCTCTGCAAGCGACTAAAAATAATCGCGACGTGCTTATTCATTTGCCCATGCAAGCAGATCACAACAATCACTTGTTAGGGTCAGGGGCGTTAACCAGTAAAATGAATAAAGTCGAATATCAACAAACCTTGTTGTCCGCCATGGAAGATATCCCGTTTGCTATTGGTATCAACAACCATATGGGCAGTTTATTAACACGTATGGAACAACCTATGCGTTGGACCATGGAAGTGCTGCAACAACACAATATGTTTTTCCTCGACAGCAAAACTACTAGGCACAGTAAAGTTGAACAACTGGCGAAACAATTTGGTGTGACGAGCTTAAACCGCAATATCTTTTTAGATCACAGCCGCGAAAAACGCCACATGGAACACCAATTTCAACGTCTAATAAATATCGCTCAAAATTATGGTTCAGCTATCGGTATTGGTCACCCATACAAAGAGACCTACGAATTACTGCAAGTTAAATTGCCACAGTTACAAAAACTCGGAATTGAAGTGGTACCAATAAGTGTTTTACTTACGCCAAATGCAGGCTTGGTCAATAACAGAAAAGCCCCAAAAGACAACATCGAACAGCGAGCTCGTAGCGAATCTGAGTAAGAGTCAGAAAAGCCCACAATTTTTATCCAAATATTTTTTTGTCAGCCCCTTGGGTTTAAAAATCCAACCCTTATATATCCAGCAACCTTCCGACGGCAATGCCGATTCGGACTATATTTTTGCTGGTTTGCCAGCACTTTACACAACCTATATTTGGAGATAATGACAAATGGCTATTCGTCCTCTTCACGATCGTTTAATTGTTAAACGTAACGAACAAGAAACAAAATCAGCAGGCGGCATTGTATTAACAGGCTCAGCAGCTGAAAAATCAACGCGTGGTGAAGTCATCGCAGTTGGTAATGGTCGTATTCTTGAAAATGGTGAAGTTCGCGCTTTAGACGTTAAAGTTGGCGACACTGTTATTTTCAATGACGGCTACGGCGTTAAGACTGAAAAGCTTGACGGCGAAGAAGTGCTTATCATGTCTGAGTCAGACATCTTAGCAATCGTAGAGTAATTACTAGATTCCGCATCAATTGCGGAATGACGTTATTCGTCATTCCCGCGAAGGCGGGAACCTCCCTAACACTACTCGATGTTAAAAGTAAAAAATTTATAGGAAATTAAAAATGGCAGCAAAAGACGTAAGATTTGGTAACGACGCTCGCGTAAAAATGTTAGCAGGCGTAAACATCCTAGCAGACGCAGTAAAAGTAACGTTAGGCCCTAAAGGTCGTAACGTAGTTTTAGATAAATCATTCGGTGGCCCAGCGATCACTAAAGACGGTGTATCGGTTGCAAAAGAAATCGAACTAGAAGACAAGTTCGAAAACATGGGCGCGCAAATGGTGAAAGAAGTTGCTTCTAAAGCCAATGACGAAGCGGGTGACGGTACAACAACTGCGACTGTTTTAGCACAAGCAATAATCAACGAAGGTATCAAAGCCGTTGCCGCTGACATGAACCCAATGGATCTTAAGCGCGGTATCGACAAAGCAGTTAAAGCAGCTGTTGAAGAATTAAAAGCACTTTCTGTTCCTTGTGCAGACAGCAAAGCTATCGCCCAAGTAGGTACTATCTCTGCTAA
>JABXID010000268.1 GCA_013373245.1 Gammaproteobacteria bacterium
ACCACAATGGCATCATCAACAATCAATCCCGTCGCTAAAACCAGCGCTAACAAGGTTAAAATATTAATAGAAAACCCCATGACCCACATTAATGCAAAAACACCGACAAGAGACACTGGTATAGATAAGGCGGGTACCAGAGTGGCACGCCAGTTTCCTAAAAATAACCATAGCGTAACAACCACCAATACCACCGTATAACCAAGAGACTTCATAACCTCTTCAATGGAACTTCTGATAAATTGTGCATCATCTGATGTCACGTGAATGTCTAGTTCTGGAAACCGTTTTTCCAGCGCCTCAACCATGGCGAGTGCTTGGTCGGATATTTCAATTGTATTGGAGCTAGCTTGCCGGATAATCCCCATACCTATAACAGGCTCGCCATTGAGTCGCACAAAACTGTTGGCGTCAGCGGGGCCGAAATACACACTGGCAACATCTGCAATGCGAGTATTACCTTTGATAATAATGTTTTGAACTTCACTCGCGCTTATCGATGTGGCATCCGCACGAACAATTACTTGATGATCTGTAGAACGCAGGCTGCCAGCTGGTACATCAAATGGTGCCGATCGCAGTGCACTTGATACATCGGTAAACGACAGTTTGTAGCTCGCCAGTCGAATAGGATCAACCGTTACTCTCAATACTCGTTGGCGTTCTCCGTTTAAACGAATGTCGGCAACTCCAGGTATAGCCAAAAACAGCGGCGCGATATCTCGCTCAATGATCTCGGCCACCGTTTCCATATCATATTTTTCACTGGCGACCGCTAAACTTATTACCGATTGCGCATCATTGTCGGCTTTGACAATTGAAAGCTGCTCAACCTCATCAGGAAGACGTCGCTGAATTCGACTGACCGATTCTCGCATTTCATTTGCAGCGTCTTCAAGGTTAATCCCCGGACGAAACTCCACGACGGTTCTAGAGAAGCCTTCTTCGCTTTGAGCACGGATCGATTTCACACCACTTACTCTGGCCGCCGCGCCTTCTATTCGCCTAGTCACTTCGTTATCTACTGTTTCTGGCGCAGCGCCAGGGAAGTTTGCCCTAATAGATACAATGGGTCGGTCTACATCTGGTAATTCTCGAACTTCTAACCCTAAGATAGCGGACAAACCAGCGATAATGATCAACAAATTTAAAACAACAATAAGTACAGGACGACGAACAGACAGAGACGGCAGATCGTCCTTATTTTGAAAAAGGTTCAACATATTATTTCTCCGCCATCAAAGAAGACCCAGAAACGGCCGCCCCTTCACGTAACCGCTGAATTCCCTCAACGATTAGAGTGTCGCCACCGTCTAAATCGCCTTCGACCAAAATATAGCCGCGCAAGCGTTGTTTAATTTCTACTTTCTTCTTTACCGCCTTGCCGTTTTCTTCTATCCATACATGTGAGCCCGTCGCCCCCCAAGCTAATGACGCTTCTGGCACTATTGGATACTCGGCTCCCTTAGCGTTCAAATTCACTTTAAAACTCAGCCCTGGTCGATACTTATCGTCCTGATTGTTAAGCAAAGCACGTACTTTCAGGGTTCGGTCTTCAGTATTAATTCGGCTGTCTAGCTGCGCTAAACTCGCATTTAAAACGTCGCCTCGGTTATTCCAAGCCTGCACTTTTACTTGAGTCTTTGTACCTACTAGGCCAACAGCAGATTCAGGTACTAAAAAATTGATATATAACTGGTCACGTTTGTCGATTGTTGTAATTAAGGTCGACTGATTTATTCGGTCTCCCACCTCAACATCGGTCAAACCTAAATAACCGCTAATAGGAGCAAGGACTTGTCTATCATCTAAATTGGCCTGAGCTTCGGCAACCGAGACCTTTGCTAACTCAACAAAAGAACGCGCTTCATCGAGCTCTGATTGTGTAATCGCACCGTTGGCTTTCGACTTTTCCAAACGGCTCAACTCGCGTTCTCTGTCAGCCAACTCTATTTTTGCTCGAAGCAAAGACGCCCGTTGTCGGCGAGCATCCAATTCAACAAGAAGCGTCCCTTTTTCAACAAAATCTCCTGGAGTGAATAATACTGCGGTTACTCTATCTGCCGCAGCAGGGAATAAACTCACTGACTTAACCGCTTCTGCCGTGCCAACCGTCTCTATCGAAACCTCTATTGGAGCAAATGAAATGGGCTCAACTAATACCTTGGCCGGTGGTCTACTTTGCGCTTGCGTTAATGAACTGACCAAACCGACAACACACAGCAAAAAAGGTAAATATATTTTCATAATTAATTTTTTCATAATCCGATTATTCATGCGGCTCGTCATAGTTGATATGCCATCATATCGATTAACGAACGTAACAATTTGTGTTAACACTTATTAAATACTCAAAACTCTACACATTAGATTAATCTTTCGGTACAGAATAAGACGAACAACGAATAAGTTGAGTTTGATGACAGTGTGTAAACGAGTAAATAATAACAACTGATTTGAAATCAGTTTTTCAAATCTAAGGCAGGAGTATGATGATTAAGGCTGAATGGCCGGTATTTATAGCGGTTGATATAAATATGAATGGAAACGCGATGGCTTAATACTAAAAAGGCAGCGTTTACCAAGACTGTTACCTTAAAGGACGAAGAATTTCCTACTGTAAACGCTGGGACTTTATTGCAATTATTTTCGGTACACTTTTACCGACTTGTAACCATGCTCATGCAATAACAAGGCTTGCAAACGACTCATGACGCCTTTATCACAATACAAATAATAATCTTTGGACTGGTCTAAATCGCCAAACTTAGTAGCGATTTTAAAGAAGGGAATTGCCAATACCTCTAAACCATCTAGCTCTAGCGGATTTTCTTCTTCCTCTTCTGGTGAACGAACGTCAATGACAACCGCATCGGTTGGCAGTTCTGTCACATGTTCAACTTCTTGCACTTCCTGCTGCGCTTCATCTTCAATTTTCCGAATATCCATAATTTCAGCATCAGCCACAACTTGGTCTAACACCGAAAAATCAAAGTTGGCTTCTGTTTCTTCAACTTGCGATAACACGGCTCGCGTGGTCGGTTTTTTGGAGATCACGCCACAGTACTCAGGCATTGCCGCAGCAAAATCGTGAGTTCCAATCTCTCGCGACGTTTCAATAATTTCAGCTTTATCTATGTGGATTAACGGACGCAGAATTAACGTTTCCGTCACTCGGTCAATGACATTTAAGTTGGTCAACGTTTGACTTGATACTTGTCCCAAACTCTCCCCTGTCACCAACGCTTTTATATTAAGTTTATCAGCGACTTGTGCAGCAGCACGCATCATCATACGTTTTAAAACGACACCCATTAAGCCATTGTCGATATTAGTCAGTATTTGATCGACAACGGGTTCGAAGTTCACCGAAATAAACTTGGTTTTGTGAGAGCTTGAATAACGTTGCCAAATTGCGTGTGACACTTGTTTCACACCAATTTCGTGCTCACGACCGCCTAGATTAAAAAAGCAGAAGTGAGTACGCGCGCCGCGACGCATCATGTGATACGTGGCAACACCAGAATCGAAACCACCTGATATTAACGACAACACATCTTCTTGTGTCGGCAACGGCATGCCACCTAACCCTTTATGGTTTGCCTTGATCACTTGTAACTTGTCTTCTCGCAGTTCAACTTTTACCGTGATGTCAGGTTTTCTAAGAGAAACACTAGCTGACTCCACCGATTGATTCAGACCACCGCCTATATAACGTTCTAAATCAGATGAGGTAAAATCATGTTTACCAGAACGCTTAACACGTACACAAAACGTTTTACCAACTAATTCGTTTTGCCAATGTTTAGCAACATCTTGAAACGCCGTTTCAAAATCGACAAACGGGTATTCAACAATTTCATTGTATTGATCAACACCGGGTATTCTTGATACCGCCTCAATAATTTCCGCCTCTAACTCAGGTGTGACGTCATCTTTAGTCTCCACCAAAATATCACTCCAACGCGCAATAACATGTGCGGATGGGTACAAACGCTTTACGATTATTCTGATATTGGATTCCAATAACTTGCTAAAGCGTCGACGAACTGAGCGACTTTTGATGTTGATCTCTGGATGATATTTAACGATTAATTTCATTGTTTGGCGTTTAATTCAGGCGGTTAAAAAAGAGGCGGGATTATACCCGCGAAATGAATGCGGTTAAAGCTTAGCACCGAATAAACTAGGAAAATCCCTACTCGAAATTGCTGATACTGGCGAAAAGGAGCAGAACAAAAAAAGGTGAGTATCAACTCACCTTAGCTTAATTATCTTCAATGTTTGACAGGTTTATTGGGTCAGACTCCACCGCTTTACCCTGCATTATCGAAATTTCAACGCGTCGATTTCTACGACGGTTTAACTCTGAATTATTTGGCACTAATGGTCGCGTATCCGCGTGACCGACAACCTGAATTCGATTGGCGTCAAAATTAGGCGCTCTGATAATTTCAGTCGCAACCGCAACGGCTCGTTTTGATGATAAATCCCAGTTATTAATAAATAACTCATTAGTCACGTTAATATCATCCGTATGACCAGAAATATAAATTTCGCCTGGCACGTCATTTAACAACAAGGCAATTTTCAAAATAATCGGTTTGAATTGATTTTGTAAATACGCTGAACCTGAAGGAAAAGCGCCATTTTCTCGAATTCGAATAATAAGTTGCTGACCCAATGACTCCAATTCAATCGCACCGTCAATGATCTCTTGCTCAAGTTGCTGAGCCACTTTTTTCATTAACTCATTAACTTCTTCTTGAGTATCCGAAGACTCCGCCGTGCTTTCACTTTCTGAATCTTCAGTCGCGGAACTCATCCCGCCGCGTAATTCTTGAGTTTGTTCTTGTCGGCCACCAGCAGATTCATCCTCGCCCTCTTCAAACTCGAGAACCTGTTGAGTAATTTCCATAGTTTGCTGCTGTAGTATTGGAATAGGTGTAGGGTCAGGACGGCCCGGACGAAACTCTTGTGCTATTACAGATGTACCCTTGGGAATATCTTTTACTTCCAACTTATTTTGCACACCAAACGCAAACTTCATCGACCCGGCAATTTGCTTGAACTTTAACACGTCCATTTCAGCAAACGACAATAACAATACGA
>JABXID010000155.1 GCA_013373245.1 Gammaproteobacteria bacterium
AGTAATAGGGCCCCATTTTGTGGCTCTGTAACAATTGACAGCGTTAAGTCGTCAAGATCATTATCGCCGTCACTTACCAGAGTGAAAAGGCCTTCATCGCTTGCAATTTCGAGAAAAGAGTCTTCATTAACACTGTATTCTCCATTTTTGGCAATCGGTATTTGGCCATTAAAGTCATCGGTGGTTATAGTGACTATGGCATCGCTAGTCTCGCCTGCCGCGTCTGATATTTGATAAGTAAAAGTATCGAAATTAACAAAACGTTCGCTCGGCGTGTAAACAAAGCTGCCATCAGAGGATAGGCTCAATTCGCCAAGTGTTGGCGCGATTACAGGCTCTGCCACCACAGATAAGTTATCACCGTCAATGTCGCTGTCATTAGCCAATAAACCTGGAGCCGTAATAGTGAGTGAGGAAGCATCGGCATTTAACGTGTAGTTATCGGCTAAGGCAACGGGTGCGTCATTGACAGCAGTTATCGTTATTTCAACAATGCCTTGCGCTGATAAACCTGCTTCATTGCTAAGTTCGTAACTGAATTGATCTGTGCCTGTCACGTTTGCATTAGGTGTGTAAGTAAAGGCTCCCGTTTCTGAAAGCACTAAGGAACCTAGTGACGGTGCGCTGACAGCTTCGATATTGAGAATTAATGTTTCGTAATCGTTTTGCTGTGCGGTTAATAAGTTACCTGTTAAAGGTTGATCTTCCAGCGTTGTAAAGCTCAAGTTGTCCGCAGTAGGTACTTGATTTAAATTATTGATTAATACGATTTGTTCGCTAAACGCACTTTCACCAGTGCCGTCAACGCCTGTGATGACAATAAAATAGTTGTCCGCTGCTTTGTTTTCAAAGCTAGCGCTGGTGGACGTTAAAGCCAATCGAGTATCGCCACCTTCTAATTCTAAAACATTTTGACCTTTAAGCGCGGCGTCGGTAGCCAAATAAACGTTGTAACGAAGTATGCCTTCTAGAGCATTCCAGCTTACATTGACCGTTTCTGTATCTTCATCATAACTGGCATTAACGCCACTGATGGCTTTTGATTGCCAATTAACATTGACGGTGTCGACTCGATCTAAATTTCCTTGGTTATCCTCAACCCAAACTTGCAGTATTTGTTCACCAGAACTCAAACCAAAAACGGCTGGGTTTATGCCTGAAACGACACTAGAAAAGTTGTTACCACAACTTTCTTTACAGATAGGGAGTTCAAGGTCTGATTGAGCAAACGCCAAAAATACACGAGCAATACCTTGTTCGTCAGCCACTTCAAAGGCGGCAGTAATATTGCCGGTAAATTCTTGTGCAGCTTGAGGGTGCGTAAATTCCCCCGTACTGTTTAAAGTACCGGTTTCAATAATGTCAGAAATACCTGCTGACAATGCACCAACTCTTTCACTGGTTGATTTTTTAAGAGTTTTGACTTGAGATACATCGATATTTTGTGCGTTACTTGGTGCTTCGGTCGCATCATTAGGTAAGTCAACTGTCCCTTCATTCAAGTTATTATCATCGCTTGAAAAGCCGCAAGCATTTAAAGTCATGCACAATATGAAACTGCTGAACAATTTATAAAAAGCTGCTGTGGGTGAGGTATTTCGTAAAATATTCATAACTTTTACTACTTAATTTTATAACTGCCGGTGACTTTTACATCAGGATTTTTAATTTCCTGTAAATTAAAGTCGCCGATCACTGAATCCAATCCATCAAAAAATGCAGCATTAATTTCACCATCGGCAAGATTATCGCCGTGGGAAGCAAAACTAACATCTAAGTCGATATTTGCAGTTGATATCACTCCGCCGAAAGTGACAAACCATTCGCCGCCATCGTCGTCAAATGACATAGTGCCGGCTGGAATGGTGCCATTGTCAAAGTTGATTTCCATGCTCATGTCGAAGCTATTGATTTCACCTCTGCTAAGCGCTACTTCTTCAACGTTCGAATAGGTAAAACTGCCTTGCCGTTCTGCGATCAGTTGCTCTACAGGGACATTACTCGCTTCGGTGATAACGTCAGTGGCTAATGTTGGCGCATCATCTTCAAAATCTTCAAATGACTCGACCACTTCATTTGATACTTCAACGTCTGTCGTTTCGACTGGCTCAAGGTCAGGCTCTGGTTCTGGATCATTGGCTACTATCGCTACCGAGCTTGGAGTTTGTGGTGTTTGTTCATCGCCACTGCCGTCATCTTCTGATGATGAAGACTCAGAATCGCTAGAGCTATCGGTTTCTTCGTCACCGCTGTTATCTGAATCATTATCAGCTTGCTCTTCGCTGGAGTCTTGTTCACTGTCATCCGACTCGTCAGTACTTTCGTCGTTGTTTTCTTCACGGTCTTCGCTTTGTTCAGAATCTTCTTCGGTGTCAGAGCTATGACCTTCGTTAAAGTTTTCTGGCGGCTCTAGAAGTTCGGTAACTTCACCGTTTTCCGTGATCCTAGCGAAGGAAAAGTCTTCTCCTTCACCAAACGATACGGTGTCTGTGCCGCCGCCCGTATCGACCACTAAGTCAACTGCGCCATCCCATACCGCAAGAAAAACATCCCCCTGCACAATTTCAATTTCGTAATGTGTGCCGCGAATACCAATACTTCCAACGGGGGTTTTTAAGTTGTAATCACCACGTTCTGCTTTAATTGCACCTGTTACCGAGCGCAATCCGCCTTTGATAAGCTCCATTGCGACCGAGCCTCGACCATTTTCGTCAGAGTAGGAGTAGTCTGAAATAACCAGTTCACTGTTTTCTTTTAGCGCAATCATGCCACCGTCGGTCATACGCAATTGCGCTTTACTTTTTGCTCCTGTGCTGACCACTTCATCACTATAAATAAGCGAACGGCGTTTTAATTTGCGGGCTTGTTCGTTGGCAGTGTCGGTGCTCTGCAGCGCTGTAACCTTACCTTTAGCCACCATGGCTTTGCCGGCTTCAGATTCTGCAAAAGCTTGGTTGGCGGACAAGGCGGTTAAAATAAGTGTGAGTGTGGAAATCTGTTTCATAACTTATACTCCTAGAGCCTGTACTGCCATGAAGCACCAATCTCCATACGATTATAGCTGAAAAGGTCTACATTACTGCTTTTCTTCTGCATATTTAGGAATAACTTAATGCTGAATTTTTCTGCAGGGGTAAAAATCAATTGCGTAGAGACAAAATGCAGTTGCTCGTCTCTTACTTCATTAAATACTGGGTTGGCGGCATCATAGTCGTGTTGTTCAAACATGTAATAACTGCTACTCATTAAAATATCAGTAATTGGCCAAGTTAGTTGATACATAGCGCCAAAGGCGGTTTTACCATTATGTTCAAACTCGGCATTGTCACTGCTATCAATATATGTGTGAGCAGTTATTGAATGGATAAGGTTTGAATACCAAACATATGATAAGGCTAGTTTGGTTTTGCTAATGTCCTCTGCGTCGGTATCGGTTTTTGTAATAAGTGAATGTGACGCAGAGGCTGTAATACCACTTGATTTGGAAAGACTCGTGTTCCAGTTAACGCCAACGCCTGTTTCATTACGATAAGAGCTGCCGTTTATATAAAGCGGCCTTAAAAATACATTGGTATTCAGTATTGAACTGGTGAAATCATGGCTGTACGTGAGCCCTAAATTAAGGATGTTGCGGCGGTATTCGCTGTAAGAATAAAAGTCGGTGTGGTTTATACTGGCGCTTGCTTTTAAGGTTTGATATTGGCTTAGCGGATATTGATAGTTGGCCGCGTACGTGACAGCGTAGGAGATGTCTCTGGTTTCTTTCGATGACTCAAACGTGTCAATTTCTATGGTTCCTTGTGTCACACCATCCACTACAATTGGAAATGAAATAACATCAAAATAGGTCCCTGAATTGATGTTGTTGTCGTATGCGAATGTGCCAGAAATATAATGGCCCCAAACTTGTTTAAGGTTTGCCATCTGACGTTCAATGCGCTGTTTCAGGTTTTCCGCTTTACTACGTTGTTCGCTGGTTAAAGGGCGATTCAATAATTTATCCACTTCTGCTAAGGCAGCGGGCAAGTTATGGATTTTTTGATAAGTCAGCGCTAGGTACGTTCTTGCCAAAACAGACGCGGGTTTTTCAATGACTACACGTTCTAAAGCAAATAGTGCTTCTTGGTAGTGACCGCTGCCATAGGCAGCAAAACCAGTCAGTAAATCAAACTCCGGTAACCCACCGTAGTCGTAGGTATTATCATCGGCCAATTGGTAAGCTTTTTGGTAATTTTTATCCGTCAACAGTTGATTGAGCTGTTGCATTACTTTCGAATATTGTTGTTTATTTTCTTGTGCATATACATGTTGTGTCATGGATAGACACAATATGAATGAAAGTGTTACGGCTACGAGTTTGTTCATTTTCATTTCGCCAAATTTATTGTTTTGCCATGTTCGCATGGAAAGACGCTAACTAAAGTGTGAGCGACCTACCTTCTTTTGCAAAGAAAAAGCTGTAATTTAGTTTTTTCGCTATTATTTTAGCGGTTAAATCGTCAAGGTTATCGTCGGTTCGCAAAGGATCGTGGCTGAATAGTGCCAAGAGTTTTACGTCTGCTTGCTGAGCAAGTTCTAGAGTTTCAGAAATCGATGAATGACCCCAGCCAAGCTTTTGGTCCATTTCATTATCTAAATATTGCGCGTCGTGAATGAGCAAGTCGGCATCATTGCAAAAGTTTACCCAATCAATAAAGTTGTGATGATTGTGCTGCTCTGGTGGCGATAATTCGTTGTCCGTTGCATACACTAATATTTTATCGTCACATAAAATACGATAAGCGCTGCCACCGTCAGGGTGATTCATGGTCAGAGCTTGTACGGTGAAATCACCAATCTCAACACCAGTGTCGAGGCTAAAGTTAGTTTTTTTTATGGTGATATTCGAAGGTAACTGATGAAATTTTATTGGGAAGTAACTTTTACTCATTTGATCCAGAATGGCGGTGTCGTGCTCTGGAATAGTCGCACCTGGATAAACAGTGATATTGGTATCGGGTTTGAACACAGGAGTAAAAAACGGAAATCCTTGTAGGTGATCCCAATGGTGATGACTGAGTAAAATATTAATCGGCTCTGGATAATCTGCGAATTCTTCGCTGGCCAAACGCAGCCCAGTACCAGCATCTAATATTAATTTTTGCCCAGACAAACTTTCTAATACAACACAAGGTGTGTTACCGCCATATCTCGCCGTTTCTTTGCCTGGGGTAGGAATGGAACCACGAACTCCATAAAAAGTGACTTTCATCCAAATTGACTCAATTTAAAAGAATTACGTTTTTTATATAGGAATAACACCACTTTTACAATGGTAAGCTTGATTTCTGCGGGTTGATAGTCGTTCTAATATATATGAGTTTTTTGGGCACTTTTTTATATCTGAACTAGGCTATAACTGTATAAAGGCATTAACAAATTTAAATTAAATTGATTTTTAGCCGATAACAATAAACCACGTGAAATGCATGGGCTACTTTAATAAATGTCGTAGGGCGCACAGATGTCGTTTTTATCCAATTTAACTATCAAACTTAGATTAATGGTTATTGCAGTTGTTATTTCGTTAGCACTGTTGATGTTATTTGTCATGATGCTGTTAAGTACCAGCACGCTCACGGATGTCGGAGCAACACTTGCCAAAGTTGAACGCTTAGAAAGTGGTGTGTTGACTTTAAGACGCAATGAAAAGGACTTTTTGGCGCGTAAAGATTTGAAATACTTGGATAAGTTCCAAAATAACGTTGGCAAACTTACCAGCAACTATAAAGACGTAGAGCAAAGAGTTGAAAGTTATGGCATTGATATGCCGGAGTTGAGGCAATTCGAAGGGGCTTATACGGAATATGCCGACAAATTCATCGCTTTAGTTGAATTCCAAAAGAAAATTGGTTTACACCCAAAAGATGGCTATTACGGTGAATTACGGGCCGCCGTTCACAATGTGGAAGAGCAACTTAAAAATCAAAACTCCTACCGCATGTTAGCTGACATGTTGCAATTACGTCGTGCAGAAAAAGATTTCATGTTACGCCGAGACGCTAAGTACTTAACTAAGTTTGAACAGTTAATGCAGACTTTTTATCAAGATCTTGACGATGAGTCGTTCAGTGGGGCAGTTAAACAAGACATTAAAAACAGCCTAGCGCGATACAATGACCAGTTCAAAAAGTTGGTGAATGCAGAAGTTGAAATTGGCTTAGATTCTAAATCCGGATTGTTAGGTGATTTGCGAGCGACTATTCACCAAACAGAAGAGTCACTCACCGGAATGGTTGCTGCGTTAACGGTTGTTATTGATGCTAAAAGTGCTGCAGCTACGCGTAATGCCATCATTGCATTTATTATAGCTACCTTGATCACCGGCTTTATTTTATACACAGCCAGCCAAAGTATTTTAAAACCTGTGGTAGCTGTACGAAATGCGGTGGCTCATATTCGTAAACATAACGATTTGACTTGGCTAGTTCGCTCTAAGGGTAAAGATGAATTGGTGGAAATGGCCGATGATGTTAACTCTTTGATCGGCGATTTTAGGCAGCTTATTAAAAACGTTAACCAAGCATTACATACTTTAGATAACGCAACCGAAGAGTTAGCAAATAACACCCAAAGCACACTTGATGGCATGGATTTACAATTCCAAGAGAGTGATATGGTGGCAACCTCGGGGGCGGAAATGCAAGCAACGGTAGCGGACATCAATCAAAACACTCAAATAGCGACGGCAACTGCAAATAAAACTGGTGAGCTGGCTTCTGAAGGTTCGCAAGAGGTTAACTTAACGGCTTCGAAAATTACAGAATTGTCTAATGATTTGAAAAATGCCTTAGTTCAAATTGAAAAACTGGAAAGCGATAGCCAATTGATTGGTACAGTTTCGGATGCAATTCGTGGCATTGCTGAACAAACTAACTTGTTAGCACTAAATGCAGCGATTGAAGCCGCGCGTGCCGGTGAGCAGGGTCGAGGCTTTGCGGTAGTTGCTGATGAAGTAAGAAGCCTTGCTATGAGAACGCAAGAATCTACCAGTGAAATTGAGTCGATCATTTCATCACTGCAATCAAGTACACAAACCATTGTTGGTGTAGTCAATCAGTGTTACCAAAACGGTATTCAATGTTCAGAGCAGGCTCAAAAAGCGGGCGAGTCATTGAAGCAAATTTCAGAACATGTGAATGAAGTGGTTGATATGAATAATCAAATTTCGACTTCGCTGGCTGAACAAGACGAAGTCGCAACATCCATGAGTGCACACGTTATCAAAATTAGAGATATCGCGTCCGAGTCGCAAGACCGAGCACAAACCAATGCGATTGCCAGCCAAGATATCGCCAAACAAGCGGCCATTTTACATGAAGAAATCGAACGCTACAGAACTGAGCGAGATGATTAACTTCTAGTTAATTTTTGGAAAAAGCGTCTGTTTTTAAAACAAACAGGCGCTTTTTTTGTGCCTGAAACTTTTTTACGTCCAACAATTGTCAGCAATATTTTCCTATCGAATTATTGGATTACAGAGTGTTTTGCTTCCGATATGTACCAGCCTTTCTAAATCTTTGCCAATTACCAATCTAAAATGCCAATGATAATGATTGTTATTTACATTCGTGTTTTAAGGCATATAATGCCAGTGATTTTCATAACTTAAAACGATAAGTAAGGGATAATAATGTCTAAACAAAGGCTTATAGGTTCAACCGCATTATTAAGTGCATTGTCTTTAGGGACTTCGCCAGCGCTGGCTGATGACGCAGAAAAAAGCGCATCAGTGAAAAAAACAAAAGAGATGGAGTTAATTGAAGTTCATGGTGTTCGTAATTCAATTTATAACGTAAAAAAATCAGGTGATATGCGCCGTCTTGCTGATTTAGTGGATACACCAACAACCATTACTGTTTTAACGAAAGATCAAATCGAAGAATCTGGTCGTTCAGATTTAAAAGAAGTGTTATCAACGCAAGCCGGTGTCACATTAGGTACCGGTGAAAATGGTAACGCTTTTGGTGACCGTTATATTATTCGAGGACACGAAGCGCGCTCTGACGTATTTGTTGACGGTTTGCGTGACCCAGGGATGAATACTCGCGAAAGTTTTTCTGTCGAGCAAATTGAAATTACCAAAGGGCCAAGTGCGACGTTTGCTGGTCGTGGCTCATCTGGTGGCGCGATAAATAGCATCACTAAAAAAGCGTCGGCAGATTATGATTTTGGCCGTGTCGATGTCGGTCTAGGTTCTGATAATTATTACCGCACATCGGTTGATGTAAATAAACCAATTGCTGAAGATGTTGCTTTGCGCGTGAATGTGATGAAAGCCAGTGAAGATGCGCCAAAACGTGAAGGTGCTGAACGCAGTCGAGAAGGTGCGCTTGTCTCAGGTTTGTATGATGGTGAGCAAACGCGTGTTTGGGCTGATGTATATTATCTAAATGCCGAAGATGTGCCTGATTTAGGTTCGACAGTTATTAATGATGTCATTGTTAAAGATATTCCTGTGTACGCACAAAAAGGTGACTTTATGGACTCTGAAGCTTGGTCTTCAACACTGAGAGTTGAGCACCAAATTAACGATACATGGAAGTTATATAACATCACTCGGTATGGCGAAACTGAAAATGGCTATATTGCCACCAGTGCAGGCGGAACAACGGGTTATGCCACTGAGCAAGATGCCAACGATGGCGTAAATGGTTTTGGTACTTTCTCATTTGGTGGTCATTCTAATGCACAAGAGGTCGAACATTTTGCAACTCAATTTAATTTATTTGCTGATCTGACCTTAGGCAGCATAGGCCATAAGTTCTTATTAAGTGCCGAATTTGCCGACTACACAGTGCAAAACTTTAACTACAATAATCGTGGCAGTGTAACAGCAAACAACTGTTGGACTGCAGGCTGGCGAGGAATAAGTGAGGGGTTTTGTGGTCTTAATAGCGCAGGTGAAGCGGTTAGTGGTTTAAATAGTGCTATTGATCGTTCTTTGGCAACTCGTGGCAGCATGAAAAACGATTACAACTATAAAGTGTCAGCGCTATCAGTGATGGATACGATTCAGGTAACTGATGCGTTAATGGTATTTGCTGGCGTTCGTATAGACTCCTATGACTATGCAAATATCACTTTCCGTGGTGATACGGAAACGCCATTTGAATTTGATGATACCCTGACTAATGGTCAACTAGGGTTGGTTTACGAAGTTGTTGATGATGTGAATTTATACGCTTCATATGGAACGGCGACGAATATTAATGGTGGCGAATCGGATGTCGGTGGTAATTGTGGATACGGCGGCGTTTGCACTGACGCTGACGGCAATGCTGATGCAGAGCCGGAGCAAGTCACCAATTTAGAGTTTGGTACTAAAATGTCGTTGAACAACGAACTGTTATTTTTACAGTTGGCGGCATTTCGTTTGACGAAAGACGATGTTATGGAAGGTTCTGGTCGCGGTTATTCGCCAACGGGTGCGTTAAATACAGGTAAAAACGAAGTAACGGGTGTTGAAGTTGCAGTTAATGGTCAAATTACTGAAGCGTTGAGCGTGCAAATTACCGCGGCTAAAATGGAATCAGAAATTTTAGAGTCTGCATCTAACCCTGACAGTGTAGGTTTGCCTTTGGCATTGTTTGCTGACGAGAGCTTTTACGCACAAGCGCGTTATCAATTAACGGATGATTTTGCTTTTGGTGGAGACGTAACTTACAAAAGTGGTATGACTGGCGGTCAACCTGATACTGGTTCAAACGGACCAGCAGTGCCTTCGTACAGAGTGTATAACTTATTTGCCAGTTATAATGTGACACAAGATTTAACCGCTCGATTTAACTTAGGAAATGTCTTGGATGATGAATATTATACATCGACTTACCGAGCGCCTAAGTTTATGTACATAGGTGATCGTCAGTCGTTCCGCGCAACGGTAACTTATCAATTCTAGGAGTTAAACATGGTCTTGATCGAACAGTTGTTATCGAAACAGGAAGTCGCGTTATATCGGCAACACCTCGATCAAGTGCCTTGGCTTGATGGCAAAGGTACAGCCATGGGCATGGCGGCAGATGTTAAAGATAATGGGCAAGCTGACGCTAGTCACGACACAGTGCGGCAACTTGCGAATACTTTGTTAGCAAAATTTGGCGAAACTGCACAGTTAGTGTCGTCGGTATTGCCGCACAAAATTTTTCCCCCATGTTTTAACCGTTATTCCAAGGGTGAAACGTATGGCTTTCATGTAGACGCGGCTATTATGCGAATGCCTAATTCGGCGGACGTATTGCGCTCAGATATGTCGATGACTTTGTTTTTATCAGAGCCTGATGAGTATGAAGGTGGTGAGTTGGTCATTCAAACGGAGTTTGGTGAACAAAGAATCAAACCTAAAGCGGGAGATGCAGTAACGTATCCTTCTAGCAGTTTGCACCAAGTAACGCCGGTGACGTCTGGCGTTCGTATTGCTGCGATAACGTGGATGCAAAGTATGGTGCAAGATCCTCATGTACGTGAGTTATTATACGAGCTGGATCAAAACATTCAGCAACTGTTAGCTAATGACGCTGTTCCGAGAGAACAATTAGATAGCTTGCACCATGTTTATCATAACCTGATACGGAAACACTCAGTTATCTAAAAGTACTGGTAGTTTGCTAATAAAAAATAAAAAATAAAAAAGGCGATGTGATTCAATCATATCGCCTTTTCTTTATAGTCTTGCAAGAAAATTAAAGAATGAATTTACTTAAATCTTCATCTTCAACTACTTCGTCTAAGTGCTCTTTAACAAACGCTTGATCGATAGTGACCGATTCTCCGTTACGTTCAGACGCATTGTATGAAATTTCTTCCATCAGACGTTCCAACACTGTATGCAGTCGGCGAGCTCCGATGTTTTCATTTTTCTCATTCACTTTAAATGCGGCTTGTGAAATATGCTTTATGCCATCTTCAGTAAACTCAACTGTCACACCTTCAGTGGCTAACAAAGCTTTATATTGCTCAGTTAATGATGCGTTTGGTTCGGTTAAGATGCGTTCAAAATCTTCCGTTGTAAGTGCATTTAACTCAACTCGAATTGGTAAACGACCTTGAAGCTCAGGGATTAAATCCGACGGTTTGGCCATTTGGAAAGCACCAGAGGCGATGAACAACATATGATCGGTTTTAACCATGCCGTATTTGGTTGATACGGTAGAACCCTCAACTAACGGTAATAAATCACGTTGCACACCTTCGCGAGAAACATCTGCGCTATTGGCGCCTTCGCGCTTACAAATTTTGTCAATCTCATCAATGAACACTATGCCGTGTTGCTCAACAGCGTCGATAGCTTGTTCCTTTAAGTCATCATTATTGATCAGCTTTGCCGCTTCTTCGTCAATTAACATCTTAAGAGCGACGTTAACTTTTAACTTACGACTCTTGGTTTTGTCACCTGATAAGTTTTGGAACATGCCTTGTAATTGTGAAGTCATTTCTTCCATGCCAGGAGGTGCCATGATCTCCACACCAATTTCTTTTTGTGCGACATCAATTTCGATTTCTTTGTCGTCTAATTCCCCTTGACGCAGACGTTTACGCAATATTTGGCGGGTTGAGCTTTCGCCTTCTTCCGATTCAACTACTTGACCGAATGTGTCTTTAGGCCTAGGTAGAAGGGCGTCTAAGATACGTTCCTCAGCAGCTTCTTCCGCTTTGAACTTGTTCTTTTCAATGGCTTGTTCACGAGTCAACTTGATCGAAATTTCAGTGAGATCGCGAATAATAGATTCTACTTCTTTACCGACATAACCAACTTCAGTGAACTTAGTGGCTTCTACTTTTATAAACGGCGCGTTAGCTAGTTTTGCTAATCGACGTGCAATTTCAGTTTTACCAACCCCCGTTGGGCCGATCATTAAAATATTTTTAGGCGTGACCTCGGCGCGCAACTCAGCGTCGAGTTGCATGCGACGCCAACGGTTTCTGAGGGCAATCGCAACGGCGCGTTTGGCGTCATCTTGACCAATAATATGTTGGTCAAGCTCATGAACAATTTCTCTAGGGGTCATTGCTGACATTCTAAATAACCTTTTTATCGTTAAATTCTATACAGGAGCTTAAATTAAAGCTCTTCAATGGTGAGATTGGTATTGGTGTACACACAAATGTTGCCAGCAATATTTAGACTTTTTTCGACGATGTCTTTTGCTGATAATTCAGTGTTTTCAATCATCGCTGTGGCTGCTGCTTGTGCGTATGGGCCACCTGAACCAATGGCAATTAAATCATGCTCAGGCTGAATAACGTCTCCGTTACCTGAAATAATGAGCGATGCTGTATGATCAGCCACTGCCAATAAGGCTTCTAATTTGCGTAACATTTTATCGGTGCGCCAATCTTTTGCCAGTTCTACTGCCGCTTTGGTTAAATGACCTTGGTGCAGCTCAAGTTTTGCTTCAAATTTTTCAAATAAGGTAAATGCATCGGCCGTACCGCCGGCAAATCCTGCGATAACTTTACCACGATATAAACGGCGAACTTTTACGGCGTTACCTTTCATTACCGTATTGCCCAATGATACTTGTCCGTCTCCACCTAATACGACTTTATCGCCGCGACGAACTGAAACGATTGTGGTCATCAGCCACTCCAATTAATTATTTGCATTGCAGCAATATGTATTGCTGATTTCTCATTTTTCAAGCGTTGAACTATAAATATGAACAGAAATTAGCATTTAATGGGTCTTATCACCTGTTGTCTTAAAATTACGGTAAAGATCTTGGCTATCGCAACGTTAAATATTTACATATACAAAATAAATGAGACCTTAATGAATTGGTTAAATACGATAAGTAAAAAAGTGGTGTTGGGGTATGGTCTAATTCTGATCATGGTACTCATTTCAACAAGTATTCTTTCTCAGAAAATATTCTCTATACAAGACATAAACGATGAGTTTGTTGAAGTTAGCCTGCCGGCTCTGGCTGCGGTAAATCAAACGAACCAAAGTGCCAGTGCATTGCTCATGGCGGCATTTGGTTTGTATGGATATACGATAGATGCCGACGAATTTGAATCTGTGGTTAGCAAAGAATATAAAACCTTTAATCAGTCGATGATGCGTTTGGCACAACTGAGTGACGTTCCACTGAAAAGTAAACCCAAAGAATTTAAAGACAAACTAACCTTGCTTGCTAATGTAATGGAGCGAGCTGATGTAGATTGGGATCTTGCCCGGGAAACATTAAGTGAACTGCAATTAATGGCTGATGAATTTAGTCGTGATTTGTCGTTGGCTGCGAATGCAGTTGAAAGTCAAACCAATCAAACCGCTGAGCAGGTGGCAAGCGACATTAGCGATATGATGCTCTGGTTATTTTTAACCATTGTAATAGTGGTGTTAGTGACTTTATTGGCGATAGTATTTGCTAAACGATTTATTGTAGATCCTATTTTATCTTTGTCTTCTCAATTGGACCGAATTGCGGAAACCAAAGATTTGACCGCTAACGTCGTGGTGAGTTCAAAAGACGAGTTACAAGTGGCGACACAAAGCATTAACCAACTGCTGACAGCATTTAGAACCTCCACCCAAGAACTTCGTAAATCAACCGATTTGGTTATTGAGTCAATTGCACTGTTAAATCACAGTGGCGAATTATCCCAAACACAAATTGTTAATTTGTCGAGTTCTGCACAAACTTTAGCGACTGTGGTTGATGGTTTAGAGCAAAGCATTGGCGAGAGCGCGGAGCGCTCATACTCGGTATCAGAAAAGGCATTGATGGGCGCTGAACAAGTGGCGACAGGTTCAAGTAATTTGAGCCAGACGGCTGATATCATTTCAGAGCTGTCGAGTGATATTCAAGTATCCTCTGATATGTTGTTAACGTTAAAACAGTCTGGAGACAAGGTCAGCTCGGTAGTAAAAGCCATTGCAGAAATTGCAGAGCAAACCAATCTACTCGCTTTGAATGCGGCCATTGAAGCGGCGCGTGCAGGTGAGTCTGGCAGAGGGTTTGCCGTGGTGGCGGGGGAAGTCAGAACCTTGGCGTCGCGCACCCATGATTCAACTTACGAAATTAACGCTATATTGGAAGAAATTGTTAATTCTATCTCCAGCACGGTTGAGTCGATGGAGAGTAATACCAACAAAGCAAATAAAGCAGTTGAAGCAGCTGAAAATACTGTTATTTCTTTAAATGAACTGCAAACAACTGTGTTGTCTTTGAGCGAAGAAAATCAGTCGTTGGCGGAACTTGGACAGGTTAATCAGGCTGATACGCAAAATATGCGTTCCAGCATCGATGCGGTGAGTGGTTCGGTGGTGAGTGTCGAACAAACCAGTAGCGAAACTCAACGTGCGTCGGAAAACCTTAATGAGTTATCTAAATCATTGAATGAAATTGTGGGCCGTTTTAAGGCGTAATTTATTTGGAAGTGCGAGGCGAAAACCCCTTGGTTAAGGGTTATCGCCAAAGTAGAATTTTACAGCCATTGATGCTATTGCGTTTCATGTCATGACGCACTTTTTCGGCTTCTCGTTTTTTCTCATACGGTCCTAAATCGACTCGATACCACATACCAGAAGTACCTTGATGTGGTTTGACGGTTGACTCATGGCCGGCAAAGGCAATTTTAGCTTTGAGTGCTTCGGCGCGTGATTGTGAACGAACCGTTGTGCAGCGCAGAACAAAAGGCCCTTTGTCTTCTAGCTCTTCGGTGCCAACATCAACTTGTTTATTCTTTAACTCATCTATAAATTGCCACTCTTCGTCTTCTGGTGGTGGTGGCAGCTGTTGTTCTGGTTTAGTCGATACCGGTGATTTGGTTTGTTCTGATGTTGTTTGTTGTTGGTCATTACCTAAAAAAGTCAGAAAATAAGCAAAAGCAGCGACGAGCACAAAAACTATCGAAAACTTTACGATTGGAAAGGGCTTGCGTTGTTCACTGTTGGCTTTTTTTCTATTATTTGAGCGCTTTGGTTGACTGACGTAGTCTTTATTCTTCATGCTTGATTGAGATCCTTAATACCTGCTTACTTCTTATTTAACTAAAATCAACAGGATCAACATCGATAGACCAGCGGATTCTATTATCCTTTTGAATACTATCCAAGTTTTCTATTAGCCAATTTACAACTTTATGTAAATAAGGGCGAGATTTGCACTGTAATGTTAACAAATAGCGGTACTTACCCGCTTTTCTGCTCATGGGAGCCGGCATAGGTCCTAACATAAGTAGTTGGCCAAATTGATTTAAATGCGGAGCAACGTTTTGTAACCATTGCGCCGCATATTCTTCAGCCGTTGCTTCAGCGCGCAATACTATTTGATGAGAGTATGGTGGCAAACCTAACATTTCTCGTTCTGTTAGTGCATAGTTTGCAAAATCAGCGTATTGGTTATTGACCAAGTCTTGGATGACTGGGTGCTCGGGGAATTTAGTTTGTAGCCAAACCTCACCTTTAATACTGCCACGTCCGGCACGACCTGCCACTTGCACTACCAGTTGCGCTAGTCGTTCCGGTGCTCGAAAGTCGCTACTGAACAATGTGCCATCAACATCAACAATGCCAACTAGACTAACATTTGGGAAGTGATGCCCTTTGGCTACCATTTGTGTGCCGACAATAATTTTAGGCTTTCCTTGATGGATCTGCTCTAACTTTTGATCGAACTCTCCTTTTTTAGCAGTGCTGTCTCTATCGAGCCGAATAACAGGGAAATCAGGGAATAGTTGGTTTAACGTTAGGTGCAGTTGTTCTGTGCCCACTCCGACTGTGGTGATGCGAGTCGAACCACAATTATGACATTGGTGCACAACCGGTTGTTGATCTCCGCAGTGATGGCAAATTAGCGCGTTTGAACTCTTATGATAGGTACTATACCCACTGCATCGATGACAGTCGGACAACCAATTACATTCTTCACACATAAGCACCGGTGCAAATCCGCGACGGTTTATAAACAGCATTACTTGCTGTCCGTTATTTAATGTTTGTTTGATTCTTTCCAATAACGGCTCGCCAATGCCTGCTTCGACACGACATTGATTCAAATCCAGTAATCGCATGCTTGGCAGTTGGCTGCCAGCAGCACGTTTTAATAATTTTAAATGGTGATATTTTCCGTTAATTGCGTTAGCTAATGATTCAAGGCTTGGTGTGGCAGAGCCTAAAACAACCGGAATACTGAGTTGGTTTGCTCGATATAACGCAATGCTGCGGCAGTGATATTTAAAGGTTTCTTGCTGTTTAAATGATAAATCATGCTCTTCATCGATGATCACCATGCCTAAATCAGCAAATGGCAGAAAGACACCAGAGCGTGTCGCTATAACAATTTTGGCTTGTCCGGTTTTGGTGGCAAGCCATGTACTGGCGCGTTGAGTGTCAGTCATTCCAGAATGCCACAGCGCCACAGGTACATTAAACCTTTGTTCAAAACGCTGAATGGTTTGCGGGGTTAATCCTATTTCTGGTACACAGACCAATACTTGTTGCTGCGAAAGTAAAACCTGCTCAATAACCTGCAAATAAACTTCAGTTTTACCACTGCCTGTAACGCCTTCGAGCAAAAAACTTTGGTGCCCTTGCGACTGGTTTACGGCTGATACGGCTATAGCTTGTTCAGTATTGAGCTGTAAATGTTCATTTATCGATGCCGTCGTAACATTTTCTGCAGTTGGTTGTTGTTTTTGCCAAGTTGCCCAGCCTTCGTCAACAAAACGTTTAATGGTAGTGGATTTTATTTCTTTTTGTTTCAGTTGCTCTTTATTTAAGGCGTTTGACGATAATAAAAGATAAAGCTCTTTTTGTGCTGTCGCGTTGCTCGCGTATTCTGTTGGCAGTGAATCGGTGGCGGTTAACACCTGCGGATATAAGTCGTCTTGTTGTTTATTTTCCCGCAGTAATTTGGGCAATGCTGCGTGAAACACTTCCCCAATAGGATGCTGAAAATATTGGGCTGCCCACGTCAAATAATGCATGTCTTTTTCATTAAAGACTGGTTCTTGGTCAATAACCTTTTGTATTGCTTTTAGTTTTTCAAACGGGTAGTCAGATTCGTTTTTTATTTTTAATATCACACCTACCAGGGTTTGCTTACCAAAAGGCACTAATACTCGGCCGCCAATTGTCGGTGAATAGAGTGTTAAATTATCATCCGAGTCGTTAGATTCTCTTTCGATTATTAAGTAGTCAAACGTCCTTCGCAGCGGAACGGGTAACGCAATTTCTAAAACTGTACTGCTAAATAAAGACATTTGAGCCGGTTTTACCTTTGTTCATAATTTAAAGTGCTGTTGCAATGCTTGACAACGAATAAGCAATCACTTACTTTTACCAAGACGTAAGTAATTTGGCGAATCAAATTTGTAACATGGGTTCCATACGAGCTGTAACAACACGTACCATTGCCACTTGTTTTTTAGCAGGTGTTGCCTTTTTGTCTTCTTTTTCTCAAGCACAACAAGCCCGTCTATTCTCAACCGAAGGATACTGTATTCTGGCGTTTGAGCAAGTAGAACGCGCTTACTTATTGGAATATGAAAAGCGCTTAGGTTTTCGTCCAAAAGTCAAATTATGCAATCGTGTCAATCGCTTAGTGGCAGAGTTTCAACCGGCGAGTTGGGATTACCAGTTTGGTCAACCTTACCCAGGGAGTAGTATTTATATAACGCCAGAGCAGGTTGAAAGAATTCACAGTGCAAGAGAGCGCAATCGTCAAGCAAGACGATAGACGCTCACCTAACATTTGCTTATCAATCTTACATTCATAACTAATACTGCATTAGGCCCTATTTTTCCGCTATTGCCTTTGCGCCCCCATGCAAGCTCAGGTGGAACAACAAATTCAAATCGGCTGCCAACGTCCATCATTTTTAAACCTTGCTGCAATCCTTCTATCGCTTCTGAAACAGGAAAGGTATCGGGCTGTCCTGTTTGATATGTGTCTGCAATGACTGCGCCATCAGCAAGTAAAATGCGTTGATGTATAGTGACTTCGTCAAACTTGCTGGCTAATGTTCCGCCATCACCTGACTCAATACAGCGATACATTAACCCTGAATCGGTTTCTACAACGTCAGACTTCGCTTTGTATTTATTAACAAAGGTTTCGGTTGCTGCTCTATTTTGACCAGCAGATCCTTTGCCTGATTTTTTATCTCTTTTTCGTGCCACTTTGTTTTACTTCTTTTAGTCAATGCAATGATGTTTGTGAACACAGGAAATAGTATCGAATTTTTTATGTATGATAAATTAGAATACGTTGATGATTCAGTACTTTTCTTTGTTATCTAATGATGAATTTGTCAGCTTGTTATAAAAATATGACTTTGTTCGAGGTTATTGCTTGATCTTTGACCTACACCCTATATAATTCGCGCCCTTGAATTTTATAAACTTCGTATGGTGTTCGGCATTTATGACCGGATGGCGATACGGCCTAACTGAGGTAATCCCATGCAAAAAGATATTCATCCTGAATACACAGAAATTAACGTTAGCTGTTCATGTGGTAACAAATTCGTTACTCGTTCAACACTAGGTAAAGACTTACACTTAGACGTATGTTCTGCGTGTCACCCGTTCTACACAGGTCAACAAAAACAAGCGACAACTGGTGGTCGTGTTGACAAGTTCAAGAATCGTTTTGGTATGTTGGGTAAAAAGTAATTATTACTTAACAACCGTAAGAAAAAGCACCGAATGGTGCTTTTTTTGTGCCTGAAATATTATTAAGGCTAATTTTTAAAAAAAATTTTTAAATAATTTTGTTGTCTATTTTCAACACATCAATTTGAGCACTGACCTTACCAGTTGGTATCTTTCGAGTATTTGTTCTATTTTTCAGTCTTTATAGCCTTTGTTGTGTGAAGGTAAATTATTCTTGGCTTATTAATAACTTAACTAAGTGTTTTTTGTTGTTAAATTACGAAAAAAACCGGTGTTACTAACTAACTCCTTATACCTTATGAAATTTTTGCTAGTTTGTTAGATGGTCAATTAGTAGTACATTGTTTACAAAATGAAGAGCAAAAAATTGCCAATTGACAGGGTACGCCATGACAGAGTTTAAAAAACAAGCACTTAAATACCACAATGAGCCAACACCAGGAAAGATAGCGGTCAGTTTAACAACGCCAGCAGAGACCGTTGATGATTTAGCACTTGCATATAGTCCTGGGGTTGCCGAACCCGTTCGCGAAATCGCACTAGACCCTAACAATGCCTATAAATATACAGCGAAGGGTAATACGGTTGCGGTCATCTCTAACGGTACAGCAATCTTAGGGCTGGGCAATTTAGGCCCTCTTGCTTCCAAACCTGTTATGGAAGGCAAAGCATTGTTGTTTAAACGTTTTGCTAATATTGATTCATTTGATATTGAAGTGAATCACGAGACTACAGAGGAGTTCATTACAACGGTTGCGGCAATTGCAGACACCTTTGGTGGTATAAATTTAGAAGATATCAAAGCCCCTGAGTGTTTTGAAATTGAGCGTGAGTTAATTGCCCGCTGCAATGTACCTGTGTTCCATGACGATCAACACGGCACAGCCATTGTTACTGCCGCAGGTATGCTGAATGCGCTTGAGGTGCAGGGGAAGAATATCCATGACTGCACGATTGTATGTATGGGTGCAGGCGCGGCTGCAATAGCTTGTATGGAATTATTGATTAAATGCGGAGCGCAACGTGAACGTATTTATATGTTGGACAGTAAAGGGGTTATTCACACACGACGCGACGACTTAAACGAATACAAGCTTAATTTTGCCAACAACACAGATAAACGCACACTGGAAGATGTGATCACTGATGCTGACATTTTTGTGGGGGTTTCTGGTGCCAATCTACTTTCACCAGAGGCGTTAAAATTAATGGCGCCAAAGCCAGTGGTATTCGCTTGTTCAAATCCTGATCCAGAAATTAAACCAGAATTAGCATTATCAGTGCGTGATGATTTGATCATGGCAACGGGTCGCTCAGATTACCCAAATCAGGTGAATAACGTGGTGTGCTTTCCATTTATCTTCCGTGGCGCGTTAGATGTGCGCGCGACAGAAATTAATGACGAAATGAAAATTGCGGCGGTAGAAGCTATTCGCTCGTTGGCTAAAGAGCCGGTGCCACAAGAAGTACTTGAAGCCTCAAAATCAAAAGAACTGAATTTTGGTAAACACTACATCATTCCAAAACCTATGGACCCAAGATTATTGGAGCGAGTGTCTAAAGCGGTGTCGGATGCTGCTATCAAATCTGGAGTAGCGCAAATACAAAGTTAAATTTTTTTATTGTGCAATAAAAAAACGCCTGACTTGATGCAGGCGTTTTTTATTTTAGATTACAGAGCGTGAATCACCGTAAGTGTTAGTGCTCATCTTCAATGGTTGGAATCACTTTACCCATTTCGGTAAGAATCTTTCTTACTTCTTCCGGTACCTTTTCTGGGTTCTCTTTATTTAAATCAGTATCTGAAGGCAATGGTTGCCCGGTGAACGCATGCAAAAACGCTTCACATAATAATTCACTATTGGTGGCGTGACGCAAGTTTTTAACTTGTCTGCGGGTACGTTCATCCGTTAATACTTTCAATACGTTAAGAGGAATAGAGACTGTGATCTTCTTTACTTGCTCTGCTTTTTTTCCATGCTCTGCGTATGGATGAATGTACTCTCCATTCCACTTGGCCATAAGTCACCTTTGTTAAAATTAGATAAGCTGCCTGCGAATAATCAGCGGGCTTTTTAGATTATTTGGAAATTGTATTGAATTAAAAAGATTAGTCAAATGATCGCATTCTAAAAGTTTAGACGTCTAGATGGTTGACTTATTAAATAATGAGTTTATAGTTTTAGACGTCTAAACGTATAAAAGTCTGGAGCGAAGGTGACTAAACTTAATTCTCAACAATATGATCTGGCAACCATTGCCGTTCAAACTGGATTAAATTCCGATAGCAATCATAACTCTGTCGTCGCTCCAATTTATATGGCAACGAACTATCGCTTTGATGATATGACACAACCGCCGCAATATGATTACAGTCGATGCGCTAATCCGACTCGTGATCTATTGGCTAATGCTTTAGCTGAATTAGAGGGCGGTGCAGGCGCGACGGTTACTTCATCGGGCATGGCTGCAATAAATTTAGTGTTGCAATTGTTAACACCACAAGACACTTTAGTAGCGCCGCATGACTGCTATGGTGGGACTCATCGCTTATTTGAAAGTCTTGCTAAAAAAGGCGCATTCAAGTTGGTTTGGTTAAATTTTTACGCCGATGACGTTGAACAACAATTACTTACTTTAAAGCCTAATTTGATTTGGTTGGAAACACCAAGTAATCCACTGGTGCGCATCGCCGACATTAAAAAAATATGCAAAACAGCAAAGTTAGTGAATGCACTAGTGGCCGCTGATAATACGTTTTTATCACCATTGGGTCAGTCGCCATTAGCGTTAGGGACTGACATCGTAGTGCATTCTAATACAAAGTATCTAAACGGACACAGTGACGTTGTGTCGGGTGCCGTAGTCTGTAAATCAGAAGAGTTGCAGGAGCAAATAGCTTGGTGGGCGAATAACACAGGGGTGACAGGTTCACCATTTGACTCATATATGATCCTTCGTGGTATTCGTACTTTACCGCTTCGCATCAAACAACACAGTGCCAACGCTCAGGCAGTTGCTGAGTTATTACAGGCTCATGAGTTTGTCGAAAAAGTTAATTACCCAGGGTTGTCCAACCATCCGCAACATCAATTAGCCAATGAACAACATAAGTTTCATGGCGGCATGTTAAGTTTTGAATTAAAAGGCACCGAGAATAACGTAGCGGCTTTTGTTAATGCCCTGAATTTATTTACATTAGCCGAATCGTTAGGCGGCACCGAAAGTTTGGTCTGCCACCCTGGAACCATGACTCACGCTGCAATGCCAGAAGAGGCACAATTGGAAGCTGGTATAACTAAACAACTGGTACGTTTTTCGGTTGGTATTGAAGATAAAAGTGACTTAATTGCCGATGTACTGCAAGCGCTGGCTGTGGCCGCTAACTTAAAAGATGGTGAAAGTGATGGTTCGACTAATGAGTCACCGTCTAAACTTGATGACCTAGTAGACGAAACAGAAAACTCGGCAAGTTGCCGATTAAG
The DNA here is from genome assembly GCA_013373245.1 of Gammaproteobacteria bacterium. Lineage (GTDB taxonomy): Bacteria > Pseudomonadota > Gammaproteobacteria > Enterobacterales > Alteromonadaceae > Psychrosphaera. The sequence goes on from JABXID010000155.1 coordinate 22,147, forward strand.
TCCTGCATTAGCGGCACTTTGGTAACTAATAGATAGAACCTAAGGTTAGGATCGATGAAACCTATCATAAATTTAGTGTTATTAGGTCGCGGCAATGTAGGCGCTACTTGGTTAAATTTATTTCCTGAGCAACAAGCCCGATATGCAGCTTTTGCTGACGTACAACTTATCGCCGTCGCAAATTCTGCGCGGTTTATGTTTGATACTTCTGGTATTCGACTGGCCCAAGCCAGTGAATTTAATCAACTCTCGAATGCCGGTAACTTGGCTCAGTTAATTCAAAAAATTAGTGAGCAGAAGCTAACGAACGTTGTGGTGTTGGATTTGACGGCGAGCCAGCAAGTCGCAGATAGCTATACCGAGTTTGCTGAGTTGGGCTGGAATATTGTCTCTGCCAATAAACGACCGGTCACTGCGTCGGTAGAGCGTTATAAGCTTTTAGTACAAAAGCTTCGTTCTAACCATTGTTATTGGGGCATAAATGCGACGGTTGGCGCTGCATTACCTATTCAAACATCACTGCAAGAGCTTGTTTACGCGGGCGACAAAGTTATGTCCGTAGCTGGTGTGTTTTCTGGAAGCTTGTCGTATTTATTGACTAAGTACGATGGCAAAGAAAGTTTTACCGACTTGATTAAACAAGCCTGTGATGCGGGCATTACTGAGCCTGATCCTCGCGACGATCTTTCAGGTACTGACGTACAGCGCAAGTTACTTATTTTGTCGCGTATCGCCGGTTACATCATCAATTTGGATGATATTTCTGTGCAGCCATTATTACCGGACTCGCTGCTCGAAGGAACCTTGGCTGATTTCTGGAATAGAAAAGAAGCGATTGACGAATTTATGGCTGAAGCCTTTAACAAGGCTAAGAGTCAAAATGCTCGATTGGTGTACTGCGCTAAAACTCGCTTTGTCGGTAAAGTAGCCGAAGGCAGAGTTAGTCTAGAGAGTCTTGCTGAAACTAATGCTATGTCGCAACTGACGCCATCGGATAACGTTTTTGAGTTAGTAACTGATTACTACCAGAGTAACCCTTTAATTATAAGAGGTCCTGGGGCAGGGGCAGAAGTGACGGCCGCTGCAGTGAATATTGACTTGAATAAATTCATAACTCAGTTGTCTGCCTCAGCCGAACGTTTGTAATTTTTAAGTCTGTACTTTATCTTGCCTTAAAAGCGGACGTGTTATTTCGATTTTGATGCGCGTCTGCTTTTTTCTTTGTCTCGTCTTTCGTTTTCATTTTTTACGAAAATAAAGGTTAAATACATTTTGGTAGGCAAAGACAAAACAATGCCGAAAGCCATTAATGCACCACTTAAAATAAGGCCATTTACGCCGTAAGTAGCGGGCACACTGCTGTAAGACAATAAATAGTGTCCGGTTGCAATCAACAATAACCCTGTGATCATGATAACTTTTAGTAAGGTTAATAATTTGTGTTCATTCATAATGTTTCCTCGCCATATTAGCCTAGCTCAACCACACAAATTCAAATTGATATAAATTAAATTTTTAGCGACTGTTACGTAAATAACGGATGTAGGGGCTATAGTTAAATTTAATTTCGTGTGAAGGTAAGTTATTAAAATGATAGTGGTCGATGAAAAGGCGCTTGAAACAATTAGCCGATCGTTTGTAGTACCGCCGCGCCCTGAAATACTTGCGCAACTAAAAGATACCATGGAGCAAGAAGAGCCTTCTTTGCTGGATGTAGCTGATATCATTTCAAAAGATATAGCCATATCTGCGGCAATACTTAAATTAATTAACTCCCCGATATTTGGTTTGGCCCGCTCTGTGTCAGATATACGTCAAGCTGCAATGTTCATCGGGCTTGATGGTTTGTATTCATTGGTGCAAGCACTCAAGTTAAAAGAGGCATTTGTCTCTGAAAATAGCGTTGTAGATTTAACACAGTTTTGGGACGAAGCCGAAGAAATAGCGAAAACCGCTTTGTTTATTGGTGGCCGACTAAAGTCTGAAATTCCAGGGGAGAATTTATATACGCTAGGCCTATTCCATGATTGTGGAATTCCAATGCTGGCAACCAAATACGACAATTACGGAGACGTTCTAGCAAAAGCTGCAAATAATTACGACAAAAGCTTGGCTCAATTAGAAGATCGTGTTTATGAAACCAACCATGCTATATTGGGCTATTACATTGCGAGCTCTTGGTTTTTACCGAAAGATATATGCCAAATTATTTTACGGCATCATGATAAAGACGTGTTAACAAAACTGGACGGTTCCGAAGAGCAGTTGAGCTTTGCGGTCCTAAAAATGGCGGAGAATTTGGTGCATGAAGAGCGTAAATTTGCGCCGTCAACGGAGTGGCATTTTTTGCGTTCATCGGTGTTAGAAGTACTTGGCTTTACCGATTACGATTACGTCGATATCAAAGAAGAGCTGGCAGATACCGTTTTTTAGTAAAAGGAAGGCATAGTGCAAAGCGAAGGCAATGAAACTCAATCTAAACAGGTGAGCACAGTATCTGAATTAGAGGATGTCGTTAATACCAATCAGGCGCAAAAAGAGCTGTTAGAAAAGCTTGTTGCCCAATCAGAAGCAATGAATGAACAATTAGCAGCACTGAACAATCATCAGTTGATAACTGCTTACGACTCCATTCCCAAACTACTTTTATTCCAATTGTTAAAAGGCGGTGCACTGGGCTTAGGCAGTGTGTTAGGAGCAACAGTGGTGTTATCATTTGTTGTCTATATGTTGTCACAAATTGAGTTTATACCTGTGATAGGCGAGTGGGTCTCTGCGATTTTGGATACTATGAAAGAAACTCCAGATAATTAATGCTGGTAAACAGACTACCAATTATTCCGACAAGTCGGCATAATTCGCAGCCAATTTAATAACTGTCGGTCGCGTTTATGTTAGATGGAAATTCTCGTTCAATTACCTCAAACCAACATGGTATTCATGATGATTTAGAGCGAACAGTAAAAAAGCATTTATCGACGGAATTTAAGAAGCCATTCGCACCTTTTTCATTGACTACGTTTAAAGAACTGAAAGTGCGAGTTGAGCTGTATTTACAAGTCAATCCTTCACATCAAATCATCCTAGACTCATGCTGTGGTGTGGGAGAAAGTACTTTTCATTTGGCGAAACAGAACCCAAATTGTTTAGTGATTGGAATAGATAAATCGGAACACAGGATTGATAAACATATTCATCACCAACAGGCTGAATTGTTGAATATTGAAATGATCCGCGGAGATTTGAATGATTTGTGGCGATTAATTGCTGATGCAAATTGGCCAATTGCTCATCATTATATTTTGTATCCGAATCCGTGGCCTAAATCGAAACACCTTGGCCGTCGTTGGCACGGTGCACCAGTGTTTTCATCCATACCAAAACTGTCGAAGCAATTGACGGTAAGAAGTAATTGGGACATTTATATCAAAGAGTTCCAACAAGCTTTAAGTATCACGGGCGTTGAATCTAAAGTGACGGAATATAGTGCAGAGCAGGCTATGACCCCATTTGAAAGAAAGTATTGGGCCAGCGGCCAAAAGAGTACCCAGTTGACAGCGAGCTTTTAAAAGTAAAAGCAGTTGCGAGTTACGAGTCGCGAGTTACGAGATAAAGAGCAATAAGCTGTAAGAATGGCTTCGCCACAAGTTGTAAGTTAAAAGAAAATGCTACTGTTATTCCGAGGGAGTCCAAGCGAGTCGAAGAATCTTAGGAAGGACAGTTTCGAGCTTCGAGTTACGAGGACAAGAAACGAAGCTGTAAGTAACAGCAAAGAAAAAGCTTGAAGAACACATCTGCTGATTCAAACATTTTTTGCTTACAGCTTACA
>JABXID010000220.1 GCA_013373245.1 Gammaproteobacteria bacterium
TGCTGGCAACATACGTGTACCAAGACCAGCAACAGGAATAACGGCTTTTGTAACTTTCTTCGACATAATTCTTCCTACTTATTCACAACATAATTTGTTAACCACACCGTTTGGTAAGGTGTCATTTCCAGCTCTTCACTGACGTCTGTAATTTCATGTCCGGTGATCAAGTCACGCCAATCTTCGTTAGCGATCATATTTAATTCGTTCAAACGTAACGATACGGGTTCGTTACTCAAATTACTAATACAAAATATACTTTGTTTTCTTTCTAAACTCTGGCGCCAAAAACCAAACAATTGTGAGCCTAGGTGCAACACGAATTGCGTCGCATTGGGGTGGAACGCAGGTTGTTTGGTGCGGATGTCTAACAGTTCTAGCATGCGACCTAACACTTTATTGTGCTCATTATAGTTGTTATCTAATTGCTGACTTAACTCTTTATAGTTCCAACGGTGGCGATTGATAGAACGATTATGATGAGTGTTTTTTAACTTTTCATAGTCATTTCGCGTCCCCAACATAGAGTGAATATAAATCCCTGGAATACCTTCCAAGCCTAACATTACTGCATGTGCACAAATATAACGTTCAAGTCCCCATTTATCTTCACCATCGATAGTGCCTTGCAAGGCATCAAACAGTGCAATATTTATTTCATAGGCCTTTTGCTCGCCCGTTTCACTTGTTCGCCAAGAAATACGCCCACCAAAGTTTTTCATGGTGTTAACTAACGTATTCAGTTCTTGGTCACTTAACAAACCTTCTGCCGGACGCAATCCAATGCCATCGTGTGAGGCAATGAAGTTAAAATAACAGGTACCCATTTGCGCTGGCGGCATACTCATTAACCAACGTTTTAAGTGCATACAATTGCCTGTAATCAACGCATTCACTAACAAAGGTGGTAGCGAAAAGTTGTATATACAATGTGCTTCGTTAGCATTACCAAAGTAAGTTAAGTTTTGAGTATTTGGAATATTTGTTTCTGTGATGATCACCGCATCATTCACCGCGTGTTCGATGAGCGTACGTAAGAGTCGAATGGTTTCATGAGTTTGCGGTAAGTTAATGCTGGAACTGCCTGCGATTTTCCATAAAAACGCCACTGCATCCATACGGAATATTTTTACACCGGCATCCAAATATTGGCGAATAATCGAAACAAAGGCTTTTAACACTTCGGGGTTACGAAAATCTAAATCAACTTGGTCGTGGCTGAATGTGCACCAAACGTGTTTTGTACCGTCTTTAGTTTCCACTTCTCGTAATAGCGGGCTGGTTCTTGGACGTACCACTTTCGACAAATCGTCCGAAGGATCGGCAGTAAAGAAATAATCGTGACCTTTACCTTCGCCTTTTATGAAGTTTTCAAACCATGCACTTCTGGAAGAACAGTGGTTGATCACCAAATCCGACATTAACTTCCGTTTACTTGCAATGCTGGAAATATCGTCCCAATCACCGAGAGATTCGTTAACGCTGGAGTAATCCATTACCGCGAAACCGTCGTCTGAGCTGTATGGAAAAAATGGCAGAATATGTACGCTGTTCACCGTATCCCCCAAATATTTATCCATAAATGTTTGCAAGGTTTGCAGTGGCTTTTCACCTTCCTCTATCACACTGTCACCATAGGTGATTAGAATAGTGTCTTTTTGCGACCAATGATTAGCATAAGGAATTGGCTGCACGAAATTATCGTCAATTCGCATTTCGTTTAGTAGTTGCTGCGCGAGCTCCGGGTAGGATATTTCCAACTCGATATCTTCATAAATTACAGCAAGTTGACGCTCTAGTTTGTCTTTCAGTTCTTGCATGGCTGCGGACATAAGCCTTCCTAATATTATTCTATTTTTGCCTTTTCCTCGGTGTATTTAGATGCCTCCTTGCACCTAACTATTGAATTGACCTTGAGTTGAAGCCGGTCACTTCTTTGAGCTAATAGATTACGATTTTGAGTATTCCTCAAAGTCTAATTCAACCGCTTCTTTTAATTCAGTCAACACTTCTGGCATCGCGCTAATGACACGACTCCAAGACGGTATAAATGGTTTTTCCATTGGATTTTCTAAGAAACTGGTTCCCGCTTCCATGATGTTTTTGGCGAACATTTCTACCGACTTCTCTTCGGTATGGATGTCTAATGTCAGTCCGTTGATCATGGCGTCGTTGCGATAAGTTTCGATGTAGTCCAGCGCAATACGGAAATACGTTGCTTTAATGGTACGCATATTTTCAGTATTAATAATGTAACCTTGAGTCGCTAACTTGCGGAATAACGCTTTGGTAATGTCGATGGACATTTTCGACAAGCCACCATCAGTAGAACCTAGCGATAAGTCTTGATGTTTGTGATCATAGTTATTGGCAATATCAACCTGACAAATTCTATTCGCGGCGTAGTTGCGGTGCATTTCAGACAACACCCCAATCTCTAATCCCCAATCGCTAGGAATACGCAAGTCGTTTAGTACATCGCGTCGGAATGAAAACTCGCCAGATAACGAGTATCTAAAGCTGTCCATAAACTCTAAGTATTCGTTATAACCTAACACTTTTTTCAACGCTTTTAACAAAGGAGTTACCAATAGTCGGGCAACTCGGCCGTTTAACTTACCACCTGCAACACGAGCGTAATAACCTTTACTAAATTCATAATGGAACTGCGGGTTTGCCACTGGATATATTAATCGCGCCAGCAAATCTCGTTCATAGGTCAAAATGTCACAATCGTGCAGGGCCACAGATTCAGCCTTACCTGTTGCTAAAATATAACCCATGCAATACCAAACGTTACGACCCTTACCTAACTCAGTTGGAGCAAGACCTAACTTTTTCAGCTTTGCATCTAGTGCCAGCAAGCGCGGACCATCATTCCATAAAATTCGGTGATGCTGGGGCAACTTACTAAAGAAATTAATGGCGTGTTTGTATTGATCTAACGTTGCTCGGTCTAAACCAATTACGATTTGTGATAGGTACGGTACTTCTGCAATTTTGTCGATAATGTCGGGTAATGCCTCACCTTCAAGTTCAGAAAATAGCGACGGTAAAATCAGACCAAGGGGGCGTGTTTTGGAGAACTCAACTAATTCACTTTCTAGCTCATCAGAACTTCTGTTGGTTAAATTGTGAAGTGTTGTAACGATACCGTTTTGATAAAAATCAGCCATGAGATGGCTCCTTAACTAAGTTTGAGAATTTTTTGTAAACATTCGGTCCAGCCAGATGGCCCAGTCATTTCGCTTTGCCATAGGTTGTCGGTTCGGAAAAGTTTCGGATATGAATGTTTGGGAGATTTAATTTGTACGGCGATGTCCGCCGCTTCTAACATGTCGTTGTCATTAAAACTGTCGCCCAATGCGATATTTTTAGTGGTGGCTTGAGAGTCTTGCTGTTTATGCAATTGCTCATAACACTGGGTTAGCCAGTTCATTGCTATACCTTTATTACACTTACCACTGATATGAACGAATCGACCACCTTGTAACACATTGGCACCTGCCCCTTGCATATTAATAGTGAAATCCGTTTTTTGCTTTTCATCACCTAACCACTGCAAAGGTTCACTAAATTGGCGCGTATTGGCCAGTTGTGCATCTTTTAACGACAAACCGGTGGCTAAACTGAGTTCATCCGTAGTCATGTCAGAAAACCCTTTGTAATAAGATTTATAGGGCGCACCATATTGGGCCAACAACACCAACCAATATTGTCTTGGTTGACTAAATGCTTTCACCCAGTAATCGCCTTCGGAGTCAGTGCCTTCAGGTTGCTCTGAGAAAGTAGTTTTTGGTATATAAACCGCCGCGCCATTTTCAACAATAAATGGCGTATCAAGGCTTATTTTTTCCCGCAGTATCATTAATTCAGCAAAGGTTTTACTGGTATTGGGGATCACTGGAATTTGATGTGTTGCTAACTGTTCCAGCATAGGAACAGCCGGTTGAAAACTATAGCTATGATGATCAAGCAAGGTGCCGTCCATATCAGTAAATACTAGGTACTTAATGTCCATGATTACACTTCACCTTCTACGAGTTGTTGTAATTGAGCCTGCTGCTGCCCTGAAATGCCGGTAATTTTTCTATTTTCATCCAGTGACACCACCACATCTGCGCTATTTGGCAAAGTCACCAAACTCTGTTCTGTTAAACGTTGGTAATGCTGAATAAAACGCTGTACTTGCTGATCTGTCATGACACCGCTGGTATCACCTCCAGCGCTTGCGGCTAATAATTTATGCTCTTGCTGAGTGCGCCATGCTGATACGCAGTCAAATGACGGAGCTTTCAACATCAGCCAGAAATCCATAAATTGATACAAAGGCACGTAGCTTTCTGCCAGTTGCGCATTAACGTAAGTGCGCCATACTGCCGCGTTGTCTTCGTTTTTTTCTAAATCATTAACCGCTTCGGTCAACTGCTCTGGTAATTGCGGCAGAGTACCCCAACACCAACCTTCTAAAATCACCAAATCGACTTTTTCATTAACAAGTGGCCATTCACTTTGAGGAAATGGATTATCAATCGCCTTATTAAAACGAGGCAGAGCAATGCCTATTTTTTGTTGCTGTAAATCTGTTAAAACTTGTTGCATTAACACAGTGTCATGAGTGCCGGGAACACCACGAGTTTTAAATAGTGGATGGATAGTATTGGCTAAGTGCTGTCTGGTTTCTTGCGATAAATAAAAATCGTCTAATGACACAACAGCGACATTTAATTCATATTTATCAGTAAGATAATGTTTAATGAAATCCGTAAGGGTTGATTTACCAGATCCCTGACTACCATTTAAACCAACAAAAAACGGTCGACCTTCCCTCTTTTGGTGACCTGCAATTAACTCAGCTATCGGCTTGAACCATTTTAGTGCAAGCAATGAAAATCCGTTATCCAGCTTATGTTTGTCTATAAATGATTGAATTAATTGGCTTTTCATAGTGTCCTACTGAGTTAATTGATTAAAATGTTATTAACTTACTTAGATGAATTACAACTAATGTGCCATGCACAAAAAATGATCGCCCTTGTTTAACCTGTTACCATCCCGATATAAAGAGCATCGCGATTTCCATCGTTTTTAATATTTTAGTAGGTTTTCATGACACTCAGATTTTACTCACCCTTTAACCAGCCCATCACGACATTGAGTTTCGATTTGGATGACACCCTTTATCAAAATGAAGAAGTGATAAAACTGGCAGAACAAGCACAGTTTGACGCCGTGTGTGAACGGGTGGAACGAGCTAAAGAAATTGGTATAGAGTTTTGGCTACAACTGAAATGGCAAGTCTTAAAGTCAAACCCTGAGCTTTGTCATGACGTAACAGAGTGGCGTAAAAAAGTGATCAACGACGGGTTGCAGCAATTAAATGTCGAGTCCAAACTCCTCAATACATTCACCCAAGAAATTTACGATATTTTCTACGCCGAACGTTCAAACTTTACTGTGCCTGAAAATACCTTTTCTGTACTTAAGCAGTTAAAGCAAAAGTTCACTCTAATCGCAGTCACCAATGGTAATGCAGATATCCATCGTATCGGACTGGCCCCCTATTTTGATGCCTATTATCGCGCGGGCGAAAACAGCACACGGATGAAACCCTATCCAGATACGCTGAAACTTGCGTGCAACGAGTTGAATTTAGAACCACAAAATATTGTTCATATTGGTGATAATGTCAGCACTGATGTTAAGGCTGGGCATAACGCTAGTGCTGCCAGTTTGTGGTTTAATCCTGACAATAAAAACTATCCTGCAGGGTTTGCGTTACCAACCGGTGAATATTCGCACTTGGATGATCTGCTGCAACTGCTATAATCAAAAGCTGTTTATATATACAGCTTTATTTCATCCGTTCCATTAAAATGAGCGGTTATTTATTTTCATCACTGCATTAACGAGTAGTGCACAAGGTTAGGTTTTGCTTTATGGACGTTTTTATCCCATCACAAGAGTCGTTTGATCCGGTCGCTTCTGCGCTAAAACTCAGTGAGTTAAATGAACGTCAATATGAAGCTGTCACAGCGCCACCACAAAATATGTTAGTGCTGGCAGGTGCAGGCTCAGGTAAAACTAAGGTCTTGATCAGCCGCATCGGTTATTTAATTCAAGCCCATCAAGTATCTCCCTATTCAATTTTGGCGGTAACCTTTACCAATAAAGCCGCCGCAGAAATGCGCCACCGATTAGAATCGTTATTAGGACAAGGCTCTGTTGGTTCACAATTCAGTCGCAATGGCATGTGGATAGGAACTTTCCACGGTCTAGCACATCGCTTTTTACGCACGCATTACCGAGAAGCTAAATTACCGGAAAGTTTTCAAGTGTTGGATTCAGACGATCAACACCGTTTAATTCGTCGTATCTTAAAAAGCATGAACTTGGATGAAAAACGTTATCCGCCCAAACAAGTCATGTGGTACATCAATGGCAAAAAAGACGAGGGTCTAAGACCCAAACACATAGATGCTCACGACCCAACTGAGCGGGTGATGCTAAATGTATATACAACTTATCAAGAATCCTGTGATCGTGCCGGTTTAGTAGACTTTGCCGAAATTTTATTAAAAAGCCACGAGGTATTGGCCACCCACCCAGACGTTTTGGCCCATTATCGTAAACGTTTCCGTCATATATTAGTGGACGAATTCCAAGACACTAATAAAATCCAATACGCTTGGGTGAGGCTAATCTCAGGTGCTAACCCTGGCGCAGTAGCTGAAGATACGCCACCTTCACACGTTATGATCGTTGGTGATGATGACCAATCAATATACGGTTGGCGTGGTGCTCGCGTTGAAAACATACATAATTTTCAACGTGATTTTGAACAGGTCGAGATGATCCGTTTAGAGCAAAACTATCGTTCCACTGCAAATATTCTTAAAGCCGCTAATGAAGTTATTTCCAATAACTCAGATCGTTTAGGCAAAGACTTATGGACTGAAGGCAAAGAAGGCGACCCAATCGCACTGTATTCGGCATTTAATGAACTCGATGAAGCGCGTTTTATTGTCGGTAATATCAAAAAATGGCAAGAAGACGGCGGTGCTCTCTCCGAATCAGCAATTCTATATCGCAACAACGCACAGTCACGTGTACTTGAAGAAGCCCTACTGCAAGCTGGACTCAAATACCGTATTTATGGTGGCCTGCGATTCTTCGAGCGCCAAGAAATTAAAGACGCACTTGCGTATTTGCGTATGGTGTCGAATCGCGATGACGATGCAGCTTTTGAACGTGTGATCAACACCCCCGCTCGTGGCATTGGAGACAAAACCTTACAAACAGTTCGCGACGCAGCACGCAGCCAAAACCTAACCATGTGGCAAGCTGCAGGACGTTTGATTGATGAAAAACACCTTTCAGGACGTGCCAGTAACGCCATCAAAAATTTTATGGAGTTAGTGCAGACATTAGAAACAGAAATTGAGCCTTTACCACTGCACGAACAAGCCGACCATGTCATTCGTGTCTCGGGGCTGATGGCCATGTACCAAGCGGAAAAAGGCGAAAAAGGTCAAACCCGAGTCGAAAACTTGGAAGAATTGGTTACCGCGTGTCGTCAATTTGAACCAGACGAAAACATGGAAGAAATGCCAATTTTAGCGGCCTTTTTATCACATGCGTCGCTTGAGTCGGGTGAATCACAAGCCGATGCGTTTGAAGATGCCGTGCAATTAATGACACTGCACAGTGCCAAGGGTCTGGAATTCCCTTTAGTCTTTTTGGCGGGTGTTGAAGAAGGTATGTTCCCAAGCCAACAAAGTGCCGATGCACCTGAGCGATTGGAAGAAGAACGTCGACTCGCTTATGTAGGCATGACCCGCGCCATGCAACGCTTATTTATTACTTACGCAGAAACCCGCCGTATGTATGGTCAAGAGCATTACCACCGCCCTTCTCGGTTCATTAGCGAAATGCCAAATGAATGTGTGTATGAAGTAAAACTATCCACGCAAGTGTCTCGCCCAAGCTCATCAAGTTATGGAGGCAGCAGTTATGGCAGTTCTACTGGTTATGGCGGTTACCAAGGTGCTCGCTCCAACAAGCAACAATCTGGTGGTTTTAATTCATCATTTGGCAATCAGTCTGCCAGCCACATTAAGTTTTCGGGCTCAGCATTTTCGTTAGGCCAACGTGTTAATCACGCAAAATTTGGTGACGGCACCGTACTTAATTGTGAAGGCGATGGTGAACACGCCCGTATTCAGGTCAACTTTGATCAATTTGGCGCCAAATGGCTGGTGACCACCTACGCAAAATTAACCGCTATTTAAACGTAGCATCGTTTTTAATTATGCTGCAGCCATTGCTTGAAGAGCTAAAAGCCAACCGACAGCGAAAATTAGTGCGCCTGATAGGCGAACGATTAGTGTTAACTGAATGGCTAGATAACGAACTTAACGAAGTCATTAATAAGCCCGTCATTTGGTTTGGTCGCCATCAAGAGCAAGAGCGTATTGGTGAACACAATCAGTATTTCGACGCTCGGCTAAAACAATACCAACAATATCTTGGGCAAGAATCCGATATTGTTGTATTTGATTGTTATGCCGGGCTTAATCCTGATGCATTAGGAGCTCTTACCGGAACAATCAAACAAGGTGGTGTTTGTTTACTACTAACGCCTCCCGATGAGCATTGGTTGGCCTTGCCAGACCCTGAACTACAAAGAATATGCGCCCATCCTTATCAAATAACTGACGCTCACAACCTTTATATCTCCCGTTTCATCAAGCAGTTACAGGCTTCTAACACTGTCACTCAATACTCAACCGACCACAATAAGCAGCTAGTACCAGTCAACCTAGATTCTGTATATACAAGTCTAACTTCCAATCACAATACCGGCTCAAGTAATACAATTTTCACGCAGCAAAATGCGGTTAAACATATTGTTGATTTTGGTCAAAGTAGCAATGCCTCTGACAAACAATGTATTGTGTTACAAGCAGATAGAGGAAGAGGAAAAACAGCGGCGTTGGGGTTAGCCGCGGCAAAACTTTTACAAATTCACTATGAACAAGACAGCTCCTTTAATATTGTCGTGTGCGCGCCTGTATCGAACGCCATTGAAACGCTATTCAAACATGCACAACAGCAACTTGAAGGTCAGAGAATAACGTTTAAATATCCCACTGCCAACGACCTTCAAATACGTACAGAATCAGGCAAGTTACTTACTATCTCTTTTTTCGCACCTGACGCCTTGAGCCTGACTTTACCAAAAGCAGATTTGGTGATGATTGATGAAGCTGCAGCCATTCCAATCCAAGTACTAAAACCAGTGATAAACCATTATCAACGACAAATATATTCAACCACTATAATGGGATATGAAGGCACCGGACGCGGTTTTGAATATAAGTTGAAGCCCTTATTGCAACATGTATGTTCTAGTTATCAGACCATGGAGCTAACGCAGCCGATACGTTGGCAAGCAGATGATCATCTCGAACGAGATATCAATCGATTACTGGCAGTCGACCTGACCATACCGTCAATCAACAATAGCGACATCAAATCATTACAAGCAACAACAAGCTTTACCGTCCATACGCATAAGTTAACAGATAACAATTTTGAGGCTTACGAACAAGCATTTGCCTTGCTGAAAAACGCACACTACCGCACAACCCCCAACGACTTACGTTACATGTTAGATGCACCAAACGTGCAGTTAATGTCCCTGTCGAATGACGATACTATGATAGCTACAGCGCTAGTAGTGTCTGAAGGTTCGCTTGAACCCGAACTGTGCCAACAAATTTGGCAAGGCCGGCGCAGACCTAGAGGTAATTTATTCCCGCAATCGTTAATCGCCCATGCAGGTTTTAAAGACGCAGGGAATTATAAATATGCTCGAGTCGTGCGCATTGCCGTGAATCCTAATATACAAGGACATCAATTTGGCACTGACTTACTCAGCCACATAAAGTCTTATTTAACCCAGCAGGGTTATGATTTTATCTGCACCAGTTTTGGCTATTGGCACAAACTTTATAACTTTTGGTTCAAAAATGGTTTTAATGCGGTGCGATTAGGAATAAAAGCAGAAGCATCCAGCGGTGAATATTCGATATTTATGTGCCAACCATTAACCGAACAAGCCGTTCTATTTAACAAGCAATTACAACAGCGCTTTCAACAGACATTACAAATAGAACTGAAACATAAATTGATTGCTGCATCACAATTTACTCATGACCACCAGCAAGGCCATCTCTCAGGTATGTCGACACTGGCAGTAAGAGATAATGGTCCGAATACAGTTACTGAACATGACCTTTCTGATCTTGATGCGTTTGCCAATCACCACCGCACCTTTGATTCATGTTTGTTAGCAATGACTCGATTTACAACTCAAAACAAAGCGTCATTAAAACATTTAACTGAACCGCAACAGCAGTTACTTTGCGATTCGTTAACGCCAACAATGAATAAAAAGCAATTGATCGTAAAACATCAATTCACTGGCGAAAAACAGCTCATTCAGAGTTTACGCCTATTGTGGCAAACGTTAATAACCCTAAATTAACGGCCGGCTAACATATTACTATCAAAATGAACGCCAAGACCTGTGGTAAACAACCAGCAACCCCACAAGCTATGCTCAATTGCGACCAGTAACGTCGAACGTGAATGGATGTAAGTAAACGCAAACACCAAACCTGCGATAAATGAACCAACCACAGCAATCCAATTGGCAAACAATAAATGGGCTAGAGCAAACGTAAAAGCGCTTAAATAAGCTCGTAAGGTTTTGTTTCTAAATATTTTTTTTATTGGTGAAACATAAAAGTGCGGAAAATAATTTCTTGCGGCCAAGCGGACAACAATGGATATAAGATCAATAACGCTACCCACATGAACGTTTGCTCTCTAGGCAAAGCAAACAGCCAATCAGGCGTTAAATACCAACTAGCCACCAGCATAGCTGCCGCTGCAAATGCAAACGAGCGCATCACTACCGGCAAGTTTTCCACCAGCTTTTGCACATTCCACAAACGAAATCGCTTAAAGCGCTGATCCGTTAACAAAAGCAGTAAACACCACGCCACCACAGTCGCTAAACAAATGATGAGATAAGGTGCCATCTCTTGGCGTACAAAGTACAGCAAGATAGGCAACTGAATGAACAACATCATAAATTCGATGTACAAAATAGGATTTTCCCACTGTGGTGGTACACGGTTTAAAATGTCAAAAGGCACAATAATTCAACAAACAAAATGCTTTGTTTAAGCATATATCAAAGTCAGAAAACCGCTGCTCTGATTTATAAAAATAGCCGAGATATGTTGAATCTATAAAGTCTTTACTTGGTCAAACCCTAAACTTTGAACATAAGCTTTTAATTCTTTAGACATGCTCGCCGATGATATAAATTTATGCTGGTAACTTGGAACAGGGCTTTGCGCTATTTGATCAGTTGATAATAAAGATTTTATATGTCGAGTTCGTTCAGCAATCGCCTGCCCCGAATCTATCCACTCTATATCTGGTGCGGCATCGTTTAACTCTTGTTTTAGCAACGGAAAATGTGTGCACCCTAGAACAACATGTTGGCATTGTGCCAGAACAAAGGGTTCGATAATGGCCTTGATAACTGGTAGTTCAGGAGCAATACCAGACAGTTTTTGCTCAGCCATATTGACCAACTTGGTGGTGCCAACACGAATGAGAGCCACATCGCCAGCGTGTTGCTGTTTCAAATCATCAATGTAATGACGTTTTACGGTGGCAGGTGTTGCCAATAAACCAATCTTATTGTTTTCACATTTGCGCGCCATTATGGCAGCAGTTTTTATCGCAGGCACCACACCAATGATAGGTAAATCTAACGAAGCTCTTAGCCGATCTAGTGCTAAGGTGCTAGCGGTGTTGCATGCTAAAACAATGACATCTGGCTTTTCTTGTTGATTTAACATCACCATTAACGATTGAATTCTATTTGATAACCAATCGTCACTTTTGTCACCGTACGGTGCTGCTTGATGATCGGCAAAATAAATATACTGGTTGTTAACATCGCCGCGATTATGAATATGTTTGTCCAATTCGGCTTTTATCGACTGATAAACGCTCAGACCGCCAACGCCAGAATCAAAGATCAAAATACGAAAAGGTTGTATAGACAAGATTATAATTTAAGTTATGTGTGATTAATCGCATTATACGTTTAACGACCCTATTGAAAAAGAAACATACTCTCATGCGTTGTTTCAGGTTTAGTCTCACTGAAACAGTCAACTTTTTATTGGACTATATTCTGCAGTTATAAATCAGACAAAATCACTTTTTGCACAACCACTTAACCCCAAGTAGAATCTTTCGCCAATTTGGAACTATCACTATTAAAAACTATGCCTGTAAATTTACCTTCAATAGAAAATCAAATATTGCCTCCGGTGCAAGGAGTGCGTTTGGGTTGGGCCGAAGCCAACATTAAAAAAGCAAATCGCAAAGACTTATTAGTGATAGAAGTTTGTGACGGCACTCGAGTATCTGGTGTATTTACCCAAAATCGATTTTGCGCCGCGCCCGTTCATATCTGTAAAAAACACTTGGCCGCAGGCCAGCAAATAAAAGCTCTGGTTATCAACACTGGCAACGCCAATGCTGGCACTGGCGAGCAAGGCATGCTTGACGCCCAACAAACATGCGAGGTGCTTGCACAACACCTGGATGTCTCAGCAAATCAAGTACTGCCATTTTCAACGGGTGTGATTTTAGAACATTTACCAATGGATAAGCTACTGGCAGGCTTGGAACCAGCAGTAGCAAGACTACAAGCAGATGATTGGCATGCGGCGGCTTGGTCTATTATGACCACAGACATAGTACCAAAAGCGCACGCTACCCAGTGCTCTATTGCAGGAACAACAGTTCAAGTCACTGGTATTTCCAAAGGTTCAGGAATGATCCACCCTAACATGGCGACCATGCTTGGTTATTTGGCGACCGACGCCGCTATATCACAAGCCTTGTTGGATGAAATTACCAAAGAAATAGCCGACCTGTCATTTAACTGCATCTCAGTCGACGGTGATACCTCCACTAATGATTCGTTCATCATCTTGGCAACAGGTAAAGCGGATAATCCAGAAATAACTTCTCGCGATGATGAAGGATTTGATGTCTTATACAGTGCCTTGTTAAAAAGCTCGCAATACTTAGCTAAAGCTATAGTGCGCGACGGAGAAGGGGCGACAAAATTCATCACCATCAATGTCGATGGCGCTCGAACTCAACACGAAGCCAAAACCATAGGTTATGCCATCGCCAAAAGCCCGCTCGTTAAAACCGCTATGTTTGCTTCTGATCCAAACTTAGGGCGAGTATTAGCCGCCATCGGATATGCATCTAGAGATTGCGATTCGTTAAACGACCTCAATGTCGATAACGTACAACTGTATTTTGGCGATACTCTAGTGGCTGAAAGTGGCGGGCGAGCCGCGTCATATAACGAACAAGCGGGCCAACAAATTATGAACAAAGCTGAAATCGAAATGACGGTGAAACTCAACCGCGGCAGCGAAAACGCAACCATTTGGAGCTGCGATTTCAGTTACGATTACGTCAAAATAAACGCCGAATACCGCACTTAATCAGCATGTTATAAAAAAACAAGGTGTTGTAATTACAACACCTTAACCCCATTGGCACATTAATTATTTGCTCTTAATTCTTCGAAGTTCCAAGCATACGTTTTAGTGTATCGTCTTTATCAATTAAGTGATGTTTTAGCGCCGCAGCGATATGCAAAACGAGCAAAGCCGTCAGCAGATAAGCTACCAATTCGTGCATGAAATACCCTAACTCAGTTAAGAATTCATTATGACGCACCGCCAAACCACTGTCATTATAATTACTGGGAATAATTTGTAGACCGAACACACCAACCCCGTGACCACCAAACCCACTTATCAAAAAGCCACTGAGTGGCATAAGCAACAGCAAAATAAGTATCAAGCGATGCGCAAACCTTACTAAACGCGCTTGCTTTGTTCCGTTAGCCGAGGAACGCCACGGGTAAAATTTACGCCAAACGAGCCGAGCGATTAAAAACAATGACGCGATAACACCAAAAGATTTGTGTAAATCATAGAACTGATAACTTTCGGTATTGGCCATGTAAAAGCCTAAAGCGATAAGACCAATCACAATAAGCGCCATAACCCAATGAATAACACGAGTAATGTGCTTTGCTAAATTATTGTTAAACACTGTTTTCTCCTTCCTGACGTTTCAAGTTTTTTAACTGTCATAACAACAAGCAAAACACTAATAACCTAACCCCTGAGAAACAAAGGGTTTGGGACGAAATAACACATTTTGGGAGGAAGGTATCAACTGAGAAATGAACGTGTGACAAACACTAGATTTTTGGGGCGAGTAAAATAATACCAACTCGATAAGGTACCGGTTTTGTTTATCAGTTAGAAATAGCGAGTGACTTAACTTTGTTTTTATAGTTTTTGCTGACCGGAATTTTCTGCTGATTGATTAACGTGGCAACCGCACTACCATTATCGTTGTTGCTTAGTTTAACTAAATGCTGGATGTTCACGGCATAACTGCGATGCACTTGCACAAACATATTGCTCGGCAAGCTTTGTAAGAATTGTTTAAACGTGCTGCGTTGAATATAACTCTGTTTGTTCGTCACAATCTCAACATAATTTCCGGCAGAATTTAAATAAAGGATATCGCTGAGCGAAACATTAAATTTAAGGCCATTACTCTCAAGTAACACCTCTGGATTTTTGGGATGCTCTTCCAAGACGTCACTCGAGGCTTGTCGTCGCTCAAATACATACCAACCAGCTGCAATTGCCAATGCAGTAGGGATGTATTTTGGCAATACAAACAACATCGCTGCCAAGGCATTCGCGGAATACTCTTGTGACGTTAACAAACCTCGCAGACATAAACTGACCAGCAAACTTGTTAATATCGCGACAAGTAATTTGTTAAATACCGACCGCTTTGACAACACCAAATACCCTAACATGAATGGACTCAGGATGAGCCATGCCAACCACTCTTTAAAAAACCAGTGCAGTGATGTGGTTAAGGAGTATTGTATTTCAGTATTGTCTGCAAAATGACGCCAGAAAAACGCATACAAAAGATACACTAAGAAAAATGACAGCCATGCACCATAATTTAATAGCAGCAGCGGCTGATAATTCGAGTTAAGTGATGGGTTTTTAAACCAGAGCATAAACTAAAATAGTCTTTTTACTTTACGTGTTCATCAACACGATTGACCACAGGCATAGCCGCTTGCCCACGCCCACTGGAAGTTATAACCCCCTAACCATCCGGTCACATCCATCACTTCTCCAATGAAATACAACCCCTTTACCGTTTTAACTTCCATAGTTTTAGACGAAAGTTGATCGGTATCGACACCGCCCAGAGTAACTTCGGCAGTTCGATAACCTTCAGTGCCGTTAGGTTTTATTTGCCAATGACTTATAGTTTCAACTATTGCATCAAACTCTTTATGAACCAATTGTTTAAGCGGCTTATCTGGTAACTGTTTGCTGGTTATTAACGCTTCAACAAAACGTTTGGGTAACCACTGACTAAGGGTATTTTTAACACTTTGATTAGGATGATTATTGCGCTGAGCTTCCAACTCAGCGGCTATATCCAACGAAGGCAATAAATCAATGCTGACCGCCTCACCTGCCAGCCAATAGTTGGATATCTGCAAAACCACAGGCCCTGACAACCCACGATGAGTAAACAACATGTCCGCTGAAAAACTGGTACCGTCTTTCGACTCAATTCGGCAAGGCAAACTGATACCAGATAAATCGGCGTACTTTTCTTTATCATGATCATGCAAAGTAAAAGGCACTAAACCGGCGCGAGTTGGTAAAACGCTTAAGCCAAATGATTCGGCAATTTGATAACCGTAAGGTGTCGCCCCGAGTTTGGGCATCGATAACCCTCCCGTAGCAATCACTAATGACTCACATTCATAATCACCTTGACTAGTGGTCAACTGATACCAAGGTTTGCTGCCGGGACAGCCAGGTTCAATGGCTTTAATGTCTGTACGTAACTGAACTTTTGCGCCCGCTTGTTGGCATTCAGACATTAAAATGCGAACAATTTCTTTAGCGCTGTCGTCACAAAATAACTGACCAAAATCACGTTCATGATAAGCAACATTATATTTAGCAATTAATCCAAGAAAGTCCCACTGGGTATAACGCGATAACGCCGACTTCACAAAATGCGGGTTACCACATAAATAATTGTTGGGCTCTACATCCATATTGGTAAAATTACAGCGACCACCACCAGAGATAAGTATTTTTTTACCCGCCTGTTTGGCATGATCTAATACTAAAACACGTCGGCCTCGATAAGCGGCGGTGGCAGCACACATTAATCCTGCAGCACCTGCACCTATGATAATTACATCGTATTGTTCACTGGCCATAAAAAATAGGAAACTCAATCAGTCGGATAAAAGCGAATTTTCTCTTAGCCAATTGGTCATGTCCAGAGTCAGTTGATCTTTTATATTTGGCAAATGCTGATTAAAGCAATTGCACTAAATTGCTCATTAATTGTAAAATGTATACCGATTGTCTCCAGTTTAAAGAAATCAATAAGGTTTTAGTGTCGGTAACTATGCGATTTATATTTTTCATCAGCTTGTTTTTATTTGTCTTTTCTAGCAGTGCGCTATCAAATAACTACTACCAAACGCGTGGTTACAAGCTTGATCCGCTGATAACTAACAAGCCATTCGACATCAATATCAACGCCGAATTAGGGGCATTAGTTACCACAGGTAACAACGAGTCCACCTCAATCCTTTCTAAAATTACCGTTGAACACGATATCCAGCAATGGAAGCTAAAGTATTCTTTTGGCTCACTTTTTAAAGAAAACCAAAAAGTAGATAGCGAAACCGGCAAAAAAGTAACAGAAACCACCTCAGAGAAATACTCAGTAAACGGTGAAGCAAAGTTTGAAATGGATCAGCGACGTTCGTTATTTTCATACGCCAGTGGCGACTTTGACCGTTTTGGTTCTTATAAAACTTACTTTTCTTGGGTGGCAGGTTATAGCTTCCGCGCTATTGACGGTAGTTTGATTGTTTGGGATATAGATATCGCCCCCGGTTTTACACACGTAGAACCCAAAGATGAAGAGTCAGAAAGTGCTCCTATGCTCAGGTCGTCGAGCAATTTCGAGTGGACTGTTAGCTCCCACGCTAAATTGAATCAAAAATTCAGTATCGAAACCTCAAGTATCAACACCCGTATGATTTTTGATACCTCACTAACCGCAAAGATACACGGCTCTGCTTTAATGAAAGTATCTTACAAAGCGATCCATGATGACTCGGTAGCCGTAAACAAAGAAAAAACCAACACTCAAACGTCTGTAACGCTCGTTATTAATTTCTAATCGCCACAGAAAGTAAAAACCGTTCATTTATTTATCACATTTTGTGTTTATACTAGGACAATTACTTTTAGTTATTGGAGTTTTAATGAAAAACTTGTACAAATTGAGTTGTTTAACGCTGGCTTTAGCATCGTCATATTTATCCGCACAAGAAACTGAAGCCCCTGCGTCAAACTGGGAAGTATCTTCCGAACTCGGCGCTCTCGTTACAACGGGTAATACAGAGTCTACTTCTGTTGTAACGAAAGTCACTGCTATTCATAACCTCACAGAGTGGAAAAACAAATACACACTCGCCACATTATTCCGTGAAAACGAAACCGTTAATGATGCTGGTGAACGAGTTACTGAAAAAACAGCGCAACAATTTGCTGTTACTGCACAAGGTGATTACAAGTTGTCGGACACGTCTGCGGTGTTTGCTTTCGGTAGTTATACAGACGATAAGTTTGGCGCCTTTGCCAAATACCTAAGTATCGCAGCCGGTTATAGCTTCCGCCCTGTTGCACAAGAAAACCTGACGTTAGACATGAACGTAGGTCCAGGTTTTTCACAGGGTGAAAAACAAAACGGGACAAAGGAAGACGGCTTTGTTGTTAGAGCTTCAGCAGACTTGTCTTGGAAGTTATCGGCAAACGCGAAGTTCACTCAAAACGTTAGTGTTGAACATGCTGACTTTAACACTCGTACCACAACAGAATCTGCACTAGTTTCTAATTTAAACTCGTCAATGAAAATGAAGTTTGGTTTCAAAACATTAACCAACTCAGACGTAGACGAAGGTGTTGATAAAACAGATACCGAAACTTCAGCGACAATTATCGTAAGTTTCTAACAAGTAAGTTGCCAAAAATTACTAAATACAAAAGCCAACAATTATGTTGGCTTTTTTATTTTGATTGCATTGCTAATACTCGAAATTGAGCAAGGAGACTGACCTATATATTCGCCATCGGCCTCAATATCTAATCCTTCTGATTCAATTAATACCGCGTCATTTAACATTCGATAATCGGTATACGGTTGTTCAATATGAGAGCCATTAAATAATCGAAACAACTGTTGAAACATAGTTAAACGCGGCAACATGTCGATTCGACACAGCGCTAAGCTGTTGGCCATTGCATCTGCAGTTGGCGCTATTTTCATCCCAGCACCAAAATACGGCGCATTAGCAAATGCCGTGATCAAGTTTGCATAGGTCAAAGATTGGCTAGGCTCTTTTATTGTTATGTCCTGTGCACGATAAAACGGTATGGTTCGCAACGCAGCGACCAAATATCCCAACTTTCCCCAAATACCTTTTTGTTGCGTCAGTTTTTTCGCTAAAACCGCATCTAAACCAAGTCCCAAAACATTGTGAAATAATCGTTTTGAACCATCGTTAAATTGGCATTGCCCCACCGTCATTTCGACCGTCTGCTCGCCTGTCACTGTCGATAAAACTATTTCTAAGTTTTGCCTATGTCGACCGTATAACCATTTAGCAAAGTCATTACCCGTACCGGCAGGCAGCAAACCCATTCGAATATGAGAGTTCACACCTAAACAATTAATAACATTGTGCAACGTACCGTCACCACCAACAACAATAACGTCGGTATAATCTTCGATGTTTTGCCTAAAAAAGTGGCGATTGGCCGACATTGATGGTTCAGTTGGGTACAACTGCCATGTCATGTTTTGCTGTTTTAATCGCTGAATTAACTGGCTAAGCAGTGATTTTCTGACTCGATTAGCCACAGGGTTAAACACAATTAAATATTTTTTATTATTCAACGCTGAAATAACTCCAACTCCGCGTCTTTATTGATCTGTACAGATTAATCCGAAAAAGATCTATGTCATAGAAAAAAATCATAACCACTGGTCAAACAACTCAACAGACTATAAAACATAGGATTTTCCGCTGCATATAACTTTAACGAATAAAGACTTCAATTTCGGTTCTTTATAGAATAAGACATCATTTTTACAATTGCGCAACTTTAAATTTAGGTTGCAAATTATGAGTCCAGTACAACTTGTTCAACAATTAAACCAAGTCGCGTCACCACTATCCGCGCAACAAATTGCTCAATTGCAGCAATTACTTGGTCAATTAAACCCAATTCAGCAAGCTTGGGTAAGTGGTTATTTAGCTGCAAGCGCAAACGCTGCAATGCCAGGAACTGAGCTAGCTGGCACTGGTGTTGCCCCACAAGCAGGCGAAGCGGCTGCGCTAACTATTTTATATGGTTCGCAAACCGGCAATGCAAAAGGTGTTGCATCTCAGTTAAAAGAGCAAGCTGAATCTCGAGGACTCGCGGTTAAGTTAGTTAATATGTCTGACTACAAACCTAACCAGTTAAAGAAAGAAAAGTTCATCGCCGTTGCCGTTTCTACATACGGTGAAGGTGAACCACCAGAAGACGCAGAAAATCTACACGAGTTTTTAGCATCGAAAAAAGCACCTAAATTAGACGGTGTAAAAGTAGCCGTTATTGGTTTAGGTGACTCAAGCTATGAGTTTTTCTGCCAAACCGCTATCGATTTCGAAGAACGATTCAAAGCGCTTGGCGCAGAAACTGTTGTCGCTCGTGCCGAATTAGACGTTGACTATGAAGAGCAAGCAACCGCTTGGATTGGTGGCGCATTAGACGCATTCGAACCAGATTTAAAAGCAAGCTCACAAGGCACAGCACAAGTTATTCCGATGGCTGGCTTTGGTGCACCTGTAGCACAAGCAAGCCAATACACTAAGCAAAATCCATACGCTGCCGAGCTATCTGTTGTACAAAAAATTACTGGTCGTGACTCAACCAAAAACGTACAACACGTTGAAATTTCATTAGAAGAATCTGGCATCACTTACCAACCAGGTGACGCGTTAGGTGTATACTTCTTAAACGACGAGACAGCCGTTGACGCACTACTGAAAAGTGTTGAATTGTCAGGTGATGAAGAAGTAAAACTTGGCGAAGAAACATTAACAGTTAAACAAGCACTGGTTGAAAAACTAGAGTTAACTCAGTCTTACCCAGGTTTTGTAGAAAAATATGCACAAGCGACCAACAACGCTGAGTTATTAAAACTAGCGGACGATAAAGCGGCGATGCGTGAATACATTGAAGCTCGTCAAATTTTTGATGTCGTTGCACAGAACCCAGCCAAACTTGACGCACAAACACTTGTTGAGTGTGCACGTAAATTACAAGCACGATTATATTCAATTGCATCAAGCCAAGCCGAAGTGGAAGAAGAAGTTCACTTAACCGTTGGTTTGGTTGAATTTGAAGCATTTAACAGCGAGCACTTAGGCGGTTGTTCTGGTTACCTAGCAAAACGCGCAGAAGAAGGTTCATCAATCAAAGTATTTGTTGAACACAACGACAACTTCCGTTTACCAAGCGACGACAACACTCCGGTTATTATGGTCGGCCCTGGCACTGGTATCGCGCCGTTCCGAGCATTCTTACAAGAACGTGACGCACGCGGAGCAGAAGGTGAAAACTGGTTATTCTTTGGTAACCCACACTTCACACAAGATTTCTTATACCAAGTTGAAATTCAGGCATACGTTAAGTCAGGTTTGTTAAACAAAATCGACCTAGCGTTCAGCCGTGACCAAGCTGAGAAAATTTACGTGCAAGATCGCATCCGTGAAAACGGTGAAGAGCTATTTGCTTGGTTAGAAAAAGGCGCTCATTTCTACATTTGTGGTGATGCAAATCGCATGGCAAAAGACGTTCATCAAGCACTTATTGATGTTGTAAAACAATACGGTAGCAAAAACGATGAAGAAGCAGAGCAATACTTGAAAGAGTTGCGCAATAACCACCGTTATCAGAAAGACGTGTATTAATCCGTTTTGCCTGTAGCTAAAACGTCCAAGACAACAGAATTTAGGAAAAGCAGTGAGTACAGTAGAATTTAAACCAAACAGCAAACACGACCAAAACGCTAAGTTTGCTGATAACGAACGTCTAAAAACACAAAGTAACTTTTTACGTGGCACGATTGAAGCGGACTTAGTTGATCCATTAACGGGTGGATTCACCGCGGATAACTTCCAATTGATCCGTTTCCACGGTATGTATCAACAAGACGACCGTGATATTCGCCCAGAGCGCGCAAAACAAAAGCTCGAACCATTACACAACGTAATGCTTCGCGCACGTATGCCTGGCGGTATTATCCAACCTGATCAATGGTTGGCCATCGACAAGTTTGCCGACGAAAAAACCATGTATGGCTCGATTCGTATAACCACACGTCAAACGTTTCAGTTCCACGGTGTGTTAAAGCCAAACATCAA
>JABXID010000043.1 GCA_013373245.1 Gammaproteobacteria bacterium
ATGAGTTGAAAGCCTTATAGTTCAATTATATTTTTAGTGAAACGACACTTGGGATATGTGGAACAGCCCCAAAACTGATTCCCTGCATTCGATCCCTTTTTTGCAGTCCTTAAGACCAAACTAGCACCGCACTTGGGGCACGTCTTTATAGCTCTACTTTGACCTTCTGTAATAATGTTCTCAACTACTACTTTTGAATCTATTTGAACCGATTGAATCATAGGCATCAACATATTACCGCCGATAAGCTCAATGTCTTTGTCTGCTGCAAATTTAATAGCCTCTTTGGTAAAATGACACGTCGTTACAACAACTACCTTATTAGCTCGATTGGCTTCTTTAATTCCAAACATTTCTCTCACTACTGATACTCCAACCGGCTTATTACGATATTGCTTACATTGCACCAAAATAACTTCATTATCTTTATTTAACACTATGTCAACACCGCCATCTGGGCCAGCTTGAGTATTTTCCGAAACAGAAAAGCCCAAACGACGATAGTATTCTGCGATGAGTTGCTCAAACTCTTGCCAACTTAACTGCTTGATCGTTTCTAAAGTTTTCTGAGTTTCGAGACGTAGGCGCTTCTTTCTTGAATTAAGATAAGCAAATGGAGCTGGGAGTATTAGGAAAGCAGCAATATATATGGCGTAATTATGTAAAGCCTGAACCAATGGCTGCGTTATTGGACTGGGTGTAACTATGTTTGGGATGACTAACGTTAATATAAGATACGCTGAGATTGACAACACTGCACTGACTTGCCAAGGTAAGTGAGTTAAATCTTCTAAAAAACTGCGTTTAGCCATAATATCCCTTATTCAATGTGCTTCCATAATTCACGCATATAAGATAACAATAAGACTATTCCTAGGCAATTAATTGGATATTCATCCCAAATAAAAGTGGTAGCGCGAGTGGTAGTTCGGTGTTAATCTTGCCTAGACGACATTGCTGAAAGGCTTGATTTAATTGGGTTGCAGGGTAACGGCTTCCATAATTCTTCGTTGAGATCCAAAATATTGAATAAGTTCTTTAAACATCTCTCGATACCACAAAAAAAGCCCATAATGTTCTTAACATTGTGGGCTTACTTTAATCAGAATAATAATTTAGTGTTAAGCTGGATACGCTGCTTTTAATCCTGCGTATACCTTTTCTTTGAAATCAGCGGCGGTTGCGTCGTTTGCTTTTAAAACGTCCATCAACACTTCGTTATCTTCTTTACCGTTCCAAATTTTGATGTATTCACCTGTTTTATAACCATGGTCTTGGCGGAAAAAGTTCAATACGTTTTTGCCTACGTAATGACGGAATAACTCGTCAAAACTAAGTTCTGTTTGTGCCATTAAACCTGCAAAAGTTTTTACGTCAAAGTTTTTGGTTGCCAATGTATTTGCCACCATCAATTCGATACTTTCTGCAAATGTAGGTTGTTGTTGCGCTTGTTTTAAGTCTTGCTCGATTTCAGCAGCAATATCGCTTACTGCTTGACCGGATACCAAACGCGCACTCAAACCAAAATGGAAAATATCGATTAGCTCTAAATGCACTTGCTCCATATCTGGTTGTTGGTGCTTCCACCACTTCCAACCATAGTGATCTAGCATTTCTGCCAGTTCTACCCAAATAGCTCGGTGCCACTCAAATCCTTGTTTGCGCCACTCTGGGTGGACTTTGGTATTCATGTCGTCTTGCATTTGCAACATGGTTAGTAATTGCTGTTTCATTGCCGTTCTTTCTTTAATTAGTTTTGGGAGATAATACCAGAGTGTATTTTGAAAGCCGATACTCACAGTACGTTTTATTGCTGGCTCACTCGAAAAATACAAAAATGCTGAGTTAAAACTCAGCATTTTGTAACTTGAATGAATTAGATGATTAACGACTCGACTAAGACATCTCGGCAGTTAAATGACGTTGCCATTGAGTAACCACTGCCGACAATTCGTCATCAAACCAGTCTTTAATCAGACGCTTTTCATATTGTAAACTTTCACTAAACCGGTTAAGTCCGCCACGTTCCATAAATGCCATGTCTTTTATTTTTACCGTATCTGACTTCACTAATTTTCCATCTTGAAATAATTCAAATTCAAATTCCATTGACGGAAAATATATCGATTTAACAAGTCGAATGTTTTGATGTCCCATCTGATGAAATCGAGCATCGCCAGCTAAATTAAGATCAGTGACTTTCAACTTAAGCGTATAACCTTCAGGTAAAAACTTCTTGGCCGTTTTTTGAAAGTGCTTATCCAATTGGTAAAAAATATTTTCTTGATATTGATGTTGGCCACCGTTCGGTGCTCTAACGTCTTGGTAGTTTTCCGGCTCATGCCAGTTTATTGAAACCAACATGTTTTCATCTTTTTTTGTTTCCGAGTCAGCCACCGACTGCGATGAACAAGCCGACAGTAATATCGAACCGGCAATAAGTGCAGACATTGAAAAGTATGTTGGAAATTTCATAACCTCTCCTCTAGAAGCAACGATAAACAAATCTAGCATATCAGTTTCGACAATTGATTTATATTTTAGTTCACTTGTCGAAAGTCTGTGTAATAGCAACTTAAATAAAAGCTGAATAAAAACCTAAATTTATATACTCTTACGCTATAGATTTCTGTTATGTGGCTGTATTTTGTCAAATTTATCTACTCTCTTTGTTGTCCCTAAGCTCCACTCGAATGTCTGGGTGTTGATGTTAGCACAAGCGCTTATTGGCTCGATTGGTCCAATCATCGTTTTTGTTGGTGGTTTTATTGGTTTGAAGCTGGCGCCAAGCGCGGTACTTGCAACGCTTCCTGTCGCTAGTATGGTGGTTGGTATAGCCTTGTTTATGATGCCGGCCACAAAAATGCTGGCGAAGTTAGGCCGGAAAGCTGGATTTTTTACAGCTATTATCCTCGGTATCGCCAACAGCTTATTTTGTGCTTTTGCCATTTACATCGAAAACTTTTGGCTGTTTTGCAGTGCAATTTTACTTTACGGTATTACATTGGCCACAGTACAACAGTTTAGGTTTGCAGCAATGGAGTCTGTGGCCCCCGAAAAAGGAGGCAGCGCCGTTTCTGTGCTGTTATTAGCTGGCTTAATTGCAGCATTTTTAGGGCCAGAAATCGCCTTTGCAGGGAAAGACTTTTTTGCTATCGAGTTTGTTGGTTCGTTTCTTGGTATCGCCGTATTACTTAGCCTGTCTTTAATCTTTGTTAGCTTTTACCAACAGATAGAAATGCCACATTCCGAGCAAGTATCAGAAAGTCGGCCATTGTCCGTTATCGCAAAGCAGCCTATCTTCCTCGCCTCAATCATTTGCGCAACGGTTGGTTTCAGTGTCATGAGTTTTGTTATGACCGCAACACCAATCAGCATGCATGTACACAGTGGATTTGATATGGCCGCAACTAAATGGGTCATTCAAAGTCACATTATCGCCATGTATTTGCCATCATTTTTTACCGGTAATTTAATACGCCGGTTTGGGCAATCGACAATTTTATATTGCGGCATAATTGCATTGCTGATTTGCATTGCCATTGGGTTCGCTGGTCAGCAGTATGTTCATTATTGGTTTGCGTTGGTATTGCTTGGAATTGGATGGAATTTTATGTTTGTCACCGCCACCGCAATATTACCTGCCAGTTACCGTCCGGAAGAAAAATTTAAGGTGCAAGGATTTAACGACACAGTAATGTTTAGCTGTCAGGCACTAGCCTCGTTATCCGCCGGTTGGGTGATCAATACGTTAGGTTGGAATATGCTCCTTGTAATTTGTATTCCGCTGTTACTTACTTCCGCTTTCATGGTTTTGACCTGGCAACGTACTTCTAGAGTTAAAACATCCTCTTCTATCGAAAGCAATAATAATAATTTAAACGTTAAGGATTAATCATGGATTGGCTCGCTTCAATTACCGCCGCATTTTCAAATTTAGTCTGGGGAATGCCTATGATCATATTATTGGTCGGTGGCGGTATATTTTTCACTTTATATTCTCGCTTATTGCCTTTCCGTTATCTCAAGCACGGTATCTCGTTGTTATCAGGTAAACACGACCACGATTCTGACAAAGGTCAATTAACTCATGCTCAGGCGTTATCTGCCGCACTAGCTGGCACCGTCGGCATGGGCAATATTGCGGGTGTTGCGTTGGCTATTACCGCTGGCGGTCCTGGCGCTGTATTTTGGATGTGGCTAACTGCACTGCTTGGTGTCTCGACCAAATTTTTCACTTGTACTTTGGGTGTTATGTTTCGGAAAACCGATGATAAAGGTGAGGTGCACGGCGGGCCAATGTACGTGGTCACCGAAGGTTTAGGGCAAAAATGGAAGCCATTGGCTTTGTTATTTGCCTTTGCCGGATTATGGGGAACGATTCCATCATTCCAAGCCAATCAGTTAACCGCCGCACTGCGCGAAGAGTTGGTTCCTGACGCATGGGTTAGTTCACCAATGTTTTTTAACGCAATTGTTGCAGTTATCGTCACTGTACTGGTTGCTACCGTAATATTAGGTGGCTTGAAAAGAGTTGCCTACGTCACCACACGACTGGTGCCAAGCATGGCAATCATGTACGTATTAATGACGTTCGCCGTGTTGATTAATCACATTCCAGAATTGCCTGCGTTATTTAAATCAATATTTGTTGAAGCATTTGAGCCGCAAGCCGTTACTGGCGGATTTTTAGGGGTGCTAATCATTGGCGTATCGCGCGGCGTATTCTCAAATGAAGCCGGCATAGGTACGGAAGTTTTGGCACATGGCGCCGCAAAAACTAACGAACCTATAAGAGAAGGCTTGGTGGGCATGCTGGGCCCAATCGTTGATACATTAATTGTATGTACCTGTACCGCGTTAGTGATCTTAGCCTCGGGTATGTGGCAAAATGTCGAAGGTGTTAAAGGCGTTGAGCTTACTATGCAAGTATTTGGTCACGAGCTTGGATTGATTGGTCAAATATTATTGGCAATTCAAATACTGTTTTTAGCCGCCAGCACCATGTTCACCTACTGGTATTACGGTGAAAAGTGCTTTGTATACTTGGTAGGTGAAAAGAATAGAAAGTACTATAAGGGCTTTTATCTGGCCATGATAGTAACTGGCTGTTTGGTAACTCTGGATATTGTGTTTAACTTTATGATTGGTATGTACGGCTTAATGGCAATACCAACCATGTTATCTGCGGTATTGTTAGCGCCAAAAGTAAAAGCTGCTGCTAACGTTTATTTCGCAAAGATCAATTAACTAAAATCGAATGCAATTGTTGTAACAAGATTTACTTTGGCAAAACAGATTTGCTGCCGATATAGGATTAATTATTTAATCAATGAAGAGCGCAAAATTGTCGATACAGAGCTTAATAAATCGCATCGCTAATACACCTCGTTCAACCTATATTTTGTTGACGGTATTGGCGATCACTTTAGCTTGGATATATTTTTGGGGTCGCGACTATTTGGCCAGCTTAGATGAGGGTGATCCTGTCTATCGCCAATGCGATAAGGTGTACGTAGGCAAGGTACCGTTTGCTTGCCAACCTGGAGACTTGATCATGGTCGATGCTGACGTGGCTGATAAATACTGCACTGATAAAGTATTTACCAAAAGTGAACAGGGAGTTTACTGCATATATAATGGAATTCGCGACGACAGAGAAAGAAAAACGCCACTGTTTCGAAGTGGCGGATTTGAAGATATTAACCGTTGACTAATGCCCGTCCGTAAAAGCGTATAAAGCGTTATAACTTCTGTAACCACTTCACTATTTTTTGTTTCCACGACGAGTAAGGTGCATATCGAATTGGCGCATCTAACATAAAGCTCCGGTGCATAACTGGCTTCAAATGACTGAAAGTATCAAAACCCCATTTGCCGTGATATGACCCCATACCTGAGTTCCCAACCCCACCAAACGGCATTTTATCATTGATCATAAACACCATAGTGTCATTCACACACAAAGTACCTGAGCTGGTTTGTTGCGTGACATTTTTAATCACCGCATCGTTTTTACTAAATAAATATAGAGCCAACGGTTTTTCACGTTGATTGATAAATCGAATCGCATGACTGGTCGATTCTATTTCTACAATCGGTAAAATCGGACCAAAGATCTCTTCTTGCATCAATGCGCAGTCAAGCTCTGGTGAAAAAACTAACGTTGGCGCGATAAACTTCTGCGACTCATTCGATTGACCGCCGACAATGATATTTTCCTGATTATCTTCTAAATAACTTTTCAAACGCTTAAAGTGGCGCTCATTAATAATTCGGCCATAATCTTTTGACTGACTTGGCTCACGACCATATTGTTTGATAAGCGCATTTTTTAACGCTTTGATCAGTGGTTCGCGTTGTTCCGGTGTCACCAATACATAATCAGGAGCAATACAGGTTTGCCCAGCGTTTAAAAACTTCCCCCAGATAATGCGTTCTGCAGTCACCTTCAGATTTGCACTACCATCGACGACACAAGGACTTTTACCACCAAGCTCTAAACAAACAGGTGTTAAATGCTCGCTGGCAGCACGCATAACGATTTTGCCCACCAATTCACTGCCAGTGTACATAATATGGTCGAAACGTTGTTTCAATAACTCTGTGGTTTCTGCCACGCCACCTTCGTAAACGTGGAATGCCGATTTATCTAAATATTTAGGAATAAGCTCAGCTAATAATTTAGAAGTATTTTCAGCAAGCTCCGATGGTTTTAATACCACACAGTTACCCGCAGCTAAT